>NZ_JBEYCQ010000031.1:0-87307 GCF_040632905.1 Streptomyces sp. NPDC016469
ACCTGGTCAACCGGCCGCTGGATGCGGACGGGTCGCGGACTGTAACCGCCGGTTCGGAATTGCACTTCTGAGGTGGAGCTACCTCCACCTCAGAAGTGGAAACCGCTGCGATGTGCCGGGCGGACGGCGGCGGTTGGCTGGGGGACATGAATCACGCAGCCGTCCGACTCCGCTCGGTCACCCGGTCCTACGCCGGCAGATCCGGTGCCGTCACCGCGCTCGACGCGGTCAGCCTGGACATCCCCCGGGGCTCCTTCACCGCCGTCATGGGCCCTTCGGGTTCCGGCAAGTCCACCCTGCTCCAGTGCGCCGCGGGCCTCGACCGGCCCACCGCCGGTCGGGTGTTCCTCGGTGACACGGAGCTGACCGGGCTGAGCGAGCGCCGGCTGACCCTGCTCCGGCGCAGCCGCATCGGCTTCGTCTTCCAGGCGTTCAACCTGCTGCCCGCTCTGACCGCCGAGCAGAACGTGGCCCTGCCGCTCAGGCTCGCGGGCCGCCGCCCGAAGCGCGCCGACGTCCTCGCCGTCCTGGACCGGGTGGGTCTCACCGGACGCGCCGGGCACCGCCCCGGTGAGCTGTCGGGCGGCCAGCAGCAGCGGGTGGCGCTGGCCCGCGCGCTGGTCACCCGGCCCGACGTGCTGTTCGGCGACGAGCCGACCGGCGCGCTGGACACCGCGACCGGCCGCGAGGTGCTGACGCTGCTTCGGACCATGGCGGACGACGGCCAGACCGTGATCATGGTGACGCACGACCCGGTCGCCGCCTCCTACGCGGACCGGGTGCTGTTCCTCGCGGACGGCAGGGTGCGCGACGAGCTGCACGCCCCGGCGGCCGAGGAGATCGCGGCCCGGATGACCCGGATGGGGGCCGTCCCGTGCTGAAGCTCATCCTCCAGGGCATACGGACCCGCTGGGTCACCCTCGCCGGCTCCTTCCTCGCGCTGGCCCTCGGCGTGGGGATCATCACCACGACGGGGCTGGCCCTCGCCGCCACCGTCGACGGCCCGGAGCAGGCCCCCGAGCGGTTCGCCGCGGCGCCGGTGGTGGTGCGCGGTGCGGATCAGGTGCGCGTACGCACCCCGATCGGCGTCCGTACGCAGAAGCTCGCCGATCCCCGGCCCGTCCCGGCGGAGGCCGCCGCCCGGCTCGCGGGGCTGGGGCGCACGGCGGTGGACCGTACGTTCCCGGTATCGGCCGGGTCCCGCGAGGCGGCCGGGCACCCCTGGGCCGTCGCCGCCGCGACCCCCTACCGGCTGCTCTCCGGTCGTCCGCCCGCCGCGTCCGGCGAGGTCGTGGTCACGGCGGACACCGGTGCCGTGGGCGACCGGGTCACCCTCACCACGCCCGCGGGCAAGGGGACGTGGACGGTGACCGGGACCGTGCGCCCCGCCCGCTTCGAGCGCGCCGTCTTCTTCGGCGAGGCGGAGGCCGCCCGGCATTCCCCGGACATCGACGCCGTCGTGGTCCACGCCGACCCGGCCGCCGTGCGCGCTGCCGTGGGCGACGGCTTCGGCCTGGACGTCCTCACGGGCGACGAGCGGCGCAGGGCCGACCCCGACCCGGACCGGGACGCCGAGGCCCTGGTCTCGGTCAACGCCCTGCTGGGCACGGCCGCCGGCATCACCGCCTTCGTCTCCGTGTTCGTCGTCGCCTCGACGTTCTCCTTCGCCGTGGCCCAGCGCCGCCGCGAGTTCGGCCTGCTGCGCATGGCGGGTGCGACGCCCGGCCAGGTGCGCCGCCTGGTGTACGCGGAGGCCGCGCTCGTCGGTGTCCTCGCCTCGGCGGCGGGCTGCTGGCTGGGGCTCTCCGGGGCGCCGAGGCTCGCGGCCTGGATGGTCCAACAAGGCCTCGCGCCCGCCTGGTTCACCATCGGGGACCAGAACTGGCCGCTGCCCACCGCCTTCTGGACCGGCCTCGCCGTCGCCCTCGCCGGAGCGGTCGCCGCCGCGCACCGCGCCGGACGGGTCCGCCCGGCGGAGGCCCTCCGCGACGCCGCTGTGGACAGCGGCACGATGCCGCCGGTACGGGTGGTCCTGGGCGCGGCCGTCCTGCTCACCGGGGCGGTGCTGGTGGTGCTCGGGCTCGTCCAGGACCCGGCGGGGCTCCTGAAGCGCAAGACGTACACCACGCAGCCGATGCTCCTGATCGTCGGATGCGCCCTGTTCGCACCCGTCCTGGTGCGCCCCGCGATCCGCCTCCTGGCCTGGCTGCCCGCCAGGCTGCCGGGCGCCACCGGACTCCTGGTCCGGGAGAACGCCTCGGCCGGGCTGCGCCGGACGGCCGCCGTCGCCGCACCCGTGCTCGTCACCGTCGCCCTGGCCGCCTCACTGATGGGCACCAAGGCCACCATCGACGCGGCCAAGGCGGCCGAGGCGCGCGGCCAGGTCACGGCTGACTTCATGGCCGTGGACGAACACGCGGGCGTCCCCGAGGAGTTCGTGGTCCGCGCCCGCCGCATCCCGGGCGCCCGGGTGAGCGCCTCGCGCGCCACCTCGGTCACCGTGCTCGAAGAGGGCACCGCCCTCATCCGCTCCGACGCCCGGGCCGTGGACCCGGCCGACGCCGCAGCCGTGTCCGCGCTGCCCGTGGTCGCCGGGCGGCTCGCCGACCTGGACGACCGCTCGATCGTCGTCAACGAGGAGTGGGCCATTCACCGGGTCGGCGCCCGCGTCCGCGTCTGGCTCGGCGACGGCCGCGAAACCACCCTCCGCGTCGCGGCCGTGCTCGCCCGGGGGCACCGGTGACAACGGCGTCTACCTCACCCCGCGCAACGCGGCCGGCGCCCCCGTCGACCGCGTCGGGATCGCCGTACGCGCCGGGGCGGACCGGCGGGCCGTCGAGCGCGGACTGCACGCGGCCGGGCGGGCGACCGGCACCGAGGTGCTGACCCGTGAGCAGTGGACCGCGACACTCGTGCAAGGCGGCGGCAGCACCCGGACCGGGCTCCTGATGATCCTTGCGATCGCCCTCATCTACACGGGGATCGCCCTCGCCAACACCCAGGTCATGGCCACGGCGGACCGGGTCCGCGACTTCGCCGTGCTGCGCCTCGCCGGGGCGACCAAGGCGCAGGTGCTGCGGCTGGCCGGGGCGGAGGCGCTGGCCGTGGTCGCGGTGGGCGCGGGGCTCGGCGGGGCGGTGGCCGCGCTGAACCTGCTCGGCGTACGGGCCGCGCTCGGCCGGCTCTCCGTGCCCTCGGCGGTCGTCGTGCCGTGGGAGGCGGTCGGGCTGGTGGTCGCGGTGAGCGCGGCGCTCGCGGTGGTCTTCGCCGCGCTGCCCGCCTGGCTCGCGTTGCGCATCCGGCCGGTGGAGTTCGCGGGGGCGCAGGAGTAGGGCGTGCTACCGGCCGGCGAGTGCGGTGACCAGGGCCGCCGCGTCCCCGATCAGGGCCGTCTCGGCCGGGCTCATCGTCGGGTTGAGGGTGCGCCGGGCGACCGCGTCGGCGAGGTGGGGGGCCGGGAGGCCGTCGTCGGCGGCCAGGCGCGGCACCAGGGCGGTGAGCAGTTCCCGCGCCCCGTCCGCCGCCGGGTGAGCGGGGTCCACCGCCGCCTGCGCGAGGATCAGCGCCGACATGGCCCGGTCCAGGGCGGGCCGCCCTTCCTCGGTGTTGCTCCAGTCGATGACCACCGGCCCGTCCGCCGTCAGCATCACGTTGTCCGGGTGGAGGTCCAGGTGGAGCACCCGGTCCTCGGGGTCGGGCGAGAGCCTGGCCGGGACGGAGTGCAGATCGGCGAGGAGCCCGGTCAGCAGGCCGGCGCCCTCCTCGGCGCCCATCGCCCCGGACATCAGGGACTCCAGCATGCTCGGACCGTGCAGGCGCTGGAGGACCAGATCGCCGGGACCGGCCGAAGGGGGCTGCGGGCCCAGCCGCGGCACCGGGTAGCCGGAGGCGGACAGGTAGGACATGACGGGCAGCTCCCGGGAGGCGTCCATCCCGTCGCGGTAACGCCGCAGTACCCACGCCTCGTCCAGCTCGTACACGTCCGCGTTGCGTCCGCTGCCCAGCAGTTGGCCCATTCGCATGAGGGGAAACCTACTCGGGCCCCGTATACAAAGGGGGTTCGGGACCGGACCCGGTGCCCCATAACGCGGTGCGATGGGGCGGACGGGATCTCCTGGAGCTGACGTGTACGCGGCTACCTTGGCGGCGATTCCCCCCAAGTCAAGGAGAGTTCCGTGGAGAGATCCATGCTCCGCAGGCGGGCCCTGGCCGCGTGTACCGCCACCGTGGCCGTCGGCGCGCTCGCACTCGCCGGGCTGACCGGCACCGCGTCCGCCGACCCCGCCACCACCGCCCCCACCCCCGCGGCGGACTCCGCCCACCTCTCGCCCGGCCTGCTGAAGGCCATGCAGCGGGACCTCGGACTCACCGCCGCCGAGGCCCGAGGCCGCATCGCCCGCGAGTCGCGTGCCGCCGCCCTCACCGCCGGGCTGCGGTACTCGCTCGGCGACCGGTTCGCCGGCGCCCGGGTCAGCGGTGCCGACGCGGACCTGACCGTCGCCACCACCGACGCCTCGGACGCCGCCCGCATCACGAAGGCCGGTGCCCGCGCCGAGGTCGTCGACCACAGCCTCGCCGAACTCGACGCCGCCAAGGCCGCCCTGGACCGCGTCGCGCTGCGCGCCGCGCCGAAGGACGTGCCCGCCTGGTACGTGGACGTACGCAGCAACCGCGTCGTCGTCCAGGCCGGGAAGGCGACCGCCGCCGACGCGTTCCTCGCGAAGGCCGGCGTCTCCCGCGACCTGGTGACCGTCGCCCGGTCCACCGAGCAGCCCCGCACCTTTACGGACCTGCGCGGCGGCGACGCGTACTACATGAACGGCTCGGGCCGCTGCTCCATCGGCTTCCCCGTCAAGCGCGGCACCCAGGGCGGCTTCGTCAGCGCCGGGCACTGTGGCACGCCGGGCGTCTCCACCAGCGGCTACAACCAGCAGGCCCAGGGCTCCTTCCAGGGCTCCACCTTCCCCGGCCGCGACTACTCCTGGGTCGCCACCAACACCAACTGGACCCCGCGCCCGCTGGTCAACGGCTACGGCAACGGCGACGTGACGGTCACCGGCTCCACCGAGGCGATCGAGGGCTCGTCGGTCTGCCGCTCCGGCTCGACGACCGGCTGGCACTGCGGCACGGTCCAGCAGCGCAACAGCAGCGTCACCTACCAGGAGGGCACCGTCTCCGGGGTGACCCGGACCAACGTGTGCGCCGAACCCGGCGACTCCGGCGGCTCGTTCATCTCCGGCAGCCAGGCCCAGGGCGTCACCTCCGGCGGCACCGGCAACTGCTCGCAGGGCGGTGTGACGTACTTCCAGCCGCTGAACCCGGCGCTCCAGGCGTACGGACTGACCCTGGTCACCAACGGCTCCACCACCCCGCCGGACCCGACCGACCCGCCGACGAACCCGGGCGGCACCTGGGCGGCCGGCACCACCTACGCGGCCGGTGACGTCGTGACGTACGGCTCGGCGAGCTACCGCTGCCTCCAGGGTCACCAGGCGCAGCCCGGCTGGACCCCGCCCAACGTCCCGGCCCTCTGGCAGGCCGTGTAACACCGAACACCCCGCCCCTCAGGCGATCGAGGAACGGGCCCGGGGCGTCCGACACCGCCCCGGGCCCCCGCACCGCGCACGTGCCCTTCCCCACCATCCCGAGGAGTCCGTCACCATGCCCGCAACCCCCGAGTCCTCCGCACCCGAGCCCGCCGCCGAAGCCGCGGGCGGCCCTGCGATCAGCCGCAAGTCCCTCCTCAAGGCGGCGCTCGTGGCCACCGCCGTACCGCTGTTCGCGGGCGGCGGGGTGGCGCTGGCGCGCGACTCCGCGAACACCGGCCGCCCGCTCGCCCCGACCCCGGACTGCGACGACGGCGACGAGCCGACGCACGACCAGATCGAGGGCCCGTACTTCAAGCCCAACTCCCCGCTCCGCACCAGCCTGGTGACCGCGTCGACGCCCGGCGTCCCGCTCACCGTCAGCGGTTACGTCTTCGGGCGCGAGTGCCGCCCCGTCCCCGGCGTGCTGCTGGACTTCTGGCAGGCCGACACCAACGGTGCGTACGACATGAGCGGTTACGCCTTCCGCGGCCACCAGTTCACCGACCGGAACGGCGCGTTCACCCTCACCACGATCGTGCCCGGCCTCTACCCCGGCCGCACCCGGCACATCCATGTGAAGGCCCAGGCCCCCGGCTCGGGCATCCTCACCACCCAGCTGTACTTCCCGGGTGAGCCGCGCAACAACACCGACATGCTGTACGACGCGGCGCTGCTGATGAACGTCCGGGCGGTCGGCTCCGGCAAGGAAGGCACCTTCGACTTCGTCCTCGACGTCGCCCAGGACCCCACCGATCCCCCCACCGACCCGACCGACCCGCCGACCGGACCGGGCGGCACCTGGGCGGCCGGGACGGCCTACACCGCGGGAGACCGCGTCACCTACGGCGGGGTCGCCTACCGCTGTCTGCAGGCTCACACCGCCCTGACCGGCTGGGAGCCGCCGAATGTCCCCGCGTTGTGGGAACGCGGGTAGACAGCAGACCGGCAGAAGGCGGCCATAACCGCCGCGCCACGCGCCCCGGGCTCTCTCCCCGGGGCGCGTACGGCGCACGGCCCGGGCCGGAGGGGGTTCGGTCCCGGGCCGTTTCATCCGTCACTTCGCGTCCGAGTAGCGCTCCACCACCGCCGTGCTGAACGGGAAGCGCACCGGTGTGTCCCCGAAGGCCGTCCGGCCGGCCACCACGGCGGCCTCCCGGAGTGCCGCCAGGACCGCGTCCGTCTCCGCGAGCGGGCAGTGCACGATCACCTCGTCGTGCTGGAAGAAAACCAGCTCGGCCCGGAGCCCGGCGGCGGCGAGCGCCCGGCGCAGGGTCGCCAGAAGCAGCAGCGCCCACTCCGCCGCGCTGCCCTGGACCACGAAGTTCCGCGTGAACCGGCCGCGCGCCCTCGCGTCCGTCGAGGCGTAACCCGGCGTGTACTCCGCACGCGCCCCGTCCTCCTCCTGCGGGATGCCCGCCTCCCCGTCCTCCCCGTGACCGGCCGCCGGCGGACTGGTCCGGCCGAGCCACGTGCGGACGAGGCGGCCCTCCTCGCCCGCCTTCGCGGCGTCGTCCACATAGGCGACCGCGCGCGGGAACCTGCGGCGCAGGGCCGCCAGATTCTTCAGGCCGTCCCCGGACGTCTGCCCGTAGACGGCACCGAGCAGCGCGATCTTGGCGTGGTCGCGATCGCCGTGGAAGGCGCGGTCGGACAGCGCGGTGTAGAGGTCGCCCTCGTGGCCGGCGACCTCCATCAGGCCGGGGTCGCGGGAGATCGCGGCCAGCACCCTCGGCTCCATCTGGGCGGCGTCCGCGACGACGAGGCGCCACCCCTCGTCCGCGACGACGGCCCGCCGGATCACCTTGGGGATCTGGAGCGCCCCGCCGCCGTTGGTCGTCCAGCGCCCGGTGACCGTGCCGCCCGGCTGGTACTCGGGGCGGAAGCGGCCGTCGCGCACCCAGTCCTGGAGCCAGCTCCAGCCGTGCGCGGTCCAGATCCGGTACAGCTTCTTGTACTGGACGAGCGGCCGGACCGCCGGGTGGTCCAGGGACTCCAGCTCCCAGCGGCGCGTCGAGCGGACCTTGATCCCGGCCTGTGCGAACGCCCGCACCACATCGGCCGGCAGGTCCGGGCGCACCCGGCGGCCGAAGGCGGCGGACACCTCGTCGGCCAGCTCGGCGAGGCGGCGGGGCTCGCCGCCGCCCGCGTACCGCTCGCCGAGCAGTTCGCGCAGCACCTCGCGGTGGACGTCGGCCCGCCAGGGCAGGCCCGTCCGGTTCATCTCGGCGGCGACCAGCATCCCCGCCGACTCGGCGGCCGTCAGCAGCCGCATCCGGTCCGGCCGGTCCGTCGCCTCGTGGCGCGCGAGCTGCGCCGCGTACACCTCGGTCAGCGCGTCGAACGGCAGCTCCGGGCCCGAGGGCGGCTCGAACAGGGACGACTGGGAGCCGGGCTCCGCCGATCGGGGCGGTGGATCGGGTGGCACCGGGCCGCCCCGCAGCCGGGCGAGCGCGGCGGCGGCCGAGCGGGGCTCGCCGAGCCGGCCCTCGTGGCCGATGAGCAGGGACTCGGCGGCCTCCACGTCGTAGGCCCGATCGACCCGCACCCCGGCGGCCAGCAGCCGGGGGTAGACCTCGGCCGTCGAGCGCCACACCCAGCGGGCGACGTCCGGCCGGGAGCGGACCGCCTCCGCGAGGTCCGGCTCGGTCAGGACCGGAGCCGCCGGCAGGCCGGAGCGGTCCAGCGGGGCGAGGCGCGCGCCCCCGCCCTCCATGACGGCCAGCGCCCAGCGTTCGGTCATACGGTCGAGTCTGGCACCCGGCACTGACAACGGCCGGGAGCGCCGGACGGGCCCGGGGTCGGCTGCGCGTTCGATATCCACAGCCTGTGGACGACGGACCGGGGGGAGCGGGCCCTGCGCGACGGGCGCCTACCCTGACCTCATGGAATCGGTGATCGACCAGGCGTTCGCGGCCGCCCTCTACACGGAGGGCGACGCCGGTCTCGACGCCGGCGCCTCGCTGCTCGCCGCCGCCCCGCAGGCCGACGCGGAGCTGGTGCGCCGGGGTGAGGAGTTCGTCCGCCGGGCCTGGGAGCGCGGTTGGCTGCCCACCGACGTCGTCCGCCTCGTCCGCCGCGACCTGGACGAGCACGCGGCGGGCCTGGCCGCCGGGCTCATCGCCTCCGAGGTCCGCCGCTACGGAGAGCTGCCGCCGCGCTGGCGGTCCCAGCTGGACGAGCTTCCCGCCGCGCCGCCCGCGGGCCGGCCCGACCGGTTCTCGTACGCCTCCGCGCTCCTCGCCCTCTACCGGCTGCTGCTCGGGCTCCCGGCCATCGAGCCCGTCGGGCCGCCGCCGGGCGCGGCGCGCGAGGCCCTGACCCGGCCGCCCGCCGCGGGGGAGCCCCGCATGCTGACCCGCATCCGCGCCCTGCTCGCGAAGGCGGAGGCGACCGGCTACCCGGAGGAGGCAGAGGCGCTGACCACCAAGGCGCAGGAGCTGATGGCCCGGCACAGCATCGACGAGGCCCTGCTCGCCGCCCGTACGCACGGCGACCGCACCCCCGGCGCCTGCCGGATCGGCGTGGACGCCCCGTACGAGACGGCCAAGGCGATCCTGCTCGACGCCGTGGCCTCGGCGAACCGCTGCCGGGCCGTGTGGAACAGCGACCTGGGCTTCACCACGGTCATCGGCTTCGAGGCGGACCTGGAGGCCGTCGAACTGCTTCACACCTCGCTGCTCGTGCAGGGCACGGCCGCGATGACCCGCGCCGAGGCGGGCCAGCGGGCCGGCGGACGCAAACGGACCAAGACGTTCCGGCAGTCGTTCCTGATGGCCTACGCCCAGCGCCTGGGCAGCCGCCTCGCCGACGGCACCGCCCGCGTCACGGCCGAGGCCGATGCGGAGGGGGCCGGCGCGGAGGGCGGCGCGGCCGCCGACGCCGGGCTGCTCCCGGTGCTGGCCGCCCGCGACCTGGCGGTCACCGAGACCGCCGAGCAGATGTTCCCCCGCACCACGACCACCCGGGTCAGGGGCGCGACGGACCTGGACGGCTGGACGCACGGCACGGAGGCGGCGGACCGGGCGCGGATGAGCGGGGAGGCGCGGGGCATCAGGGGCTGAGTGATCACCGGCCAGACCCTCATCCCCCACAACTCGGGCAAAACGGCGATTCCGGTTAGGCTCGGCACATGAGCTGGCTCCGGGCGCTGAAGGAGACCGCCCGCTCCGGCCTGAAGATCGAGCGGCGGCGCCTCGAACCGCTGGTCGCGGTGCGCGGCGCGGCCGGGCTCGCCCTGGTCATCGGGGTCAGCCTCGCGCTGTTCGGTCCCGTGGTCGCCGCCAGCTCCGCGTTCGGCGCGTTCCAGGCGGCCATCGCCACCTTCCAGCGCAGCTGGCGCCCCCGCCCCGTGCTCGCCCTGGTCTCCGGCGTCAGCCTCGGCGTCACCACCTTCCTCGGCTATGTGACGGGTCCCCATCTCCCGCTCTTCCTGCTCCTCCTGGTCACCTGGACCTTCCTCGCCGGGCTCGCCTGGGCGGCGGGCCCGACCGGGGGCATCATCGCCGCGTCCAACGTCGCGATCATGCTCGTCACCATCACCCTGCCGACCTCCGTCGGACAAGCGGCCCTGCACGGCGCGATGATCATGTTCGGCGGGGTCGTCCAGGCGGCGCTGATCGTGCTCCTCCCGATCCGCAGATGGGGCGCCCAGCGCGACGCGCTCGCCGACGCGCTGGCCGCCGAGGCCGACTACGCCCGGCGGCTGCGCCACGACCCGGTCGCCCACTTCGACCCGGTTCCGCTGATGCTCGCCCGCCGGGCCGCCGCCGTCACCGCCCGCGAGGCCCGCCGCCGCCCCGCCGAACTGCACGGCTCACGCGGGGTCGCCGAGCGCATCAGGCCGGTGCTGGCCTCGCTCGCCGACCCGGCCATGGGCGTGCCCGCCGAGGGCCCCGAGCGCGACCGCGTCCGCGAGCTGCTGGCCGCCGCCGGATCGCTGCTCGACGCGGCCGCCCGGGCGATCCGCAAGGGCGACCCGGTCAAGCTGCCCGCACCGGCCGTCGCCGCGCTGAAGACCCCCGACACCGGGGCCCTGCTCACCGGCCCGCCGCTGCGCGCCGCCGACCGGCTCGCCGCCCTGCTCTCCGACGTCATCGAGGCGGCCGAGGGCGACGGCACCAAGGAGGAGCGGGCCGGCGCCGAGGAGGCCGCCGACGCCATCAAGGACACCCGGCTCCCCGCCGACCACCACCCGCGCCCGGGACTGCTGCGCCTCGCACCGGTCATCCTCGGGGCGATGCGCCGCGAGGCGCACCACGGCTCCCCAATCCTGCGGCACGCGGTCCGGCTCGCCGCCGTCGCCGCGGTCGGCTACCTGCTGGGCCGCCTGCTGCCGCTCGGCCACGGCTACTGGGCGCCGATGGCGGCGGTGATGGTGATGCGGCCGGAGTTCTCCCAGACCTACTCCCGCGCGGTGGCCCGGTTCGGCGGCACCCTCGTCGGCGTCTTCCTCGCCTCCGCGATCGTGGAGGCCGCGCACCCGGGCACCGGACCGCTCGCCGCCCTCGCCGTGGTCTGCGCCCTGCTGATGTACCTGCTCATGCGGACCGGGTACGCGGTCGCCCAGGCGTGCGTCGGCGCGTACGTCGTCTTCCTGCTCGGCATGGCCGGCGACGACCTGGGCCAGACCGTGTTCGAGCGGGTGCTCCTGACCCTCGGCGGCGGTCTGCTGGCGATGATCTCGTACGCCGTCTACCCGGCCTGGGAGACCCCGCGCCTGCGCACCCGGCTCGGCGACTGGCTGAAGGCGGCCGGCCGGTACGCGGCGGCGGTCGTCGACCAGTACGCGGACCCGGCCGAACGGGGCCAGGGCGATGTGCGGCAGGCCCTGCTCGCCACCCGCGAGGCCCGGGTGGCCTGGCAGGAGGCGGTGGCGACGGCCCGGCACGAACCGGTGCGCCACCGGGGCCTCTCGCACGCCGCCGCCGACGCCACCCAGCACTCCCTGGCCCAGCTCGGCCGGGTCGCGATGCTGCTGGAGGCCCACATCCCGCGCAGCGGGGCCACGCCGGTGCCGGGGGCCGCCGCGCTCGCCGACGCGCTGCGCCGCGCCACCGACCGGGGTGCCAAGGCGGTGCGGGAGCGGCGGGTGCCGGACTGGACGTCGGTGCGGGAGGCGCTGGAGCGCTGGGAGGCGGAGTGCCGGGTGCGTGAGGAGGCGGAGGCCGGGACGCCGCCTCCCGCCGGGACCGCACTCGTACGCACCAACGTGTCCCTGGCCCTCGACGTGCTGGAGGACTTCTCGCGGGGGCTGACCTCGTAGCCCCACGACGTCACGACGTCACGGCGTCGGCAGGTCCGAGACGTCGGGCAGGCCGGGGAGGTCGGGGATGCCCTCCAGCGCGTCCGAGTCGGTCTTCGCCAGGGTGTCCTTCGCCCCGGCGTCCCACGAGATCACGACGGTCTTGCCGTCGTTGGACTCGACGGCCCCCATGGTCCGGGCGGTGTCGCCGTCGGCGCACTTCAGCTCCAGCATCGGCTTGCCCATGTCCGCCACGGTGCCCGTGCAGACGTGGGACTCGGCGACGACGACGGCCTTCCCGGAGACGACGGACAGCACCACCGCCTTGCCGTCGGTCTTCCCCGCCCAGGCGCCCTCCAGCGCCTTCGCGTCGCCGGCGGAGCCGCCGCCGGTGCCGCCGTCCGTCCCGGAGGGGGCGTCGCTGCTCCCGCCCGCCGTCGGGCTCGCGGTGGCCCCGGAGTCCTTGCCCGAGTCGTCCTTGTCACCGTCGCTTCCGCAACCGGTGAGCGCCAGCGCGGCCAGCAGACCGGTGGCGAGGACTGCGCCGGTACGTGCGATTTTGTGCATGTGGAATTCCCCCTGGAAGACGAATGGCCATCCAAGCTACCAGTGGGTCGCAAGGGGTGCCGAGAAGTCAACTCCCTGAATCGGGAGCCGGAGAGGCCGTTCACACGTCTCTGTCGGCAGAAGCTGTAATCACGGCGATACCCCGCGTGCACGTGCATCTGCTCGTGCATCCGCTCATGCAGCAAAAATTGAACACAGCTATGATCCGGGACAGTTGACACTTGCACCTTGCAACTCGGGGAGCGTCCTGTGCACCACGTGTACAACGGCATGGCGGCCACAGAGCTTCGCGGAGTCGTCTGGCAGAAGAGCAGACACAGCAACTCCCAGGGGTCCTGCGTGGAGTTCGCGAAACTGCCCGACGGAGATGTGGCGATGCGCAATTCGCGTCACCCGGACGGGCCGGCGCTGGTCTACACACCGGCCGAGATAGAGGCGCTGCTGCTCGGAGTGAAGGACGGCGAGTTCGACCACCTCGTGGGCTGACGGCCGGCGGGGGTGTTCCCGTACACCCCGCCTGCAAGCGGCGGCCCGTACACCACAGAGGGCTGAACCCCGCCGGAGATCGACGGTGTTCAGCCCTCGGGCGGTGTGCCACGCGGTGCGCCGGCCGGTCGCACCGCCCCCGTCACACCGGGTCGGTCAGTCTGAACAGCGCCCAGACGACCTTGCCTCGGGAGGCCGCCGTGCCCGGCGCGCTCTCGGTGGTCAGTACGGGAGAGGGGTGCCACCCCCAGCAGTCGCTGAAGGACTCCACCAGGAACAGCCCCCGCCCCGACTCGGCGGAGTCCGCCGCCTCGGAGGCGACCGGGCTCGCGTGGCTCGGGTCGCGCACCGCGCACACCAGCCGCGAGGTCCAGCGCATCAGGTGCAGCCGTACGGGCGGCTCCTGGGGCTCGCGCGGGGCGTCGTCGGGCAGGGCGTGCCGCAGGGCGTTGGTGACCAGTTCCGAGACGACGAGCGCGACGTCGTCGAAGCGCTCGCTCAGTCCCCATCCGCCCAGTGTCGCCCGGGTGAACCGCCGTGCGCCGCCGACCGCTTCGTAGTGCGGTGGCAGGGTGCAGGTGGCCGACCCGGAGACGGCCGAGGGATCGATGGGGGGAAGCCCCTGCCGTAACGGCTCGAGCATCGTCGATCCATTCGTCCCCATGCGAGGCACTCCCGGGAATCGCGGCTGGACCGGTACTGCGTACCGGCGACAGCGGCACAACACGAACGAGAACGCAGGTGCGCGGGCTCCATGGTTCCGAATGCGCACAGCAGATGCAAGGGCAGATGCACGTGCACGCGCCGGACCTGTCCGACCCCGTCCGGTTCTTGCTCATTTCTTCCCCGCCCCGGTTTCGGCGTCTTCCCAAGCTCTTCCCATTTCCGTAATCGAATGAGTACGGGGCGAAGCGTTTTGATGGCAGAATCCGGCTCTTGGGGTTCAGGGGGAGCCCCGATGCCAGGAAGCGATGGGGAGGGTTGGACCAGTGGCGGCAGGCGAGTCGAGTGGGTCCGTGGTGCGGCGCATCCTGCTGGGCTCTCAGCTCAGGAGACTGCGTGACTCGCGAGGCATCACGCGCGAGGCGGCCGGCTACTCGATCCGGGCCTCCGAATCGAAGATCAGCCGCATGGAGTTGGGACGGGTGAGCTTCAAGGCCAGGGACGTCGAGGATCTGCTCACGCTCTACGGCGTCACGGACGAGGCGGAGCGCGACTCCCTGCTCTCCCTGGCCCGTGAGGCCAACGTGGCGGGCTGGTGGCACAGTTACGGGGACGTACTGCCCGGCTGGTTCCAGACGTACGTCGGCCTGGAGGGTGCGGCCTCGCTCATCCGGATCTACGAGGTCCAGTTCGTGCACGGACTGCTCCAGACCGAGGACTACGCCCACGCGGTCGTCTCCCGGGGCATGCGCGGCGCGCCCCCCGCCGAGATCGAGCGCCGCGTCGCCCTGCGCCTGGAGCGCCAGAAGGTCCTCGTCTCCGAACGGGCGCCCCGCTTCCACGCCGTGCTGGACGAGGCGGCGCTGCGCCGCCCGTACGGCGAACGCGAAGTGATGCGGGCGCAATTGCGGCATCTGATCGATATGTCGGAACAGCCGAACATCACGCTCCAGGTGATGCCGTTCAGTTTCGGCGGGCACGCCGGCGAGAGCGGATCCTTCACCATGCTGCGATTCCCGGAATCCGATCTGTCGGACATCGTGTATTTGGAGCAGCTGACAAGCGCGCTCTATCTGGACAAGGACGAAGAAGTCGCCCAGTACGAAAAGGCGATGACGCGGCTCCACGAGGAGAGTCCGGGCCCGGAGGAGAGTCGTGACCTGCTCCGAGGACTTCTCCAACTCTCCTGAATTTTCAGTACGATGGCGCTCCTACAGGAGTCTGCACCTGAGTTAAGGGATCGCATGTCCTTCTTCCAAGAGCTGGCCGGCCAGTACATCGACGGTGAATGGCGGACGGGCACCGGCTCCTGGGACATCATCGATTTCAATCCGTACAACGGTGAGAAGCTCGCCTCGATCACCATCGCCACCGCCGCCGAGGTGGACAGCGCCTATCGCGCCGCCGAGCGCGCGCAGGGGGAGTGGGCGGCGGCGAGTCCGTACCGCCGCCGGGACGTCCTGGAGCGCGCGCTGCGGGTCACCGAGGAGCTGGCCGACGAGATCACCGACGCGATCATCGACGAGCTGGGCGGCACCCGCACCAAGGCGGCGTACGAGCTGAGCCTCACCCAGGAGTTCCTGCGCGAGGCCGCCCGGCAGGCGCTCTCCCCGGAGGGCCGCATCCTGCCCTCCGCGGCGGACGGGCGGGAGAACCTGCTCTACCGGCTGCCCGTCGGGGTCGTCGGAGTCATCAGCCCCTTCAACTTCCCGCTCCTGGTGACGATGAAGTCGGTCGCACCGGCCCTGGCCCTCGGCAACGCGGTCGTCGTCAAGGCCAACCAGAACTCGCCCGTCGTCGGCGGTGGCCTCGTCGCGAGGATCTTCGAGGAGGCCGGGCTGCCGGCCGGGCTGCTCAACGTGGTCGTCACCGACATAGCCGAGATAGGCGACGCGTTCATCGAGCACCCCGTGCCCCAGGTGATCTCCTTCGCCGGATCGGACCGGGTCGGCCGCCACGTCGCCGCCACCGCCGGCGCCCTCTTCAAGCGGACCATCCTCGAACTCAGCGGCAACAGCGCCCTGGTGGTGCTGGACGACGCGGACATCGACTACGCGGTCGACGCCGCCGTCTTCAGCCGGTTCATCTACTCCGGCCAGGTCTGCATGGCCGCCAACCGCATCCTGGTGGACCGGCCGGTGGCCGCCGAGTTCACGGAGAAGTTCTGCGCCCGCGTCGCCGCCCTGAAGACCGGCGACCCGCGCGAGCCGGACACCAGCATCGGCCCGGTCATCAACACCTTCCACGCCGACTCGCTGGCCGCCCTGGTGGACCAGGCGATCGCCGAGGGCGCCGAGGCGCCGGTGCACGGACGGGTGCGCGGCAACCTGGTCGAACCGACCGTGCTCACCGGGCTGCCCGAGGGCTCCCCGCTGCTCCACCAGGAGATCTTCGGCCCCATCGCGCTGATGGTCCCCTTCGACGGCGAGGACGAGGCCGTCCGCATCGTCAACGACAGCCCGTACGGCCTCAGCGGCGCCGTGCACACCGCGCGCACCGGACGGGGCGTCCGCTTCGCCCAGCGCATCCGCAGCGGGATGTTCCACGTCAACGACTCGACCGTGCACGACGACCCGGGCATCGCGTTCGGCGGCGAGAAGGACTCGGGCCTGGGCCGGATGAACGGGGACGCGGCGGTGGACGCGTTCACCACCCAGAAGTGGATCTCCGTCCAGCACGGCCGCAGCGTCTTCCCCTTCTGACCTCGCGGGACACCTCCGAGGGCACAGCCCGCTACGCTGGTTGCGTTGACCAGAGAGGTGGAGGGCATGTCCGCGATCCGGCTGCTGGTCCTCGGCGCCGTGCGCCAGCACGGCCGGGCCCACGGCTACCAGGTCCGCAACGACCTGGAGTACTGGGGCGCCCACGAGTGGTCCAACGCCAAGCCCGGCTCCGTCTACCACGCGCTCAAGCAGCTCGCGAAACAGGACATGCTCCTCGCCCACGAGGTGGCCCCGAGCACGGTGGGCGGCCCGCCGCGCATCGAGTACGAGATCACCGAACGCGGCACCGAGGAGTACTTCACCCTGCTGCGCGCCTCGCTCACCTCGTACGACCAGCGGATGGACGTCCTCTCGGCGGGCATCGGCTTCATCGTCGACCTGGATCGCGCGGAGGCGGTCGCCCTGCTCCGCGAGCGGCTGACGAACCTCGCCGCCTGGCGGGCCGCCGTCACCGAGCACTACCTCCCCGAGGGCGGCCCGGAGCAGCTGGGCCACATCGGCGAGGTCATGAACTTCTGGGTCCACTCGGCGGACGCGGGCGCGGAGTGGACGCGCGGGCTGATCGCGCGGATCGAGGGCGGGGCGTACGTCTTCGCGGGCGAGGGCGACCCGTTCGTCGGCGTACTCGCGGAGGGCGAGGAGAACCCGTACGCGACGGGGATCCAGGATCCGGGCGACGCCCACTAATCAAGTTTGATGAATGCCGAGAGGCGGCGTACCTTTCTGCTACTAGTCAATTTTGACTACTGCCTTGGGGGTGTGCTGGATTGCCGGACGCGATCGTGGTCGAGGGAATGCGCAAGCAGTACGGAGGGAAGTCCGCCCTGGACGGACTGGATCTGACGGTCGGCCGCGCCACCGTGCACGCCGTGCTCGGCCCCAACGGGGCCGGCAAGTCCACGGCGGTACGCGTCCTGTCGACCCTGCTGCGGTACGACGAGGGCCGGGCCGAAGTCGCGGGGTACGACGTGCGGCGGCGGCCGGCCGAGGTCCGTCGCCGGATCGGGCTGCTCGGCCAGCACCCCGCCCTCGACGAGGAGCTGGCCGGCCGGCAGAACCTGGAGATGTTCGGCCGGCTGCACCACCTGGGCGCCCGCCGGGCCGGGGCACGGGCGGACACCCTGCTCGACCGGTTCGGCCTCGCGGACACCGGCCGCAAGCCGGTCCGCGACTACAGCGGGGGCATGCGGCGGCGGCTCGACCTGGCGGCCTCGCTGATCACCGGTCCCGAGGTGCTCTTCCTGGACGAGCCGACGACCGGGCTCGACCCGCGCGGCCGCGCCGAGGTGTGGGCCGCCGTGCGCTCACTGGTCGACGGCGGCACGACCGTCCTGCTGACCACGCAGTATCTGGAGGAGGCCGACCAGCTCGCGGACCGGATCTCGCTGATCGACGGGGGCCGGGTCGCCGCCGAGGGCACGGCCGACGAGCTGAAGGCCCGGGTCGGCGGCGACCGCATCGACGTCGTCGTGCGTGACGCCTCCCAGCTGGCGCGCGCGGCCGCCCTGCTCGACGGCGGCACGGTGACGGACCCGGACCGGCGGGCCGTGGGAGCGCCGGCGGCGGACCGGGTGGCGGCGCTCACCGGGGCGGTGCGGGCGCTGGCGGACGCGGGCATCGAGGCGGAGGACATCGCGGTGCGCCGGCCGACGCTGGACGAGGTCTTCCTGGCCCTGACGGGCAGCGGCGACGACAAGGAGGTGGCGGCATGAGCGCGGCGATGTGGGCGGTGTCCGACTCCTGGACGATGACCCGGCGCGAACTGGCCCGCTGGGCCCGGCAGCCGGCGCAGGTGGTGGTGGGGCTGGCGTTCCCGGTGATGCTGCTGCTGATGTTCACCTATCTGGTCGGCGGCGGCCGCGGGGTCGAGGGGGAGGCCGTCGAGTACCTGGTGCCCGGCATGCTGGCGCTGACCATGGTCTTCGGCCTGGAGTCGACCATGCTCGCGGTCACCCGTGACCTGGAGAAGGGTGTCGTGGACCGGTTCCGCTCGATGCCGATGGTGTCCGGGGCGGTGCTGGTCGGACGGGCCGTCGCGGACATGCTCCAGTCGGCGGCCGCGCTGCTGGTGACGGGGGTGGTGGGTTACGCGGTCGGCTGGCGGTGGCACGACGGGGTGGCCGCCGTGCTGGGGGCGGTGGGGCTGCTTCTGCTGCTGCGGTTCGCGATGCTGTGGCTCGGCATCCTGCTGGCGCTGGTGGCCGGACGCCCGGAGCGGGTGCAGGCGGTGCAGATCCTGGTCTGGCCCGTGGGCTTCCTCTCCACGGTGTTCGCGGTGCCGGAGACGATGCCCGGATGGCTGGGCGCCGCCGTCGAGTGGAACCCGCTCTCGGCCACCGCGGCGGCAGTGCGCGAACTGTGCGGCAACCCGGGCGCGGACGGCGGCTCCTGGGCGGCCGGGCACACACAAGTCCTCGCGCTGCTCTGGCCGCTGGCGCTGCTCTCGGTGTTCTTCCCGTGCGCGGTCCGGTGGTTCGCCCGGCTCGGCCGCTGAATCCTCAGTGGTGGAAGGACGTCGCCGCGTTCTGATCACGGGTCAGCGGGTGCGGCTGGGCGCGGAGTTCGGGCACCAGGGAGCGCAGGTCCTGCAGGAGCAGTTCCGCCAGGTCCGACGAGAAGCCGTTGCGGCATACGATCCGGAGCACGGAGAGGTCCTCCCGGTCGGCCGGGAAGGTGTACGCGGGCACCAGCCAGCCCCGTTCGCGCAGTCGCCGTGACACGTCGAAGACGTCGTACGCCGTCACCTCCGGCTTGGTGGTGAGCGCGAAGACGGGCAACTGGTCGCCCCGGGTGAGCAGCCGGAAGTCGCCCAGCTCCTCGATCTTCGCGGCCAGCCCCGTCGCCACGTCCCGGGCCGCCTGCTGCACGGCCCGGTAGCCGTCCCGGCCCAGCCTCAGGAAGGTGTAGTACTGCGCGACGACCTGGGCGCCGGGCCGGGAGAAGTTCAGCGCGAAGGTGGGCATGTCGCCGCCCAGGTAGTTCACCCGGAAGACCAGCTCTTCGGGCAGTTCGGCGGGCGAGCGCCACAGCGCCCAGCCGACGCCCGGATAGACCAGGCCGTACTTGTGGCCGGAGGTGTTGATGGAGGAGACCCGGGGAAGCCGGAAGTCCCACACCAGGTCCTCGTCGAGGAACGGCGCGACCATGGCGCCGGAGGCCCCGTCGACGTGGACGGGGATGTCGAGACCGGTGCGCTCCTGGAGGCCGTCCAGGGCCGCGCACAGCTCCGCGATCGGCTCGTAGCTGCCGTCGAAGGTGGAGCCGAGTACGCCGACGACGCCGATGGTGTTCTCATCGCACAGCTCCACGGCGGCCTGCGGGTCGAGGTGGAAGCGGTCGCCCTCCATGGGGACGAGGCGCGGCTCGACCTCCCAGAACGTGCAGAACTTCTCCCAGCACACCTGCACGTTCACCCCCATCACGAGATTGGGCTTGGCGCTCGCCGGGTAGCGGTCGGCGTTCTTGGCCACCCAGCGGCGTTTGAGCGCCATCGCGGCGAGCATGCACGCCTCGCTGGACCCGGTCGTGGAACAGCCGACGGCCGCCGAGGGGTCGGGCGCGTGCCAGAGGTCGGCGAGCATCGACACACAGCGCCGCTCCAGCTCCGCGGTGCGCGGGTACTCGTCCTTGTCGATCATGTTCTTGTCGCGGCACTCGCCCATCAGCACCCCGGCCTGGGGCTCCATCCAGGTGGTGACGAAGGTGGCGAGGTTGAGCCGTGAGTTGCCGTCCAGCATCAGTTCGTCGTGGACGAGCCCGTACGCGGTGTGGGGCGGCATCGGTCCGTCCGGCATCCGGTGCCGGGGCGGCGCCGCCTCCATTCCGGCGACCGGGTCGGCGACCCCGTAGAACGGGTTGAGCGCCAGCTTGCGCTGCTCGGCCGACGGTTCGCCCTCGTGCACGGAGCCCCGGTGGAGCGGCATCACGGACCTGCCCTTCTCGGCTCGCGCCCGCGAGACCGGACGAATCCGACGATACGGACCGCTTGCGCGGGTGCCACCCGATGCTGGTCCGTCCGGCGCGCGGGCCCTTTGGCGCGGTCCGTCCGGCGTGGCGGCGCCCGGCGCACCGGCCGCCGCTCAGCGCAGCGCCGTGCCGTCCTCGCGCAGCTGCATCAGCGGCCGGCCGGTCACCAGCAGCCAGGCCGGCAGCGAGGCCACGCACAGCACCGGGAGCAGGGCCGTGTCGGAGGCCAGGACCGCCGCCGTGAACAGGCTCAGCCAGCCCTGCCGGGTGACGGCCAGCAGCACACCCAGCACCGCACACGTCACCGCGAGCGCCACCGGCACCCCGTCGACCAGCGCGTGGGCGCACAGGCCGAGCGCCACGCCCACGAACACGGCCGGGAAGATCCGGCCGCCCCGGAACCCGCAGGTCGCGGCGATCACCAGGGCGGCGGCCTTCACCACCGCCATCGTCCCGAACTCGGCGGCCGACCAGCCGTCCGGATCGGCGGCGAGCGTCTTCACCTCGTCCAGCCCCTTGAAAAGGGTGAGGTGCCCGCCCAGCGCCCCGAGCAGGCCGAGCGCGAGGCCGCCCAGGGTCAGGGCGAGCACCGGATGCGGCAGGGCCCGGAAGAAGCGGTGGACCAGGGGGAACGCGTACACCGCCGCGAGGCCGAGGACCGCTCCGGCGGAGGCGATCACGAGGGCGGCGAGCAGGTCGCCCCAGCCGGTGTGCGTGTACCCGGGCAGCGAAAGGTCGAAGCTGGGGTGCTCGGCCAGCGTCATGGTGAGCGACCCGGCGGCCCCGGCCGCGAGCGGCCCGAACAGCTTGTCCCAGAGCGCACCGGGGCCGGGCGCGGCGGCCAGCGTCTCGGTGAGGATCAGAGCGGCGGCGACCGGGGTGCCGAAGAGGGCGCCGATGGTGCCGGCGGCGGCGAGCGCGAGCCACAGCTCACCGGGCGCGTCCGGCGCGACCCGGCGGCCGGCCCAGGCGGCCAGGGCGATGTTGGCTGCGGTGATCGGGTTCTCCGGGCCGAGGCTGACGCCGCCGGCCAGGGCCAGGACGGTGACCACGAGCAGGCCGGGCACCACGTGGGGCGGCAGGGGAGGGTCGACCAGCCCCATGGTCGCCGGGTCCGGGCCGCCCCGGCCGGGTACGGCGCGCAGGACCAGTCCGGTCACCAGGCCCGTGACCGTGAGCATCACGATCATCCACAACGAGGACCACCGCCCCACCGACAGCGCGTCGGGCAGCGTCTCCCACAGCACGTCCTGGAGCTTCTCCGCGAGGATACTGACCCCGAGCAGGACCAGGGCCGAGGCCACGCCCACGGCAAGGGCGGGCACGATGAGGGCGAGCAGCCGGCGGGCGGGGGCGGGCTCGGCGGCCACGGCGGAATCGGTCGGCATCGGCACACCATAGCGACGTGAAAGCCGTAAAGCCGTCCAAAAGGGACGGAAAGTGAGCGGGACTTGCACCTCACGCCGCGTGAGGGCCCAGGCTCGAACGCGTACCCACACAGGAAGGAGCGGGGAGCCATGGAGCACTCCGTGGGACAGGTCGCCGGCTATGCCGGGGTCACGGTGCGCACCCTGCACCACTACGACTCCATCGGCCTGCTCTCACCGGGCGGGCGCAGCCACGCGGGCCACCGGCGCTACGACGACGCCGACCTGGACCGGCTGCAGCAGATCCTCTTCTACCGGGAGCTCGGCTTCCCGCTGGACGAGATCGCGGCCCTGCTCGACGACCCGGACGCGGACCCGCAGGAGCACCTGCGCCGCCAGCACGCGCTGCTGTCGCACCGGATCGCGGAGCTCCAGCGGATGGCCGCCGCCGTAGAGACAGCGATGGAGGCACGCAGGATGGGCATCAACCTCACCCCCGAGGAGAAGTTCGAGGTCTTCGGCGACAAGGACCCCGAGAAGCACGCGGAGGAGGCCGAGCGCCGCTGGGGCGGCACCGACACCTACGCCGAGTCGCAGCGCCGGGCCGCCCGCTACACGAAGGAGGACTGGCAGCGGATGAAGGCCGAGGTCGACTCCTGGAGCGAGCGCTACGTGGCGCTGATGGAGGCCGGTGAGCCCGCCGACGGCGAGCGCGCCACGGTCCTCGCGGAGGAGCACCGGCTCCACATCTCCACCTGGTTCTACGACTGCGGCTACGAGATGCACCGGAACCTCGGCGGGATGTACGTCGCCGATCCGCAGTTCAAGGCGTTCTACGACACCATGCGACCGGGCCTCGCCGAGCACCTGCGCGACGCGATCGAGGCGAACGCGCGCCGCCGGGCGTAAACGGCCACCAGGGCCTGTCCGAGCGGGTGGAACCCGAGGCCGCCCCGAGGCGTTGATAGCTTGGGGCGGCCACGCAGCCGCCCATCGACCTCATCCTGGAGCCCGGACCCTTGAATACGCTTGCGCTCGGACCGAGCTGGCTGGACCCGGACCATCTCATCGGACAGTTCGGCCTGGCCGGCGTCCTGGTCATCGTCTTCGCCGAGTCCGGGCTGCTCATCGGCTTCTTCCTGCCCGGTGACTCCCTGCTGTTCACCACCGGCCTGCTGGTCACGACCGACAAGCTGCACACCCCGCTCTGGCTGGTCTGTGTCCTGGTCGCGCTGGCCGCGATCATCGGCGACCAGGTGGGCTATCTCTTCGGCCGCAAGGTCGGCCCCTCGCTCTTCAGCCGGCCCGACTCCCGCCTCTTCAAGCAGGAGAACGTCGAGAAGGCCCACGAGTTCTTCGAGAAGCACGGCCCGAAGTCGCTGATCCTGGCCCGCTTCGTGCCGATCGTGCGGACCTTCACCCCGATCATCGCGGGCGTCAGCCGGATGAACTACCGCTCGTTCATCGTCTTCAACGTGATCGGCGGCGTCCTGTGGGGCGTCGGCGTGACCCTGCTCGGCGCCGCCCTCGGCAACGTCGAGTTCGTCCACAAGAACATCGAGGCGATGCTCGTCCTGATCGTGCTGATCTCGGTGATCCCGATCGGCATCGAGTTCCTGCGCGCCCGGAGCAAGGGCAAGAAGGAGGGCGGCGCCGCCGGGAACGGCGAGGTGCCCCCGCAGGACCCGGCCGCCGGCCGCCGCGGCCGCCACGCCAAGCGCTGAGCGCCGTACGTCCCTGAGGGGCGACCCGGTCAGAAGCCGCGCGTCCGCTTGGCCGCGCGGCGGTTCGCGCCCCCGACCGCGCCCGGCACCCGCATGAACAGCCGGGAGATCTCGCTCCCCAGGTTCACCCCGATGGCGATGGCCAACGCCGTCGCCACCGCCGTCGACAGCGAGGCGAGGCCCCGGTCCAGCTCGTTCTGCGCGACACCCAGCAGACCGAAGTACGTCGCCGAACCGGGCAGCAGCGGCCCGATCGCCGCCGTGATGAACGGCAGCGACGACGTGTAGCGGTACCGCGAGAACAGCTGCCCGAACAGCCCGACGAGCCCGGCGGCCGCGGCCGTCGCGGCCACCGCCGACAGGTTGCCCGTCTGGGCCATCGCCCCGTAGACGATCCAGGCCACTCCGCCGTTCAAGGTCACCGCGAGCACCGTCGCCCGCTCCTGCTGGAGCAGGATCGCGAAGGACAGGGTCAGCACCATCGACGCCAGGGTCTGGATCACCGGCCGGTCGTGCGTGATGAACCGCGCCTCCGGATCCAGCTCCGCGCCCAGCTGGAGCCCCCCGTACAGGGCCAGCAGCACTCCGGTGACGATCGCGATGAAGAAGTACATGACCTCCAGGAGCCGTGCCGAGGCCGTGATGTAGTACCCGGTCAGCCCGTCCTGCACGCCCGCCACCAGCGCCCGCCCCGGCAGCAGCGCGAACAGTCCACCGGTGATCACCGCCGACGGCCGTACGTCCGACCAGTGCGTCAGCGTCAGCGCCACGCCCATCGCGGCGGGCGGCATCGCCGCCACCACGAACTGGTAGAACTCCGGCAGCCCGCGCCCGGCGCACAGCCAGGCCAGCCGGTCACCGAGCATCGCCCCGAGCGCCGCGATCAGGAACACCAGCGCACCACCGCCGACCAGCACGGACGCGGCCCCGGCCAGCCCGCCGGCGGCCAGCGTGAGCACCCAGCCGGGATACGGGTGCCGATTGCGCCGGATCTCCGCCAGCCGCCGGTACGCCTCCTCCAACGACACCTCGTCGTCGGCCGTGGTGATGTCGTCGATCAGCCGGAAGACCGCCGCCAGCCGCGTGTAGTCGGTGCCCCGGCGGCGTACCGTACGGCTCGCCGTCACCGGGTCGTCCACCAGCGACGGCTGGTGCGAGATCGACAGCAGGGTGAACGTCACGGTCGGCTCGCAGCGGTCGAGCCCGTAGCTCCTCATCACCGCGAACATGGCCGCCTCGACGTCCTCGGCGCCCTCGCCGCCCGCGAGCAGCAGCTCCCCGATACGCAGCGTCAGGTCGAGCACGCGCGGAACCGGGGGCCCCGCCTCCTCGTCGTGCCGCTGGACCGGCTCCGTGGCCGGGCGCTCGGCGACCGGCATCCGCAGCATGGTGCGCATCCGGTCCTGCCAGGGCGCCTCCTTGGTCAGCCGGACCATCGGCACCCCGTACACCGGGGTGAACGCCGGCGGGGAGTCCCGGAAGCTGTACGTGCTCGGCGTGGCGAACGCCGAACCGGTCGTCTCGGACCCGGAAGCGGAACCCGTACCGGAACCGGAACCCGGGGCCGGGGACTCGGGCGTCACCCCCTCCGGAAGGGCGAACTCCGACGTCGGGTGATCCTCCTCGGGCGGAGCCGCCGGTTCGGTCCCGGCAGGCTGCGAGAAGGCGCTGTGCGCCTCGTCGGACTGGGGTTTCTCGTCATCGAAACCGCCCGGTTCCGCCACCACTCGACCTCGTTCCTCCTCGGCTGCGCGTCCTCGGCCGCACTCCTGCCCAGTATGGCCACGCCCAAGGGAGGGCACACGGAACGGGCGGCACACCCGCGTGGGTATACCGCCCGTTTCGTAGCCCGCTCACACGAAGCGGAACGTCAGTGCGCGCCGCCCTGCGCCTCCAGGCGCTTGCGGGAGGCGACGATCTCGGCCTCGGCCTCGGCGCGGCCGACCCAGTCGGCGCCCTCGACGGACTTGCCCGGCTCCAGGTCCTTGTAGACCTCGAAGAAGTGCTGGATCTCCAGGCGGTCGAACTCCGACACGTGCTGGATGTCCTGCAGGTGCTCCACCCGGGGGTCGGACGCCGGGACGCACAGCAGCTTGTCGTCGCCGCCGGCCTCGTCGGTCATCCGGAACATGCCGATCGCGCGGCACTTGATGAGGCAGCCCGGGAACGTCGGCTCCTCCAGGATCACCAGCGCGTCCAGCGGGTCGCCGTCCTCACCGAGGGTGTCCTCGACGAAGCCGTAGTCCGCCGGGTAGCTGGTCGAGGTGAAGAGCCGACGGTCCAGACGAATCCGGCCGGTCTCGTGATCCACCTCGTACTTGTTGCGCGAACCCTTCGGGATCTCGATAACGACGTCGAACTCCACGGGTGGCTCCTCCATGATCAACACATACGACTGGTGGTTAAGTGTCCCTCACGCAGATGTGTGCTCGCGAAAGGGGCTGGTCAACGGTGGCCGAGCCGGTGGAAAGACCGTCGACCGAACCGCCCGGCAGGCCCGGCGGCAGTATCGCGGCCCGCCTGGGCGTACGCGGCGGAGTGAACGACTGGCAGTTCACGGCCGTGTCCGCCGTCGTCGGACTGGCCCTCGCGGCCGGCGCCGTCCTCGCCGCCGGACCCTGGGACTCGGGTCAGCGTAAGGCCGAGCGCGACCGGGCGGCCGCCGCCGAACACACAGGTGGCGCACATCACGACGCCGGCGACCCCGAGGGCCCCGCTCCCGCCCCCAGCGCCCCCGCCGTCCTCGCCGCCCTGTCCGCCGCCGGCACCGGCCCGGAGAACGCCCCGGCCGGCGCCACCCGCGACCTGCGCGCCGTCCTGGACCCGCTGCTGGAGAACGACGCGCTGGGCGCCCGCCGCGCCGCCGTCGTCATCGACACCGCCACCGGCGAACGCCTCTACGGCAAGGGCGCCGACGCCCCCATGACGCCCGCCTCCACCGTCAAGATCGCCACCACCGTCGCCGCCCTCGGCGCCCTCGGTCCCGCCCACCGCATCCCCACCACCGTGCGCGCCTCCGACGATCTGCGCACCGTCACCCTCGTCGGCGGCGGCGACCCCACCCTGGACAAGCCCGCCCTGCGCGCCCTCGCCACCAAGACCGCCCGCGCCCTCAAGACCGCCAAGGCCCCCTCCGTACGCCTCCGCTACGACACCTCCGCCTACGCGGGGCCCACGCACCACCCGATCGGCCCCAACGAGAACATCGCGCCCATGAGCGCCCTGATGCTGAACGAGGGCCGCCAGGACGACTCCGTCAAGGGCCCCGCTCCGCGCACCGAGGACCCGGCAGGCGACGCCGCCCGCGCCTTCGCCGGATACCTGGACGACGCCGGCGTCACCACCAAGGGCGCACCCGCCCCCGGCCGCCCCGCCAAGAAGTCCCGCACCGTCGCCGCCCACCTCTCCGCCCCCCTCTCCGGCCTGGTCGAACGCGCCCTGACCAACAGCGACAACGACATCGCCGAGGCCCTGGCCCGGCAGACCGCCATCGCCGCCGGGCAGCCCGCCGACTTCAAGGGCGGCCGACGGGCCGTCACCGCCCGCCTCAAGAAGCTCGGTCTGCCCCTCAAGGGCGTGAACATCGCCGACGGCAGCGGGCTCGACCGCGAGGACAAGGTGACCGCCGCCCTGCTCGCCGGCCTCCTCGCCCGGGCGGCCGACCCCGCCCACCCCGAACTGCGCCCCGTCCTCACCGGCCTCCCCGTGGCCGGCTTCAGCGGCACGCTCAGCAGCCGCTACACCAGCAAGGCCGGCGGCACCGGCTTCATCCGCGCCAAGACCGGCACCCTCACCGGCGTCAACAGCCTCGCCGGCACGGTCGTGGACACCCGGGGGCGGCTCCTCGCCTTCGCCTTCCTCGCCTCCGGCACCACCGCCCCCACCGAGGCCCAGAAGGCCCTCGACAAACTCGCCACCGCGCTCGGCGCCGGGAAGCGATGAGCCCGTCAACACCGCACCGCATCAAGGGGCGAGCACGTACGGTTGACGCATGACGAGCATCGGTGGTGCAGGGATGGTCGACTGGAACCTCGCGGTCGCGACCGCGACCCGGCTTGTGCGGCCGGGCCCCGAGATCAGCCGCGAGGAGGCCCGCGAGGTCGTCGCGGAGCTGCGCAGGCACGCGAAGGCGGCGGAGGAGCACGTCCGCGCCTTCACCCGGATGATCCCCGAGGGAACGGAGCCGGAGGATACCCCCGTCCTCGTCGTGGACCGGGCCGGCTGGATCAAGGCCAACGTCGCCGGCTTCCGCGAACTGCTGCGCCCCCTCCTGGAGAAGATGGAGGAACGGCGCAGCGGCGGCGCGGGCGGCGCCGTGCTCGGTGCGGTCGGCTCCAAGGTCACCGGCGTCGAGGTCGGCATGCTGCTGTCCTTCCTCGCCTCCCGCGTCCTCGGCCAGTACGAGACCTTCGCCCCCGCCACCCGCGACCTCCCCGCCTCCGCCGACGGCGGCGGCCGCCTCCTGCTCGTCGCGCCGAACATCGTCCACGTCGAACGCGAGCTGGCGGCGGACCCGCACGACTTCCGGCTCTGGGTCGCCCTCCACGAGGAGACCCACCGCACCCAGTTCACCGCCGTGCCCTGGCTCCGCGACCACCTCCAGGGCGAGATCCAGTCCTTCCTGGACGAGACCGACGTCGACCCGATGACCTTCCTGGAGCGGCTGCGCGAGGCCGCCCAGTCCCTCGCCGGCGGCCGGCCCGACGGCGAGTCCGGCGAGGACGGCGGCCGCAGCCTGGTCGAGCTCGTCCAGACCCCCGCCCAGCGCGAGATCCTCGGCCGCCTCACCGCCGTCATGTCCCTCCTGGAAGGACACGCCGACTACGTCATGGACGGCGTCGGCCCCGAGGTGGTGTCCTCCGTCGCCGAGATCCGCGAGAAGTTCCAGCAGCGCCGCGCCCGCGGCGCGAGCCGCCTCGACCAGGCCCTGCGCAAGCTGCTCGGCCTCGACGCCAAGCTCCGCCAGTACCGGGACGGCGAACGCTTCGTGCGCGCCGTCGTGGACGAGGTCGGCATGGACGGCTTCAACCGGGTGTGGACCTCGCCCAACACCCTCCCCACCAAGGCGGAGATCGCCCGCCCCGCGGACTGGATCGCGAGGGTGCACCGTAAGGCAGAGTCGTGATCAAGGTCCCCGGTACGAAGGCAACGCGCCGGTAATCACCCATCCGAGGGACCGTAGGGGCATGGGAAGGCGTGCAATGCTCGATGGACGGCATTGCTCTGTCACCATCGACGCACTCTGAGTGACGGCACTCCTTCCCGTCCCGGCACTCCGAGACACCCCTGAAGAACCTCACGAAGGGCACCGGACATGGGTCCCCATCCTGCGGTCGCGGCGATACGCCTGGCGGTCCGCCGCGTACTCCACGACGTCATCGCCGAACACGCCGAACAGACCGAACGCGCCGGGCACGCCGCCCCGCACCCCGAGCTGGCTCAGGCCGGGGCCGGCAGCCGCCGCGGCGCACTCCCCGACCGCCCCGACACCCCCCTGGTGCTCGTCGCCTGCTCCGGCGGCGCCGACTCCATGGCGCTCGCCTCCGCCCTCGCCTTCGAGGCCCGCAAACTCCCCGTCCGGGCCGGCGGCATCACCGTCGACCACGGCCTCCAGGACGGCTCCGACACCCGCGCCGCCGAGGTCGCCGCCCGGCTCGCCGCCATGGACCTCGGCCCCGTCGAGGCCGTCGCCGTCCACGTCGGCCGTGAGGGCGGGCCCGAGGCCGCCGCCCGCGACGCCCGCTACGCCGCGCTCGACGCCGCCGCCGAACGCCACGGCGCCGCCGCCGTCCTCCTCGGCCACACCCGCGACGACCAGGCCGAGACCGTCCTGCTGGGCCTCGCCCGCGGCTCCGGCATCCGCTCCCTGTCCGGCATGGCAGCCGCCTCGGGCCCGGCCGGCCGCTACCGCCGCCCCTTCCTCCAGCTCGACCGCCAGACCGCCCGCACCGCCTGCCTCGCCCAGTCCCTGCCCGTCTGGGACGACCCCCACAACATCGATCCCGCCTACACCCGCTCCCGGCTGCGCCACGAGGGCCTGCCCGCCCTGGAGAAGGCCCTCGGCAAGGGCGTGGTCGAAGCCCTCGCCCGTACGGCCCAGCTCTCCCGCGACGACGCCGACGCCCTCGACACCTGGGCCGCCGCCGCCGACCGTGACGTACGCGACGACGCCGGCCGGCTGGAGTGCGCCAAGCTGTACGCGCTGCCCCCCGCCGTACGCCGCCGGGTGCTCCGCCGGGCCGCCATAGAGGCGGGATCCCCGGCCGGTTCGCTCTTCGCCCGGCACATCGAGGAAGTGGACCGCCTGGTCACCGGCTGGCGCGGCCAGCAGGCCATCAACCTCCCCGGACGCGTCGAAGCCTTGCGGCAGGGTGGCAGACTGGTCATCCGGCAGAGCTGACGCACGAGCGGCTGACAAGCAGGGCGAGCGGCCGCGCAGGTCCGGGACTCCACCCCCGGGCCCGGCAGGCACAGAAAGAGACGCGGGTGAACGAGAAGGACATGGGCACCGACCTCCAGTCGGTGCTCCTCACCAAGGAAGAGATCGACGCGAAGCTCGTGGAGCTGGCCGCGAAGATCGACGCGGAGTACGCCGGCAAGGACCTGCTCCTCGTCGGCGTCCTCAAGGGCGCCGTCATGGTCATGGCGGACCTGGCGCGCGCGCTGTCCACCCCCGTCACCATGGACTGGATGGCCGTCTCCTCGTACGGCGCGGGCACCCAGTCCTCCGGTGTCGTCCGGATCCTCAAGGACCTGGACACCGACATCAAGGGCAAGCACGTTCTGATCGTCGAGGACATCATCGACTCCGGCCTGACGCTGTCCTGGCTGATGTCGAACCTGGGCTCGCGCGAGCCCGCCTCGCTGGAGATCTGCACCCTGCTCCGCAAGCCCGACGCGGCCAAGGTCGCGCTCGACTGCAAGTGGGTCGGCTTCGACATTCCCAACGAGTTCGTCGTCGGCTACGGGCTGGACTACGCGGAGAAGTACCGCAACCTCCCCTTCGTCGGGACCCTCGCCCCGCACGTATACGGAGGCTGAGGGCCCGCGGACCCGCCGCCGGGCCCGCCGGGAACCCTCAGGGGCCGCCCGCCGTTGAGCCTTCGAGGCGCGATTGCCGGACGTCCGAGGCGGACGCCGGTGACCATGCTGGGGTACCGTCCGAAGAACAGTCTTTACTCACAGCAGCATTTACCTACGGGCAGGAGGGACGGGGCGTCTTCGCCTCGTATGGATGGACGTGAAGCGATACTTCCGTGGGCCGGTCATGTGGATCGTGCTGGCCGTCCTCGCCGTGGTCGTGTTGATGAATGTCGTCGGCTCGGGCGGCGGCTACAAGACGGTGGACACCGGACAGGTGATCCAGGCGATCAGCAAGAACCAGGTGGACCAGGCCAAGCTCACCACCGGTGACGATCACATCATCAAGATCGAACTGAAGGACGGCCAGAAGCTGGCCGACGAGTCCGGCAGCAAGTTCCAGGCGAGCTACATCGGCAACCAGGGCGTCCAGCTCGCCGACATGCTCCAGAAGAAGTACGAGAGCGGCGACATCAAGGACGGGTACACCGTCTCGCCCTCGAAGCAGTCCCCGTTCGTCTCGATCCTCTTCTCGCTGCTGCCGTTCGTCCTCATCGTGGTCGTCTTCCTGTTCCTGATGAATCAGATGCAGGGTGGCGGCTCCAAGGTCATGCAGTTCGGCAAGTCCAAGGCCAAGCTGATTACCAAGGACACCCCGAAGACGACGTTCGCCGACGTGGCGGGCTCGGACGAGGCGGTCGAGGAGCTCCACGAGATCAAGGAGTTCCTCCAGGAGCCTGCCAAGTTCCAGGCCGTCGGCGCCAAGATCCCCAAGGGCGTTCTGCTCTACGGGCCTCCCGGCACCGGCAAGACCCTGCTCGCGCGCGCCGTCGCGGGCGAGGCGGGCGTCCCGTTCTACTCGATCTCCGGCTCCGACTTCGTGGAGATGTTCGTCGGTGTCGGCGCCTCCCGGGTCCGCGACCTCTTCGAGCAGGCCAAGGCGAACGCCCCGGCGATCGTCTTCGTGGACGAGATCGACGCCGTCGGACGCCACCGCGGCGCCGGCATGGGCGGCGGTCACGACGAGCGCGAGCAGACGCTCAACCAGCTGCTCGTGGAGATGGACGGCTTCGACGTGAAGGGCGGCGTCATCCTGATCGCCGCCACGAACCGCCCGGACATCCTCGACCCGGCGCTGCTGCGCCCGGGCCGCTTCGACCGGCAGATCGCGGTCGACCGGCCGGACATGCAGGGCCGCCTGGAGATCCTGAAGGTCCACCAGAAGGGCAAGCCGGTCGCCCCGGACGTCGACCTCGGCGCCGTCGCCCGTCGCACGCCCGGTTTCACCGGTGCCGACCTGTCGAACGTGCTGAACGAGGCCGCGCTCCTTACGGCGCGCAGCAACCAGAAGCTCATCGACAACGCCATGCTGGACGAGGCGATCGACCGCGTCGTGGCGGGCCCGCAGAAGCGGACCCGGATCATGTCCGAGAAGGAGAAGAAGATCACCGCGTACCACGAGGGCGGACACGCCCTGGTCGCGGCGGCTTCCCCCCAGTCGGACCCGGTGCACAAGATCACGATCCTCTCCCGCGGCCGCGCCCTCGGTTACACGATGGTGCTCCCGGAGGAGGACAAGTACTCCACGACGCGCAACGAGATGCTCGACCAGCTCGCGTACATGCTGGGCGGGCGCGCGGCCGAGGAGCTGGTCTTCCACGACCCGACCACCGGCGCCGCGAACGACATCGAGAAGGCCACGGCGACGGCCCGCGCGATGGTCACGCAGTACGGCATGACCGAGCGGCTCGGCGCGATCAAGTTCGGCGGTGACAACACCGAACCGTTCGTGGGCCGCGAGATGGGTCACCAGCGCGACTACTCGGAAGAGGTCGCCGCGCTGGTGGACGAAGAGGTCAAGAAGCTCATCGAGACCGCCCACAACGACGCGTGGGAGATCCTCGTCGAGAACCGCGACGTGCTGGACACCCTGGTTCTCCGCCTCCTGGAGAAGGAGACCCTGGGCAAGGAGGAGATCGCCGAGATCTTCGCCCCGATCGTCAAGCGCCCGGCCCGCCCCGCGTGGACCGGCTCCGCCCGGCGCACCCCGTCCACCCGTCCGCCGGTCCTCTCCCCGAAGGAGCTCGCCCTCACCAACGGCGCGAGCACGGCCGCCGGCTCGGTCACGGACACCGTCCCGAGCCCGGAGGCCCTCCCCGAGGACCGTCCCGAGAGCTAGTCACCGACCCGGTGTGGCCCCCGTCACGGGGGTCCCACCAGGCCCGGAATGGATGCCGCGTCCCCCAGGTTCTAGCCTGTTGGGGGCGCGGCTTTTCCGTACACCTGCGCGGATGCCCCCGCAGCGACAGCTCAAGGAACGAGGCACACATGACCGACCCGGTGACGCTGGACCCCCAGGGGTCGATCGGCGAGTTCGACGAGAAGCGTGCCGAGGCCGCCGTCCGGGAGCTGCTGCTGGCCGTGGGCGAGAACCCCGACCGCGAGGGCCTGAAGGAGACGCCGGGTCGGGTGGCGCGGGCGTACAAGGAGATATTCGCCGGGCTGTACCAGCGGCCCGAGGACGTCCTGACGACCACATTCGACCTGGGCCACGACGAAATGGTGCTGGTCAAGGACATCGAAGTGTTCAGTACGTGTGAACATCATCTGGTCCCGTTCCGCGGGGTGGCGCACGTCGGGTACATTCCGGCCACCAGCGGCAAGATCACCGGTCTGTCGAAGCTGGCCCGGTTGGTGGACGTCTACGCCCGCCGGCCGCAGGTGCAGGAGCGGCTGACCACGCAGATCGCCGAGTCCCTGATGGAGATCCTGGAGCCGCGCGGCGTCATCGTCGTCATCGAGTGCGAGCACATGTGCATGTCGATGCGTGGAATCCGCAAGCCCGGGGCGAAGACGCTGACCTCCGCGGTCCGCGGGCAGCTGCGCGACCCCGCGACGCGCGCCGAGGCCATGAGCCTCATCATGGCGCGCTGACCCCGCCTCCGGCCTGCCCACGAGCCGGACCGGCGCCGGACCTACGCCGTCGCCGCGTCCGGCTTGTTGTCGTCCTTGTCGTCCGGGAGCTTGCAGACGTGTTCCAGGAAGAGGGCGGCGGCGATGACCGCGATGCCGGCCAGGACCGCGAAAGCGGCGTAGATGGCCTGGTCGCGGCGGGGCGGGTTGTCCAGGGAACCGAGCAGGAAGACGGCCGTGCCGCCGTACATGCCGGAGACCAGGGCGACGACCAGGGCGCTCGCCTGGGCGAAGACCAGGGCGCGGGCGGCCATCAGGGGCTCGACGCCCTTGGCGCCGGGGCGGCGTTCGCGCTGGGCGCGCAGGCGGGCGCGGATGGAGAGCGCCGTGGCCAGCAGGACGACGGCGATCAGCGCGAGGACGATGGGCGCGAAGAGCGGGACGCTGGGCAGCGTGCCCAGGGAGTCCCAGAGGCGGGCCGCGCCCCAGGACAGGACTCCGGCGGCGGCGAAGAGGCCGGTCAGGACTCCGAGCCGTAGTTGCTTCACCGGGTGAGCCGCCCTTCGCCGCCTGTGTCCGTCGTGATCGTCGGGATCGTCGTGCTGTGTCTGTGAGCCTAACGACTACTCGGGCAGCCGGAGTTCCAGGTCGGCCCGGGGGAGCACGCCGTCGCGCCCGACACCGGTCAGCAGATCGGCGACCGGGCCCGCGCCGGGCAGCTGGGCCTCGGGGTCCACGTCGTGCCAGGGGGCGAGAACGAAGGCGCGCTCGCGGGCCCGGGGGTGGGGGAGGGTGAGCACGGGGTCGTCGGAGACGACATCCGCGTACGAGACGATGTCGACGTCGATGGTGCGCGGACCCCAGCGCTCCTCGCGGACCCGTTCGAAGGCTTCCTCGATGGCCTGGCCGCGCTCCAGGAGCGAGGACGGGGGCAGCGTCGTCTTCACGACGATCACCGCGTTGAAGTAGGAGGGCTGGGAGCCCGGGGCGACGCCCCAGGGCTCGGTCTCGTACACCGGGGAGACCGCCTTGACCCGGAGGCCGGGCGTGTCCTCCAGGGCGTCGATGGCGCCCTGGAGCGTCTCCAGACGGTTGCCCAGGTTGGCCCCGAGGGAGATCACGGCGAGTTTGGGGTTGGAGAGGGTGATGTCCGCCGCGTCCACCTGCTCGACCACGGAGGCGGGCACCGGCTGTACGGTCGGGTCGCTCTGCCCTTCGGTGGAAAATGCAGTCATGCTCGGCTCCGGGTGATGGTGATGGTGACGTCGTCGAACGGGACGGTGATGGGCGCGTCCGGCTTGTGCACCACGACCTCCACCTCCTCGACGCCGTCGTGCTTGAGGCACTGCTGGGCGATGCGCTCGGCGAGCGTCTCGATCAGGTCGACCGGCTCGCCCTGGACCACCGCGACGACCTCCTCCGCGACCACGCCGTAGTGCACGGTCTTCGTCAGGTCGTCGGTGGCTGCCGCGGGGCGGGTGTCGAGGCCGAGCACCAGGTCCACGATGAACGTCTGCCCCTCTTCCCGTTCCCGGGGGAAGACGCCATGGTGCCCGCGGGCCTTGAGGCCGCGCAGCGCGACACGATCCACGCGAATCACTCCTGCTGTCGTTGGTCGTAGGGGCAAGGGGCCGCGTGCGGGCGGCCGGGTGCCCGATTTCGAATCTACCTGCGAGCACCGACAGCACCTCCCCGTGGGGGCCGGACCTGCGGGCACGGAACAGATAGCCGCTGATACCCCGATGCGGCCGGGTCCAATCACCCCGGACCGGCTTTCGTGCCCGAAGGAAGGGCGGACCGGCTCAGGACGCGGGTTCTTCGTCCTCTTCCTCGCCGGTTTCGGCCAGTACGGGCGAACCGTGGTGCGACCAGAGCTTCCAGCCGTCCGGAGTGCGGCGGAACACATTCGTGGCGACGACGAGCTGCCCGACGAGGGGGCCGAGCGAGGCGCCGTCCTCGGCGGGACCGCCGCTGAGGATGTTCTCGGTGCACGTCACCAGCGCGGTGTCGCCGGTCATGGAGACGCCGACGTCGGTCAGGAAGAACTGGATGTACTCCGTGTTGGCCATGATCAGCGCGTAGCTGCGCAGCACCTCGCGCCGCCCGCTGAGCACCGGCCAGCCCGGGTGGACGCAGGAGACCGTCAGCTCCTCGTCCGGCAGCCAGGCGGCGGTCAGCGCGTCCAGGTCGCCACGCTCCACCGCCTCGTAGTAGGCGGTGTTGGCCTGCTCGACGGCCGCGATGTCGGCGGCGGCGTCCGCGTGCCCGTCCGCCGGCCCGGTCGCCTCGTCGCCCGGCCCGGTCACGCGGCTCCCTCGATGGCGCGGGCGACCCGGACGGCGTCGGCGGTGGCCCGTACTTCGTGAACCCGGACCGCCCAGGCGCCGGCCCGGGCGGAGAGGGCGGAGACGGCGGCCGTCGCGGCGTCGCGCTCGCGGGCGGGCGGCGGGGCGGCGCCCTCGCGGGCCAGGACGCGCCCCAGGAACCGCTTGCGGGACGCGGCGACCAGCAGGGGGCGGCCGAGGGCGTGCAGCGCGTCGAGCCCGGCCAGCAGCGCCAGGTCGTGCGGGGCGTCCTTGGCGAAGCCGAGCCCGGGGTCGATCACGAGGCGTTCCGGGGCGATGCCGCCGGCGACCACCGCGTCCATCCGGTCGCGCAGCTCGTCGGTGACCTCGGCGACCACGTCCGCGTACACCGCCCGGCTGTTCATCGACTCGCTGAAGCCGCGCCAGTGCATGACGACGAACGGCGCGCCGGCGGCGGCGACCACGGGGACCATGTCCGGGTCGGCCTGGCCGCCGCTGACGTCGTTGACGAGGACCGCGCCGGCGGCGATCGCCTGCTCGGCGACGCGGGCGCGCATGGTGTCGACGGAGACCGTGACGCCCTCCGACGCCAGGCCCCGCACGACCGGGATCACCCGGCGCAGCTCCTCGGACTCGTCCACCCGGCTGGCGCCGGGGCGGGTGGACTCGCCGCCGACGTCCACGAGGTCGGCGCCCTCGGCGACCAGGTCGAGGCCGCGCTTGACGGCCGTCGTGGTGTCGAACCAGCGGCCCCCGTCGGAGAAGGAGTCGGGGGTCACGTTGACGACCCCCATGACCGCGCAGCGGTCCCACTCCGGCAGACCCTGGACCGTCCCGCGCAACGTACTCATATGACCAGCGTAGGCCTGTACGGGGCGGCTCTACGCCGTACGGGCGTCCTGCTCGCCCGCCGTGGGCCGTGCGTGGGCGCAGGGGCGGCGGGGGGCGGACCGGAGGGGGCGGGGGAGCGCGAGGTGGACGAAGCCCTCGGCCTGCATCGCGGCGAAGGAGATGCGGGGCAGGTCGCGGGCGGTGCGGTAGACCACGAAGCGGGGCTCCCAGCGCGGCCGGAACTTGGCGTTGAACTTGTACAGCGACTCGATCTGGAACCAGCGCGAGAGGAAGATCAGCAGCCCGCGCCAGACCCGCAGGACGGGCCCGGCGCCCAGCTTCTCGCCCCGGGCGAGGGCGGAGCGGAACATCGCGAAGTTCAGCGAGACGCGGCTGACGCCGAGCCGGGGCGCGGCCTGGAGAGAGGCGACGATGAGCAGTTCGTTCATGCCGGGGTCGGCGGAGCGGTCGCGGCGCATGAGGTCGAGGGACATGCCGTCGGTGCCCCAGGGCACGAAGTGGAGCACGGCCTTCAGGTCGCCGTACGGGGAGTCGGCGGCGTCCTCGTCCGCCTTGTGGGCGGTGGCGACGAAGCAGTCCCGGTCGGCGGTGTCACCGATCCGGCCGAGCGCCATGGAGAAGCCGCGTTCGGTGTCGGTGCCGCGCCAGTCGGCGGCGGCCCGGCGGATGCGGGCGAGTTCGGCCTCGCCGATGTCGGCCACGCGCCGGACGCGGGTCTCGTAGCCGCCGCGCTCAATGCGCTTCACCATCTGGCGTACGTTGCGCATCGCGCGCCCGGCGAGCGAGAAATCCGCGACGTCGACCACCGCCTCGTCGCCCAGTTCCAGGGCGGTGAGTCCGGTCTCGCGGGTCCAGACCTCGCCGCCGGTCTCGCTGCACCCCATGACGGCGGGGGCCCAGGAGTGCGCCCGGGCCTCGTCCATGAAGCGTTCGATGGCCCCGGGCCACGCCTCCACGTCACCGATCGGGTCGCCGCTGGCGAGCATCACGCCGGAGACCACGCGGTAGCAGACGGCGGCCTTGCCGCTGGGCGAGAACACCACGGCCTTGTCGCGGCGGAGCGCGAAGTGGCCGAGCGAGTCGCGTCCGCCGTGCCGTTCCAGCAGGGCGCGCAGCCGGGCCTCGTCGTCCTCGGTGAGCCGGGCGGCCGGGTGTTCGGGGCGGAAGGCCAGGTAGATGGTGGTGACGGCGGTCAGCAGGCCGAGGGCGCCGAGCGAGCAGCCGACGGTCCAGGAGGTGTCCCCGGAGTAGTCGACGGGCCCCTCGAAGCCGACCAGGCCGTACAGCACGTGCTGGAGGCGGTCGGCGATACTGGGGCTGCCGACCAGGCGGCGGGGGTGGGCGCTGACGATGACCAGGCCGAGGCCGAGCGAACCGGCGCCGAGCAGGACGAAGTTGGCCAGGGCCCGCCACCGGCTGCGCGGGTCGGGCAGGGCCGCGAACTCGCTCCGGTGGCGTACGAGCAGGTAGCACAGGGCCAGCGAGACCAGGGTGCCGAGGACCGAGTGCCGGTAGCTGAACTGGGCCAGTGCGCCCGCCGGCAGCAGTATGACGGCGGCGCGCCAGGCGCGGCGCTTGTGGCGTTTGAGGCCGTGCGCCAGGAGGAGCAGCAGGACGCCGGCGCTGAGCGAGAGCGCGGCGGCGAAGGGGCCGAGGGCCCCGGGGAGCACTTCGGTGAGGGTGTGCATGCGGCTGTGCCGGAAGCGCGGGAAGACTCCGGCGGCGACGTCGATCAGCCCGACGGCGGTGCACGCTGTGCCGACGAGCGCGGGCACGGACTCCGGCCGGGGCCCGCGCGCGATCGTGCGTGCGCGAACCGGAACCGATCCTGATTTATCCCCATCTAGCGTGACAGACATCGCTTCCCGTGGTTCCGCGAGAGATTTCCTGGAGTCCGGCGGCCGGGGCCCTGCGGACGATGTGCGACCTCTAGGACGATCCTTCCGGGCCGTGGGTTCACCCGCTGCCCGGAAATTTCCTGACAGAAAGTTCACCCGTCATGGGCCTTACGGGCAAGCCGGTGCTGATCCTCGCGATCGGGCTGGCCGTCGTACTGTTCACCGTCACCGTCTGGTGCTGGCCGAGGCTCGCCCGGCGCAGTGCGCGCGCCGTGTTCGGCCGGGTGGGCATGCTGCTCGCGACCCAGGTGGCGGTGTTCGCCACGGTCGGCCTGCTGGCCAACAACAGCTTCCTGTTCTACGGCTCCTGGGCCGACCTCTTCGGCCGCAAGCAGGATCTGGGCGTGGTCACCGACCACGCGGCCGGGACGCTGGCCGCCAAGAACATCGTCCGGGTGGGCTCGCAGCGGCCGGACGTGCCGGGCGGGGCGCTGCCGAGGGTGGGTGGCCGGATCGACAAGGTCGTGATCGCGGGCCGCCGGTCGGGCATCGAGAGTGCGGCGTACGTGTATCTGCCGCCGGAGTACTTCCAGCCGGCGTTCGCCCGGCGGAAGTTCCCGGCGGTGGTGGTGCTCACCGGGTATCCGGGCACCTCGGAGAACCTGATCAAGGGGCTGCGCTATCCGCGAACGGCACTCGAACGAGTGAAGGCCGGACGGGCGCAGCCGATGATCCTGGTCATGCTGCGTCCGACCGTGGCGCCGCCCCGGGACACCGAGTGCGTCGACATAAAGGGCGGTCCGAAGACGGAGACGTTCTTCGCGGACGACGTGCCCCGGGCGGTGTCGGCCGGGTACCGGGTCGGCAAGCGGGCCCGCAACTGGGGCATCATCGGCAACTCGACGGGCGGCTACTGCGCGTTGAAGATCGGGCTGCACCATCCGGGCCGGTACGCCGCGAGCGCGGGGCTCTCCGCGTACTACGAGGCGGCCGAGGACCCGACGACGGGCGACCTCTTCCACGGCGACGAGGCGGCGCGGCGCCGCGCGGACCTGCTGTGGACGCTGGACAACCGGCCGCAGCCGGACTCCTCGTTCCTGGTGACGAGCTCCCGCCACGGTGAGGCGAACTACGCCGACACACGGAAGTTCGTGGCCAGGGTGAAGCAGCCGGCGCAGGTCTCCTCGATCGTGCTGGACAGCGGGGGGCACAACTTCAACACGTGGCGCCGGGAGATCCCGGCCGCGCTGGAGTGGCTGAGCAGCCGGCTGAGCGAGAGCTGAGGGCAAGGGCCCGCCGGGCCCCGCTCTCAGAGCCCCGCCGCCCCTGCCACGCTCTCGACCTCGACCTCCGCGCGGGGCACCGAGCGGCCGTCCGCGCCGACCGAGCGGCGCAGCGCCTCGTGCAGGCGGGCCGGGGTGAGCACGCCCAGGAAGCGGCCCTCGCCCGCCTCGTCGATGACGGCGATCCAGCCGGCGTCGTGCTGGAGCATGGTGGCGAATGCCTGTTTGAGCGGGGCGCCGAGGGGAAGCCACGCCTCCATGCGGCGGGCGTGGTCGCGGACGGTGCCCTTGGAGCCGGTCCGCGCGTCGTCGGCGGGGATCCAGCCGTGCAGGTGCTCGTCGCCGTCCAGGACGACGGCCCAGCGGGCGCCCTCCGCGCGGAGGCGGTCGGTCGCGGTGGACAGCGGGTCGTCCAGGTGGACGACGGGCGGGCGGTCGAGGTCGCTCTCCTCGACGGGGGTGACCGAGAGCCGCTTGAGGCCCCGGTCGGCGCCGACGAAGTCCGCGACATAGTCGGTGGCGGGGGCGCCGAGCACGGTGGCGGGGGTGTCGAACTGCTCGATCGAGCCCTGCCCGTAGACGGCGATGCGGTCGCCGAGACGGACGGCTTCCTCGATGTCGTGGGTGACGAACAGGACGGTTTTGCGGACCTGTTCCTGAAGTCTCAGGAATTCGTTCTGAAGGTGCTCGCGCACCACGGGGTCGACCGCGCCGAACGGCTCGTCCATCAGCAGGACCGGCGGGTCGGCGGCGAGTGCCCGGGCCACGCCGACGCGTTGGCGCTGTCCGCCGGAGAGCTGTTCGGGATAGCGGTCGCCATAAACGGAAGGATCGAGTCCGACGAGGTCGAGGAGTTCGGCGGCTCGGGCGCGTGCCTTTTGGCGTTTCCAGCCGAGCAGATGGGGAACGGTGGCGGTGTTCTCCAGGACCGTCTTGTGCGGGAAGAGGCCCACTTGCTGGATCACATAGCCGATGCGGCGGCGCAGGCGGACGGGGTCGATGGCGGATATGTCGTCCCCGTCGAGGAATATCCGGCCCTCGGTCGGTTCGATCAGCCGGTTCACCATCTTCATGGTGGTCGTCTTGCCGCATCCCGACGGTCCGACGAGCGTGACCAGTTCACCCTCGGCGACCTCGAAGGAAAGGCCGTCGACGGCGGTGGTGCCGTCCGCATACCGCTTGGTGACGTGCTCGAAACGGATCATGGTTCCCCATTGTCGCGGGTGTTCTGTGAAGGACATGTTGCTGGAACACAACGGCTCCGGCGATTGTCAGTGGTCGAGGATAGGCTCGCCGGACATCAGTACGAGAAGGCGAACGGGAGGTGGGGGGACGGATGGCCGGACAGAACTGCCTGGTGACGAACGACTGGATCTGCGGGGAGTATCTCCGTTCCCGCAGCCAGGAGTTGACGGACGCCACCGTCCAGCACATCTGGATCACCGCCGTCTCGGTCGCGATCGGGGTGGCCGTCGCCTTCCCGCTGGCGCTCCTCGCACGCAGGGGCCGCCGCTTCGCCGGACCGGTCCTCGGGCTGACGACGGTGCTCTACACCGTGCCGTCGCTCGCGATGTTCTCGCTCCTGCTGCCCCTGTTCGGGCTCTCCGCCGCCCTGGTGGTCACCGGGCTCGTGCTGTATTCGCTGACCATCCTCGTACGCAACATCCTGGCGGGCCTGGAAGCGGTGCCCGAGGAGGCGAAGGAGGCCGCGCACGGCATGGGGTACGGGCCGGTCCGCCTGCTGTGGGAGGTGGAGCTGCCGCTCGCGCTGCCCGCGCTGATGGCCGGGATACGGATCGCCACGGTGTCCACGATCGCGCTGACGACGGTCGGTTCGATCGTCGGCCGGGGCGGCCTCGGCAATCTCATCGAGGACGCGCTGCCGAGTTTCTTCAAGGCCCAGGTGCTGGCCGCCTCGGTGCTCTGCGTGCTGCTCGCCGTCGTCGCGGACCTGCTGCTGCTCGGTCTGCAGCGGCTGCTGACGCCCTGGACCCGCGTCCGCGCCGCGCACGGCCCGGCCAAGGTGGAGGCGGTCTGACATGGGAGTTCTCGGGGACGCCTGGACCTGGCTCACCACCGGTGCCAACTGGTCGGGGGAGAGCGGGGCCGCCCACCGGCTGAGCGAGCACCTGTACGTCAGCGGTGTGGCGCTCGCCCTGGCCTGCGCCGTCGCCCTGCCCCTCGCGCTGTACCTGGGCCACATAGGGAAGGGTGGCGCCCTCGCGGTCAACCTGGCCAACGTGGGGCGGGCGGTGCCCGTCTTCGCGGTGCTGGCCCTCTTCATGGTCTCGCCCCTGCGCAACGCGGGATACATACCGACGATCACCGCCCTGGTGCTGTTCGCCGTGCCGCCGCTGCTCACCAACGCCTACGTCGGGATGACCGAGGTGGACCGCTCGGTGGCGGAGGCGGCGCGCGGGATGGGCATGTCGGGCGGTCAGCTCTTCCTGCGCGTCGAGCTCCCCCTGGCGTACCCGCTGATCATGACCGGGCTGCGGTCGGCCGCCGTCCAGGTCGTGGCGACGGCGACCATCGCGGCGATGGTCGGGCAGGGCGGCCTCGGCCGCATCATCACCGCCGGGTTCAACACGTACGACACCGCGCAGGTGGTGGCGGGGGCGCTGCTGGTCGCCGTGCTCGCCCTGCTGGTGGAGGCGGTCCTGGTGGCCGTCGACCGCCTGCTGTCCCCGCTGCGCCGCCGCCGGCCGGCCTGAGGGCCCCGGCGGCCCATCCGACTCGTCACACATGTCGCACATCCACCACTTGTCGCATACGGCTTCGCCGCCGTGGACGGAGAAGAACATGACCAGGACCTCACGCGTGGCCGGCGCCGTCATCGGCATTCTCGCGCTGGCGGGCTCGCTCGCCGCGTGCGGCGGGGACAGCCTGGAGGAGGACAAGGGCGCCCCGGCCGGAGGCCAGGACTCCGGCAAGAAGGGCTCGCTCGTCGTCGGCGCCGCCTCCTTCACCGAGTCCAAGGTGCTCGCCGAGCTGTACGCGCAGATCCTCCAGGACGCCGGATACAGCACCTCGGTCACCACCGTGAAGAACCGCGAACTGTACGAACCCTCCCTGGAGAAGGGCGAGATCGACGTCGTCCCGGAATACGCGGCGACGATCGCGGAATTCCTCAACGCGAAGGTGAACGGGGCGAAGGCCGCCGAGTCGAAGCCGGTCGCCTCGGGCGACGCCGCCGCCACCGTCGCCGCCCTCAAGAAGCTTGCCGAGCCGCGCGGACTGAAGGTCCTTCCGGCCGGGAAGGCCGTCGACCAGAACGCGTTCGCGGTGACCAAGGAATTCGCCGACAAGCACAAGCTGAAGACACTTTCCGATCTCGGCGCGGCGAAGATCGGCGTCAAGGTCGCGGCGGGCGACGAGTGCGAGGTGCGGCCCTTCTGCGCACCCGGACTCAAGAAGACGTACGGCATCGACGTCACCGGAATCGACCCCAAGGGCGTCGGCACCCCGCAGTCCAAGCAGGCGGTGAAGGACGGCAAGGACCAACTCGTCCTGACCACCACCACCGACGCCGTGCTCGACACCTACGACCTGGTGTTCCTGGACGACGACAAGAAGCTCCAGAACGCGGACAACATCCTGCCCGTGCTGAACGCGAAGGACGCCGACGACCAGGAGATAGCCGACGCACTCGGCAAGCTCACCGGCGCACTCACCACCGAGGACCTCGCACAACTGAACCGCAAGGTCGACGCGGAGCGCGCCAAGCCGGCCGATGTGGCCCGTGAATATCTTCAGTCGAAGGGGCTGATCAAGAAGTAGCGAAGGCGTTCGGAGAACGGCCGGCGGGAGCCGCCGGGTAACTTGCCGGGCACAGATTGCCGGGCGGCTCCCCAAGTGCGCCGCGCACACGGTAAATTTCGGGCCATGCCACGTGGACGCCATCGCCATTCGCCACCACTGCACAGAATCCTTCCGCCTTCGGCAGTCGCCGGAGCGTCGGTCGCCTGTGCAGCGGGAGCCTGGCTGCTGACCGAACCCATGGTCCTGCGCGCACTGGTCGCGGCCGCGGCGGCGGCCGCCGTCACCGGCGCGGTCCTCATGCGCAGCTGGGACCGCGAGGCGGGCCGTCGCGTCGCCGAGCTGACCCGCGCCCGCGCCAGTGACGAGTGGCGCGCCGAGGAGCGCGCGGCGGAGCTCGAAGCGGATCTGGAGGAGGCGCGGGAGATCCGCGCCCGCCTGGAGACGAAGCTGCGCCGCAAGCGCGTCGAACTGGCCGGGCTGCGGGGCGAACACGCCGCGCTGCTGCGCCGGTACGCCAACGCGGAGACCGAGCGCGCCAGCGTCCTGGAGAGCCGGCGGCAGCTCGCGATCGAGGCGTCCGCGCCCGCCCGCGCACTGCCCCCCGCCCGCTCCACCCCCACCCCCGACGCCTACGCCCGCGCCGCCCGCGCGCTGGCCGACCTCCCGCGCAACGCGGCGCTCCAGAAGGCCCGCCGGATCGCCGAGGACGCGGCCCGGCACCGGGACGCCGCGGAGCGCGCCCGGGAGGCGGAGGAGTCGCGGACCGCCCTGCCCGCCACCCGGTCCGCCGTGCAGCCGCCCGCCCCGCGCCCGGTTCCGGCCGCCGGCGCGATCGTCCCGTACGCGGCGTCCCGCCGCCATCTGGTGCCGCAGGGCAGCTTCGACTTCTTCGGTACGCAGAAGGCCGTGCCCGCCGCGGCCGCGCGCGCCGCCATCGAGTCCGTGCAGAACGAGGACCTGGCCGACGTGGTGGGCGAGGAGGTCCTGGCCGCGCAGCGCCCGGACGCCCCGGAGGACCGCGCCGTCGGCAAGGTCATCGACCTCACCGCGCACGACGAGACGGAGCAGCTGGACGTGGCGGAGCTGCGCAGCGCGATCTCGTAACGCGGTCGCGTCGCCGGCGCCCGCTGCGTGGCGGTGGCGCCCTACTTGTCGATGTCGCCGACGACGAAGAACAGCGAGCCCAGGATCGCCACCATGTCGGCGACCAGCGTGCCCGGCAGCAGTTCGGTGAGCGCCTGGATGTTGTTGAACGACGCCGAGCGCAGCTTCAGCCGGTACGGGGTCTTCTCGCCCTTGGAGACCAGGTAGTAGCCGTTGACGCCGAGCGGGTTCTCGGTCCAGGCGTACGTGTGGCCCTCGGGGGCCTTGAGGACCTTCGGCAGCCGCTGGTTGACGGGCCCCGGCGCCAGCTCCGCCATCCGGTCCAGGCAGGCGTCGGCGAGGTCCAGGGCGTTGTGCGTCTGCTCCAGCAGGCATTCGAACCGGGCCAGGCAGTCGCCCTCGGTCCGGGTGACGACCTTCAGCGTCTCCGACAGCTCCCCGTACGCGAGGTACGGCTCGTCGCGCCGCAGGTCGAAGTCGACGCCCGAGGCGCGGGCGATCGGCCCGGACACCCCGTACGCGTGCACCGCCCCGGCCGACAGCACGCCGACGCCCCGGGTGCGGGCCCGGAAGATCTCGTTGCCGAGGACCAGCCCGTCGTACACGTCCATCCGGGAGCGGACCGAGGCGACGGCGTCCCGGGCCCGGCCGAGCCAGCCCGCCGGCAGGTCCTCCTTGAGGCCGCCGACCCGGTTGAACATGTAGTGCATGCGGCCGCCGGAAACCTCCTCCATCACCGCCTGAAGCTCCTCGCGCTCCCGGAACGCGTGGAACACCGGGGTGATCCCGCCGAGTTCCAGCGGGTACGAGCCGAGGAACATCAGGTGGTTGAGGACCCGGTTCAGCTCGGCGAGCAGGGTGCGGGTCCAGACCGCGCGCTCCGGGACCTCCATGCCGAGCATCCGCTCGACGGCCATCACGACGCCCAGCTCGTTGGAGAACGCGGAGAGCCAGTCGTGGCGGTTGGCGAGCATGATGATCTGGCGGTAGTCGCGGGCCTCGAACAGCTTCTCCGCGCCGCGGTGCATGTAGCCGACGACCGGTTCGGCGTGCTGGATGCGCTCGCCGTCCAGGACGATGCGGAGGCGGAGCACGCCGTGGGTGGAGGGGTGCTGGGGGCCGATGTTGAGCACCATGTCGGTGCGTTCGGCTGCGCCGCCGATGCCGATGGTCGTCTCCGTCATGGGGGCCAGTATTCCTTGCGCGCCGTTGCTGCGGGGCTCTGCCCCGGACCCCGCTCCCCGATCACCGGAGGGGCTCAGGGTTTCCTGTGTTCCAGCCAGCCGAAGTCGCCCAGGCCGCCCCGGGCCGTCAGTTCCGCTGCCTCGCCCGCCGTCGACAGGGCGCGGACGTACGCGGACGGGTCGGCCGACGCCAGGGTCAGGGGCGGGCGTTCGCCCGTGATGCCCAGGGTCGCCAGGGCCTCGCGCTGGGTACGCAGGTGCGCGGGCGGGCCCGCCGTCGCCGCGCACGCGTCCAGCGCCACGTGGGCCGTCAGGTCGCAGGTGCCGTCCGGCACCGGCCGGACCTCGCGGCCCGCGCGGAAGCCGGTGAGCGTGCCGAAGGGCGGGCGTTCCCCGCGTACGTGTGCGTAATCCACCGCCACCGCGAGCCCGGCGGACAGGGACGACACCGCCGCCGCCCACGCCTCGTCGCGCGGGCGGCCGATCTCCGCCCGGCTGCCCGGGCCGGCCGACGGCCACCAGCGGCGCAGCCACTCCGCGTCCGCGCCGGTCACCGGAGCGCCCAGCCGCTCCGCGCCGTCGGAGACGCGGACCTCGACGTACCGTTCGACGCCCTCGGCGTCCGTCTCCGCGACGGGGAGCGGCACGTTGTCCAGCCACTCGTTGGCGAAGAGCAGCCCGCGCGCTCCGTGCGGCGGCTCCGCGCACCACTCCACCCGGGGGTCCAGGCCCTCGGGGCGGCCGGCGAGCTCCACGGCGTACGCGCGCACCGCGAGGTCCGCCCCGCCCTCGGCCGGGAGCGCGGCGAGGACACCGGTGACGAGTTCCCCGCGCCCGGCGCCCATGTCGACCAGGTCCACGTGCGCGGTGCCGAGGTCCGCCGCGGTGCGGACCAGGAGCCGGGCGACGGCGGTGGCGAACAGGGGCGATGCGTGCACGGAGGTACGGAAGTGACCCGCGGGGCCCTCGGGGCGCCGGTAGAAACCCTCGTCGCCGTAGAGCGCGGTCTCCGCCGCCTCCTGCCACCCGCGCCACTCATCCGTCACGCGCCCAGTCTCCACCTTGGGGAGTACGGTCCCGGGACCCGGATCGGCCCTTCGGCTGACCCGGCGGCCCTCGGCCTTCTTTACGCTGGGTTACGTGCAGCGCCTCTACGATTTCATCCGCAGACACCCGACGGGCGTCGACAGCTTCTGGGCTGTCTTCCTCCTCGGGCTCTCCGGCATGACCCTCGTGGTGGGCGACGTCGGGCACGGCGGGCGTCTCGAACGGATCGCGATCGTGCCGGTCGTCCTCGGACTCTGCCTCGTCGTCGCGCTGCGCCGCCGCGCGCCGGAGAAGATGCTGCTGCTCGCCATCGCGATGGGCGTCGTCCAGCTGATCTGCGGCGTCCGGCCGAACGTCGCGAACTTCGCGATGCTCGTCATCACCTTCACCGTGGCCACCGTCGGTGAGCGCTGGGCCTCCCGGCTCGCCCTGGCGTGCAGCCTGACCGCCGCCACGATGTCCCAGCTCCGCTGGCCGAACGCGGAGGGCACGCCGCGCAACTGGGCGCAGACGTTGTTCGTCGTCGCCGTGCTGACGGTGCCGTTCGTGCTGGCCTGGGTGCTCGGCGACTCGATGCGGACCCGGCGGGCCTACTTCGACCAGCTGGAGGAGCGGGCGGCCCGGCTGGAGCGGGAGCGCGAGGCCCAGTCGAAGGTCGCGGTGGCCGCCGAGCGGGCCCGTATCGCCCGCGAACTGCACGATGTCGTCGCGCACAACGTCTCCGTGATGGTGGTGCAGGCCGATGGCGCCGCCTACGTCATGGACGCGGCGCCCGACCAGGCCCGGCAGGCGCTGGAGACCATCTCCAGCACCGGCCGCCAGGCGCTCGCGGAGATGCGGCGGCTGCTCGGGGTGCTGCGGACGGGCGACGCGCAGGAGAGCGGGGAGTACGTCCCGCAGCCCGACGTCGAGCAGATCGAGGAGCTGATCGACCAGGTCCGCAAGGCCGGTCTGGCGGTGGACTTCAAGGTCGAGGGGACCGCCCGCCCGCTGCCCAGCGGCGTCGAGCTGACCGCGTACCGCATCGTGCAGGAGGCCCTGACCAACACCCGCAAGCACGGTGGCCCGCACGCCGGGGCCAGCGTGCGGCTGGTCTACTTCGACGACGGGCTCGGCCTGCTGGTCGAGGACGACGGCCGGGGCGCGGCGCACGAGCTGTACGAGGACGGGGGCGCCGACGGCGCCGGCCACGGCATGATCGGCATGCGGGAACGGGTCGGCATGGTCGGCGGCACACTGGACGCCGGGCCGCGCCCCGGCGGAGGATTCCGGATCAGCGCGCTGCTGCCGCTCAAGGCCGCCGACCGTTGAACGAACGAGGAGAGAACAGGCCCCCATGGCGATCCGCGTGATGCTCGTCGACGACCAGGTGCTGCTGCGCACCGGCTTCCGGATGGTGCTCGCCGCCCAGCCCGACATGGAGGTGGTGGCCGAGGCCGGGGACGGCGCGGAGGCGATCGACATCCTGCGCGCCACCGCCGTGGACGTGGTGCTGATGGACGTCCGCATGCCGAAGCTGGACGGCGTCGAGGCCACCCGCCGCATCTGCGCGCAGCCCGACCCGCCGAAGGTGCTGATCCTGACGACGTTCGACCTGGACGAGTACGCGTTCTCCGGACTGAAGGCCGGTGCCAGCGGCTTCATGCTGAAGGACGTGCCGCCGGGCGAACTGCTCGCCGCGATCCGCTCCGTGCACAGCGGGGACGCCGTCGTCGCCCCGTCCACCACCCGCCGGCTGCTCGACCGGTTCTCGCCGATGCTGCCCAGCGGCACTCCGGAACCGCAGCACAAGGACATCGCCAAGCTCACCGAACGCGAGCGCGAGGTGATGCTGCTCGTCGCGCAGGGCCTGTCGAACGGCGAGATCGCGGGGCGCCTGGTGCTCTCCGAGGCGACCGTGAAGACGCATGTCGGCCGCATCCTGACCAAGCTGTCCCTGCGGGACCGGGTGCAGGTCGTCGTCCTCGCGTACGAGACGGGGCTGGTCCGCGCCGGCGGCGGCGCGGGCTGACAACGTCAGCGGAGGATCCCCTCCAGGAAGTCGCTGCCGAGCCGGGCCACCACGGTCAGGTCCAGCTGGTGCAGGACGTACCGGCCCCGGCGCCGGGTCATGACCAGACCGGCCTTCTTGAGCACCGCGAGATGGCGTGAGACCTCGGGCGGGGTGATCCCGTTCGTGTCGGCGAGTTCACCGGTGGTGTACGGGGAACGCGCGATGTTCCGGCACAGCCGCATCCGCATCGGGTGCGCCAGCGCCTCCAGCCGCAGCTGGAGCAGCTCCACCGAGGCGGGCGCGGGCAGCTCGGGCCGGTGCACCGGGTAGTGGATCACCGGGCGCCAGCCCGGGGCGTGCAACACCATCAGGTGCGGCCAGCCGAAGCTGGTCGGGATCAGCGTGAGTCCGGGGCCGACGGCGGGGTCCGTCGCGTCGGTCGCCCCCTCGGTCAGCTTGTCGACGCTGATCCTGCCGCCGTCCGCGTCGAGCGTGAGCGCGGGCGAGACCGCCCGTATCGCCTCGGCGAGCCCCTTGCGCCGCAGCAGATCCGTCTTGTGCCGCGCGTCGGCCACCAGCTGGACCCGCACCCGCTCCCAGGTGTCCGCGAAGAACGCCTGCTCGCAGTCTTCGAACAGGCGGCGCAGCCAGCGGCGCACGGGAGCGGGGTCGGCCAGCAGCCTCCGGGTGAACTCCACCTGGCGCGGGCCGCGCGCCGCCGCCATGTCCAGCGCCCGGGCGCGCGCCTCGGCGTTGCGCAGCGGGGAGGCCGCGCCGGTCCCGTAGAACGCGGCGCAGGTGAACTCCAGGGCGGCGGAGACGAAACGGTCGTCGTCCAGCCGGTCCAGGATGTCCAGGTCGGCGGCGAGGTCGTCGCCCGTCGTGCCGTCGCCGCCGATCACCCCGGCGAACGGCATGAAGACGTCCGAGAAGGTGTTCCGCCACAGGAACTCCGCCTCGTGCAGCCGGTCGGCGAGATCGGGCTCCAGGGCCGTGGCGGTGGCCGTCGCCCAGCCGTGCAGGCCCGGGTGGTGCCCCGGCTCGGCGAGGGCGTGCAGGGCGACGCCGAGCTCGACCAGCGGGGAGGTCCGGAAGACGATGCGGGCGGGGTCGAGCCCCGCGATGCCGATGGTGACGCTCACCCGGTCCATGGTGCCGGGTGGGTGTGACAGCCGGGCCGGGGCCCCGCCGCCTCAGCCCTTCCCGTCCAGCCGCTGCAGAAACGCGGCCACCGCGTCCCGCACGTCCTGCGCGCTCCACTCCAGCCCGGCCTCCGCCACCGTCATCTCCGTGTACGCCACCCCGGGCGCCCCCGTGTCCGGGGTGAACCAGCGGCGGAAGAGCACCGTGCCCGTCTCCTCCGCCTGCCGCACCGACGCCCGGGTCAGCACCTCGGCGTCGTACGGCAGCCACACCTGGAACTGGTGCGTGTGCGGCACCTCCGGGTGCACCCGGAACCAGCCCGCGCCGGCCGCCTCGAACCCCTCGGCCAGCGCACCGGCCACCACCTTCGCGTGCGCCACGTACGACGGCAGCCTCGGCAGCTCCCGGTCGAGCCCGGCCAGCGCCGCGACCGCCGCCGGGAACTGCTGGAAGAGCTGACCGCCGTACCGGTGCCGCCAGAGCCGGGCCTCCTCGACCAGCGAGGCCGAACCCGCGAGCACCGCCCCGGAGATCCCGCCCAGGGACTTGTAGAACGACACGTACACGCTGTCCGCGAGCGCGGCGATCTCCGGCAGCCCGCGCCCGAAGTGCGTGGCGCACTCCCACAGCCGGGCCCCGTCGAAGTGGACGACGGCGTCCCGGTCGCGCGCGGCGGCCACCACGGCCTCCAGCTCCTCCCAGGTGGGCAGCACGAAACCGGCGTCCCGCAGCGGCAGCTCCAGCATCAGCGTGCCGAACGGCTCCGGGAAGTCGCGGACCTCCTCGGCGGCCGGCAGCCTGGGCGCGGTCGTGGGGTGGACGGTGCGCAGCCCGCTCACCGTTCCCAGGGCGCCGCTCTCGTGCACCTCCGGGTGGGCGAGCGGATGCAGCGCCACCACGGGGTTGCCGGTGCGGGCGGCCCAGCAGCGCAGCGCGACCTGCTGCGCCATCGTCCCGGTCGGGAAGAACACGGCGGCCTCCGTGCCCAGCAGGGCGGCGACCCGCTGCTCCAGCTCGCCGACGACGCCGTCCCCGTAGATGTCCGCCGGGAGTTCCAGGTCCGTGACCGTCCCGGCGTCCGCCGCCAGGGCGGCCAGCTGCTCACCGAGCGTGCGGTCCTGCGGATTGCGGGACAGCGCGCGCCCGGCCCGCCGCCACGCGGCGAGCCGGCGAAGCCGCAACGCCTCCTCGCTCCCCGGCTCCGCCTTCTCGTCCGTCACCTGCGTGTTCATGTCTGCCATGGGACGATCATCACGCAGAAAGCCGGACCTGCCCACCGCGTTTCCGGGGCCCGCCCGGAGCGGTATCCACAGCCTGTGGACAGCCGGGAGGGCGGGGCGGTCGCTGGCGTAGCATGCAAGGGAATCGTCCGGTACCCCCCGCGGACTGGAACGGAAGGCCCGCAGTGTGAACGCAACAGCTCCCAAGGACCCCCTCGACGCGAGGGACCGCCCCGCCCGGCTCACCGTCGGCGTGGTGGGGGCGGGGCGTGTCGGCCCCGCCCTGGCCGCCTCCCTCGCCCTCGCCGGGCACCGCCCGGTCGCCGTCTCCGGGGTCTCCGACGCCTCCCGCCGGCGCGCCGCCGACCTCCTCCCCGACGTCCCCCTCGTGACGCCCGCCGACGTCCTCGCGCGCGCCGAGCTCGTCCTGCTGACCGTCCCCGACGACGCCCTCCCCGGCCTGGTCGAGGGCCTGGCCGAGACCGGGGCGGTCCGCCCCGGACAGCTCCTCGTCCACACCTCCGGGCGGTACGGGACGAAGGTGCTGGACCCCGCGCGGCGGGCCGGCGCCCTGCCGCTCGCGCTGCACCCCGCGATGACGTTCACCGGCACCTCCGTGGACGTCCAGCGACTGGCCGGCTGCTCCTTCGGGGTCACCGCTCCGGACGAGCTGCGGCTCGCCGCGGAGGCGCTGGTCATCGAGATGGGCGGCGAGCCGGAATGGATCGCGGAGGAGTCCCGCCCGCTCTACCACGCGGCCCTCGCCCTCGGCGCGAACCACCTGGTCACCCTGGTCGCCCAGTCGATGGAGCTGCTGCGCACCGCCGGGGTCACCGCCCCCGACCGGATGCTCGGCCCCCTGCTCGGCGCCGCCCTGGACAACGCCCTGCGCTCCGGCGACGCGGCGCTCACCGGCCCGGTCGCGCGCGGCGACGCCGGCACGGTCGCCGCGCACCTCGGCGAGCTGCGCGCCCACGCCCCGCAGACGGTCGCCGGTTACGTGGCGATGGCCCGCGCCACGGCGGACCGCGCCCTCGCCCACGGCCTGCTCAAGCCGGAGCTGGCCGAGGACCTGCTCGACGCGCTGGCGGACGGCGGGTCCGGCCCGTCACGGTCCGGCGGCCCGCATCCTTCCGGCGACACCGGCACCGGACCGGAGGAGTCCTGATGACCGCCACCACGTCCACCGCCCCGGTCCTGCTCAACACGGCCGCCGAGCTGCACGCGTACGCCCCCGGGGGGCGGCGGGCCGTCGTCATGACGATGGGCGCCCTGCACGAGGGCCACGCCTCGCTCATCCGCGCCGCCCGCGCCCACGCGGGCCCCGCCGGGCAGGTCGTCGTCACCGTCTTCGTCAACCCGCTCCAGTTCGGCGAGGCCGCCGACCTCGACCGCTACCCGCGCACGCTCGACGCCGACCTCGCGGTGGCCGGCGCGGCCGGCGCCGACGTGGTCTTCGCCCCGTCCGTGGACGAGGTCTACCCGGGCGGCGAGCCGCAGGTCCGGATTTCGGCGGGCCCGATGGGCGAGCGACTGGAGGGGGCGTCCCGCCCCGGGCACTTCGACGGCATGCTCACCGTCGTCGCCAAGCTGCTCCACCTCACCCGGCCGGACACCGCGTTCTTCGGGCAGAAGGACGCCCAGCAGCTGGCGCTGATCCGGCGCATGGTGCGCGACCTGAACTTCCCGGTGGAGATCACCGGCGTGGAGACGGTCAGGGAGCCGGACGGCCTCGCGCTGTCCAGCCGCAACCGCTTCCTCGGCACGCACGAACGCCGCACCGCGCTCGCCCTGTCCCGCGCCCTGTTCGCGGCCCGCGACCGCCTCGCCGCCCAGGCCGCCCTGCACGCCCGCGCGCAGGCCACCGCCGCCACCGAGGACCGGGCCGCCGGGCTCAACCGGCTCGGCGAGGCCCGCCTCGCGGCCGACGCCCAGGCGGTCGCCCGGGCCCGCCCGGACGCCGGACCCGCAGCCGTGCGCGCCGCCGCCCGCACGGTCCTCGAGGAGGCGGAGGCCGCGAGCCCGCCGCTCGCCCTGGACTACGTGGCGCTCGTGGACCCGGCCGACTTCACCGAGATCCCCGACGACCGCGCGGCCGGTGAGGCGATCCTCGCCGTCGCCGCCCGGGTCGGCGCCACCCGCCTCATCGACAACATCCCCCTGACCTTCGGAGCGACCCCGTGACCGGAATACGGCTGACCGCCCCCGCACCCGGCTGGTCCATCGACGCCGACGTCGTGGTCGTCGGCTCCGGCGTCGCCGGGCTCACCACCGCGCTGCGCTGCGCCGCGGCGGGCCTCGCCACCGTCGTGGTGACCAAGGCCCGTCTCGACGCCGGCTCCACCCGCTGGGCCCAGGGCGGCATCGCCGCGGCCCTCGGCGAGGGCGACACCCCCGAACAGCACCTGGACGACACCCTGGTCGCCGGCGTCGGCCTCTGCGACGAGTCCGCGGTGCGGGCGCTGGTGACCGACGGCCCGGGCGCGGTGCGCCGGCTGATGGAGACCGGCGCCCGCTTCGACACCGCCGACGACGGCTCCGTGGCCCTCACCCGCGAGGGCGGCCACCACCGCCGCCGCATCGTCCACGCGGGCGGCGACGCGACCGGTGCCGAGGTGTCCCGCGCCCTGGTGGAGGCGGTCCGCGCGGCCGCCCTGCACACCATCGAGAACGCCCTCGTGCTCGACCTCCTCACCGACGCCGAAGGCCGTACCGCCGGTGTCACCCTGCACGTGATGGGCGAGGGCCAGCACGACGGCGTCGGCGCGGTCAACGCCCCGGCCGTGGTCCTGGCCACCGGCGGCATGGGCCAGGTCTTCTCCGCCACCACCAACCCCTCGGTCTCCACCGCCGACGGCGTGGCGCTCGCGCTGCGGGCCGGCGCCGAGGTCTCGGACGTGGAGTTCGTCCAGTTCCACCCCACCGTCCTCTTCCTCGGCGCCGGCTCCGAGGGCCAGCAGCCGCTGGTCTCCGAAGCGGTACGCGGCGAGGGCGCCCACCTCGTGGACGCCTCCGGTACGCGCTTCATGCTCGGGCAGCACGAGCTGGCGGAGCTGGCCCCGCGCGACATCGTCGCCAAGGGCATCACACGCCAGATGCAGCTCAACGGCACGGACCACATGTACCTCGACGGCCGCCACTTCGGCGCCGAGATGTGGGAGCGGCGCTTCCCGACCATCCTGGCCGCCTGCCGGGCCCACGGCATCGACCCGGTCACCGAGCCCATCCCCGTGGCCCCCGCCGCGCACTACGCGTCCGGCGGTGTCCGCACCGACCTGCGGGGCCGTACGACCGTCCCCGGCCTGTACGCCTGCGGCGAGGTCGCCTGCACCGGGGTGCACGGCGCGAACCGGCTGGCGTCCAACTCGCTGCTCGAAGGACTCGTCTTCGCCGAGCGCATCGCCGCCGACATCGTCGCCGACCGCCCCCGCGCGGGCGAGGCCGTCGGGCCCGCCGGGAGGCCCGTCCCGCTCCTGGCCCCCGAGACCCGGCTCACGGTCCAGCGCGCCATGACCCGGGGCGCCGGAGTGCTGCGCTCCGCCGAGAGCCTGGCCGCCGCGGCGGACGAGCTGGAGGCACTGCACCTCGCCACCCGCGAGACCGGGGCGGCGGAGACCAAGCCCGCGGTGCCCGGCGTCGAGGCGTGGGAGGCCACCAACCTGCTGCTCGTCGCCCGGGCCCTGGTCGCCGCCGCCCGCGCCCGCGAGGAGACCCGCGGCTGCCACTGGCGCGAGGACCGGCCCGAGCGCGACGACACGGACTGGCGCCGCCACCTCGTCGTACGGCTCGACCCGGAAGACGGTCTCGTCCTCCGTCGGACGGATACCGAGGCATTCGGGCCCGTGGACGCGCCCGGGGCAGCAGACTGCGCAGCGACGAGCACCACCCACCCCACTCCCGAGGAGCCGTAACCGTGAGCACGCCCGAAGAGAATCCGCGCCCCACACCCGTGGACGTACCGCTGATCCGGGTCGGCGCGCCCGCCCCCGCCGCGGGCGGCTGCGGGGACGGCTGCGGCTGCGGCGACGGCGAGGAGTACGAGGAGTGCGGGCTCGACCCCGCGCTCGCCCGGCTCCTCGCCGAATCCGGCCTGGACCCGATCCAGGTCGAGGACATCGCGCACCTGGCCATCACCGAGGACCTGGACGGCGGGGTGGACGTCACGACCGTCGCCACCGTCGCCGAGGACGCCGTGGCCATCGGTGACTTCACCGCCCGCGAGGCCGGTGTGGTGGCCGGGCTGCGCGTGGCGGAGGCGGTCCTGTCGATCGTCTGCACCTCCGAGTTCGAGGTCGAGCGGCACGTCGAGGACGGCGACCGCGTCGCCCCCGGCCAGAAGCTGCTGACCGTCACCACCGGCACCCGGGACCTGCTCACCGGCGAGCGCAGCGCCCTCAACCTGCTCTGCCGGCTCTCCGGCATCGCCACCGCCACCCGCGCCTGGGCCGATGTGCTGGAGGGCACCGGGGCCAAGGTCCGCGACACCCGCAAGACGACGCCCGGGCTCCGCGCCCTGGAGAAGTACGCGGTGCGTTGCGGCGGCGGCGTCAACCACCGGTTCTCGCTGTCCGACGCCGCGCTCGTCAAGGACAACCACGTCATCGCGGCGGGCGGGGTCGCCGAGGCGTTCAAGCGGGTCAGGGAGGAGTTCCCGGAGCTGCCGATCGAGGTCGAGGTCGACACGATGGACCAGGTCGCCGAGGTCCTGGAGGCGGGCGCCGACCTGATCCTGCTGGACAACTTCACCCCGGCCGAGACCGCCGAGGCGGTCGCCCTGACCGGCGGACGCGCCTTCCTGGAGTCCTCCGGCCGGCTCACCCTCGATTCGGCCCGCGCCTACGCGGAGGCCGGGGTCGACTACCTGGCCGTGGGCGCGCTGACCCACTCCTCGCCGATCCTGGACATCGGCCTGGACTTCCGCGACGCCGACGGGGCCGGCGCCTGATGCTGCTCACCATCGACGTCGGGAACACCCACACCGTCCTCGGCCTCTTCGACGGCGAGGAGATCGTCGAGCACTGGCGGATCTCCACGGACCCCCGTCGCACCGCCGACGAGCTCGCCGTGCTGCTCCAGGGCCTCATGGGCATGCACCCGCTGCTCGGCATGGAGCTGGGCGACGGCATCGAGGGCATCGCGATCTGCTCCACGGTCCCGGCCGTGCTGCACGAGCTGCGCGAGGTGACCCGCCGCTACTACGGCGACGTTCCCGCGGTGCTCGTGGAGCCGGGCATCAAGACCGGGGTGCCGATCCTGATGGACAACCCGAAGGAGGTCGGCGCGGACCGCATCATCAACGCGGTCGCCGCCGTCGACCTCTACGGCGGTCCGGCGATCGTGGTCGACTTCGGCACGGCCACCACCTTCGACGCGGTCTCGGCCCGGGGCGAGTACACCGGCGGTGTCATCGCGCCCGGCATCGAGATCTCCGTCGAGGCGCTGGGCGTCAAGGGTGCCCAGCTGCGCAAGATCGAGCTGGCCCGGCCGCGCAGCGTCATCGGCAAGAACACCGTCGAGGCCATGCAGGCGGGCATCATCTACGGCTTCGCCGGCCAGGTCGACGGGGTCGTGGAGCGGATGAAGAAGGAGCTGGCGGCCGACCCGGACGACGTCACCGTCATCGCGACGGGCGGCCTTGCTCCGATGGTGCTGGGCGAGTCCTCCGTCATCGACGAGCACGAGCCCTGGCTGACCCTCATCGGGCTCCGCCTGGTGTACGAGCGCAACGTGTCGCGGCTGTAGGAACAGGCCCCTGACCGGCGGCTCCGGGTGCGACGGCACTCCGGAGCCGCCGCGCCACCGACGACCAGTTAAGCCGATTTTGTCCCTTTAGCACGTATTGTCGCGGCATGCCCACGCCTTACGGATCACGCGGCGGTATGGCCTTCAGCGCGGACGAGCTGCGAGTGCTCCGACGCGCCCTCGCCTTCGCGCTGCACCCCGCGCCCCTGCCCGACGAGGATGTCCAGGACTGCCTGCGGCTGGCGGGCAGTGTGGACGAGGCCGTCGCCGAGGCCGGACGGCTGCGCGCCTTCCTCCTCGCCGACCTCGCCCGCTACCGCGACGCCCTCCCCGGCTCCCTCACCGGCTATCTGGAACTCCTCCAGGACGCCCTGGCCGCCGGATACGACCCGCTCCCCGAGGACCTGGCCGCGCTGCGCGCCCTGCGCGGCGGCCCGCTCGCCGCGGCCCTCCTGGAGCGCTGCCAGATGACCGCGGAGCGCTCCGTACGCGCCCGGCTCGCCGGACGGGCCGTGCACGCGATCACCCCGGCCCCCCGCAGCCGGCTGCTCGCGCTGCCCGGCGGGCGCGCCGCCGAGCCGGACAAGCCGAAGACGCCTCCGGCCCCGGCCCGCCCCGTACCGCCGTCCGAGCGCCCGGCCCCGAAGCCCTCCGAGGTCTTCCCGCCGCGCCGTCCGGTACCGCAGCCGCCGCAGCGCGCCGCTGGGTAGGGCCTCTCCGGGGGCCGGGAGGCGGCTCGCTACTCTGGAGGGCATGGACTACGTATCCGCGCTCGTGCCCCCCGTGGTGATGGCCGCCTTCTTCATCGGCCTGGTCGTGACGATCGTCAAGAGCCAGGGCGGCCCCAACAAGGCCAAGGAGGACGCGGCCGTGGACGCGGCGATCAGCCGCGCCGAGTCGGTCCAGCAGACCCCGCGCGCCGAAGGGGCCTGACCCCTCCGGGGCGCGCCCGGCGCTCCCGTATGCGAAAAGGCGTACGACTCCCGAGGAGTCGTACGCCTTTTTGCTGCGCAAATAGCTACGCATTCCAGACATCTGGCACTAAGGTGACGCTGTGCCCCGTCAATTGGGAGAGCTCGAAGACGCCGTGATGACACGGGTCTGGGAATGGAACCGTCCGGTCACTGTGCGGGAAGTCCTGGAGGACCTTCAGCAGGAGCGGTCCATCGCCTACACCACCGTCATGACGGTAATGGACAATCTCCATCAGAAGGGCTGGGTCCGCCGCGAAGTGGAGGGCCGCGCATATCGATATACGGCCGTCTCCACCCGCGCCGCATACGCCGCCGCCCTGATGAACGAAGCCTGGTCGCGCAGCGACAACCCGGCAGCCGCACTGGTCGCGTTCTTCGGGATGATGTCGGCCGAGCAGCGCGAAGCTCTGCGCGATGCGATGCGGATCGTTCAGCCCGCTCTTCCCGAGGACGGCACGGCCCCCGCGGACGAAGCCGGGGATGGCGAAGCCGGTGAAGCGGCCGATGGCGCGGAGCCGGAGGCCGGACGATAGCGTCTGCGTATGTCCTCAGAGCTTCCGCAAACCGATTCCCGGACCGAACCGTCGGTTATTAACGTGGCCATCACCGTCCGGCGCGCACGGACGAGCGATGTGCCCGCCGTCCGCCGTCTCCTCGACGGCTACGTGCGGGAAGGCATCCTCCTCGACAAAGCCACGGTGACGCTTTACGAGGACATCCAGGAGTTCTGGGTCGCCGAACGGGACGAGGACGCCTCGGTCGTGGGCTGCGGCGCGCTGCACGTCATGTGGGAAGATCTCGCCGAAGTCCGCACGCTCGCCGTCGACCACGCCCTCAAGGGCGCCGGAGTGGGCCACCACGTCCTCGACAAGTTGCTGCGGACCGCCCGCTGGCTGGGCGTCCGCCGGGTTTTCTGTCTCACCTTCGAAGTCGACTTCTTCGCGAAGCACGGCTTCGTGGAGATCGGAGAGACGCCCGTCGACGGAGATGTCTACAGCGAGCTGCTGCGTTCCTATGACGAGGGAGTCGCGGAGTTCCTCGGTCTCGAACGAGTGAAGCCGAACACCTTGGGCAACAGCCGGATGCTTCTGCACCTGTGACCGCGCGAAGAGCGGGAAGAGGGGGCCGCGCCCCTATGTCCGAATCGCGCATGTTTCCCGTCCCCTTGAGCTGCTGAACCTCTCCCGGGGGTTTGTGTTTTCCGGGGAAAAGCGGTTTCCTTTCCGCGTACTCCATTTTCGATGAAAGGAAATCCGGTGGCACAGAAGGTTCAGGTCCTTCTTGTTGACGACCTCGACGGTGGCGAGGCGGACGAGACGGTGACGTTCGCGCTGGATGGCAAGACGTACGAGATCGACCTCACCACCAGCAACGCGGACAAGCTGCGTTCCCTTCTCGAGCCCTACGCGAAGAACGGCCGGCGTACCGGTGGCCGTGCGGCGTCGGGACGCGGCAAGGGCCGCGCCGTCTCCGGTGGCAACAAGGACACCGCCGAGATCCGTAAGTGGGCCCGCGAGAACGGCCACAATGTGAATGACCGCGGCCGCGTCCCCGCCGAGATCCGCGAGGCTTACGAGAAGGCCAACGGCTGAGCCACGGGCTCATCGTGGAACAAGCCCGCCCGGGCGCGCGCCAGCCGGGCCCGGTGGCATTCCGTCGCCACGGCGTCCACGAGCCGGACGAGGTCGGGAGCGTCGCCACGCGTGCCCCCGAAGCCGGAGAAGGCCGGGAGAACCGGCGCTTCGTCCTGTTCCCGTGACGGCCTGGGGGGCCGCAGCCAGGAGGCGGCCCCCGGCTCCACCGGACGCCCCGGCGGTGGCGGAGCGGTGATCCGCCCGCCCGCGCCCAGACCGGTCAGCGACAGCGCGACCCCGCCCCACTCCAGCCAGTCGAGCAGCCCCGGCAGCTCCTCCGCGCTCCCCGGCGCCACCAGCAGGCTCATCCGCAGCCCCATGAGCGCCACCGGCCCCGTCGGGCCCACCCGCCTCAGCGCCGCGTGCCCGGCGACGGCGGGTACGACGAGCACGTCGAACCGGATCCCGGTCAGCAGCCGCACCGGCGAACCGCCCGCCGTGGCCCAGCCCATCTCCCGCTCGTACCACCCGGCCCAGCCGTCCCACGGCTCACCCCGGGCTTCACCGCCCTGCTCGACGGAGGGCGGGACGCGGGGCGGCGGCACGGTGAGGGTCATGTCGGAACAACCCCCGACCGGCCCAGCAGGTTACGTATCGCGCACGAGCGACCGCATAGGGTGTCCGGGTTGGGGGCGTACGGGCGCATTCAGGAGTACGAAGATGTTCGCCCGTAGCGGAGGGAACCCGCGTACGCCGCATGGACTGTCTGTAATTGCGGGTAAGACATCCCTAGTGGGGAGGGGCGACACGCAAGTCATGCACGTCTCACGTTCGCCATCGGCGTACTGGCGACTGGGGTATCTGTCTGGCCTGCGGGAACATCGTCTCGCACCATCGGGTTGGAGCAGTTGTCGGCGTTCGGGGCGGGCGATCCCCCGGGAAGCAGGGCCGGGTGTCGGCAGTCGAAATGAGCGGTCCCCGCTTGCGGGACTAAGCTGCGGAAGGACAGGGAGGGGACCGACCCCTTACTGCCTGACCGCTCTGAGGAGCGATTAACGATGTTCGAGAGGTTCACCGACCGCGCGCGGCGGGTTGTCGTCCTGGCTCAGGAAGAAGCCCGGATGCTCAACCACAACTACATCGGCACCGAGCACATCCTCCTGGGCCTGATCCACGAGGGTGAGGGTGTCGCCGCTAAGGCCCTGGAGAGCCTCGGGATTTCGCTCGAGGCGGTCCGCCAGCAGGTGGAGGAGATCATCGGCCAGGGCCAGCAGGCCCCGTCCGGCCACATCCCCTTCACGCCCCGAGCCAAGAAGGTCCTGGAGCTGTCGCTCCGCGAGGCCCTCCAGCTCGGCCACAACTACATCGGCACGGAGCACATCCTGCTCGGCCTGATCCGCGAGGGCGAGGGCGTCGCCGCCCAGGTCCTCGTGAAGCTCGGCGCCGACCTGAACCGGGTGCGCCAGCAGGTCATCCAGCTGCTGTCCGGTTACTCCGGCGGCAAGGAGGCGGCCACCGCAGGCGGCCCCGCGGAGGGCACGCCCTCCACGTCGCTGGTGCTCGACCAGTTCGGCCGCAACCTCACGCAGGCCGCCCGCGAATCCAAGCTCGACCCGGTCATCGGGCGCGAGAAGGAGATCGAGCGGGTCATGCAGGTGCTCTCCCGCCGTACGAAGAACAACCCGGTGCTCATCGGCGAGCCCGGCGTCGGCAAGACGGCGGTCGTCGAGGGCCTGGCCCAGGCCATCGTCAAGGGCGAGGTGCCCGAGACCCTCAAGGACAAGCACCTCTACACCCTCGACCTCGGCGCCCTGGTCGCCGGCTCCCGCTACCGCGGTGACTTCGAGGAGCGCCTGAAGAAGGTCCTCAAGGAGATCCGCACCCGCGGCGACATCATCCTGTTCATCGACGAGCTCCACACCCTGGTGGGTGCGGGCGCCGCCGAGGGCGCGATCGACGCCGCGAGCATCCTCAAGCCCATGCTGGCGCGAGGCGAGCTGCAGACCATCGGTGCGACCACCCTGGACGAGTACCGCAAGCACCTGGAGAAGGACGCCGCTCTGGAGCGCCGCTTCCAGCCGATCCAGGTCGCGGAGCCGTCGCTGCCGCACACCATCGAGATCCTCAAGGGTCTGCGCGACCGCTACGAGGCCCACCACCGCGTGTCCATCACGGACGAGGCGCTGGTCCAGGCCGCGACGCTGGCCGACCGGTACATCTCGGACCGCTTCCTGCCGGACAAGGCGATCGACCTGATCGACGAGGCCGGTTCCCGGATGCGCATCCGCCGGATGACCGCGCCGCCGGACCTCCGTGAGTTCGACGAGAAGATCGCGGGCGTCCGCCGCGACAAGGAGTCGGCCATCGACTCCCAGGACTTCGAGAAGGCGGCCTCCCTCCGCGACAAGGAGAAGCAGCTGCTGGCGGCGAAGGCCAAGCGCGAGAAGGAGTGGAAGGCCGGCGACATGGACGTCGTGGCCGAGGTCGACGGCGAGCTCATCGCCGAGGTCCTCGCCACCGCCACCGGCATCCCGGTCTTCAAGCTGACCGAGGAGGAGTCCTCCAGGCTGCTGCGCATGGAGGACGAGCTCCACAAGCGCGTCATCGGGCAGAAGGACGCCATCAAGGCGCTCTCGCAGGCGATCCGCCGTACGCGGGCCGGCCTGAAGGACCCGAAGCGCCCCGGTGGCTCGTTCATCTTCGCCGGCCCGTCCGGTGTCGGTAAGACCGAGCTGTCCAAGACGCTCGCCGAGTTCCTGTTCGGCGACGAGGACGCGCTGATCTCCCTCGACATGTCGGAGTTCAGCGAGAAGCACACGGTCTCGCGTCTCTTCGGTTCGCCCCCCGGCTACGTGGGCTACGAGGAGGGCGGCCAGCTCACCGAGAAGGTGCGCCGCAAGCCGTTCTCCGTCGTCCTCTTCGACGAGGTCGAGAAGGCCCACCCCGACATCTTCAACTCCCTGCTCCAGATCCTGGAGGACGGTCGCCTGACCGACTCCCAGGGCCGGGTCGTGGACTTCAAGAACACGGTCATCATCATGACGACCAACCTCGGGACCCGGGACATCTCCAAGGGCTTCAACCTGGGCTTCGCCGCCCAGGGCGACGTCAAGACGAACTACGAGCGGATGAAGGTCAAGGTCAACGAAGAGCTCAAGCAGCACTTCCGGCCCGAGTTCCTCAACCGTGTCGACGACACGGTCGTCTTCCACCAGCTCAGCCAGGAAGACATCATCGAGATCGTCGACCTGATGATCGCGAAGGTGGACGAGCGGCTCAAGGACCGTGACATGGGCATCGAGCTCAGCACGGACGCCAAGAAGCTGCTCGCCAAGAAGGGCTACGACCCCGTGATGGGCGCCCGGCCGCTGCGCCGGACGATCCAGCGTGAGATCGAGGACATCCTCTCGGAGAAGATCCTCTTCGGCGAGCTGCGCCCCGGCCACATCGTGGTCGTCGGCAGCGAGGGCGAGGGCGACGACGAGAAGTTCACCTTCCGCGGCGAGGAGAAGTCGGCTCTGCCCGACGTCCCGCCGATCGAGCAGGCGGCGGGCGGCGGCCCGAACATGACGAAGGAAGCGTGACAGGCGCCTTCTGCCTCTCCCGGCAGTAGCGCCCGAGCGTCCGAAGGGGCGGCCCCGGACCGGTTTCGACCGGCCGGGGCCGCCCCTTTTCGCGTGCTCACCGACGCCCTTCTCGCGCATTCAGCACCCCCTCTTTGCGTATGCGGCGCCTGCCGGCACGGTGACAGGCGCGTCACAGGAGCGTCCCGGTCGGGTCCTCTACGCGCGTTGGCCGAAATTGGCTGGTTAATCTGGCCCGGCCTCGGGTGCCCTGCCCGTGGCAGGTTTTTCGTTCGCAAACGAAGAACCCCGGAGCAGCGAGGGGGATGGGGCACGCCATGGGCAGAGGCGATGTGTCGCGCAGGCGGATGATCAAGCTGGCCGGAGCCGGGGCGGGGCTGGCCCTGCTGGGCGCCGGGACCGCGGCCTGCGGCCCGGTCGAGGAGCCGGTCGAGGGCGGCGGCTCCGGTTCGGGGAAGCCGGGCGAGTCGGGGAAGCCCGGGGGCGCCGCCCCCGAGCCGGGCGGGAAGCCGACGCCGGCCTGGCAGCACGCCACCACGTACGACGGGCTGGCCTGGATATCCGCGGTCGCCGTGGTCGACGACGTGGTGCTGGTCTCCGGTGACCCGCTGGTGGCCCGCGACCTGTCCACCGGCAAGGAACTCTGGTCCCGCGCCGAGGTGACCACGCCGGGCGCGAGCATGCTCATCGGCGACGGCACCCTCTACTTGGCCAGTGCCCGGTACGACGGCAACATCATCGGGCTCGACCCCAGGACCGGCAAGGACACCTGGCGCAGCCGGCTCGGCGACAAGGAGTACTCCCAGCCCCGGGTCATCGCCGCCGACGCCGGCCACGTCTACGTGGTCGCCGGGATCCTGGACAAGAACTTCCGGACCCCCGACAACGTGATCGCCGCCATCGACACCTCCTCGGGCAAGGTCGTCTGGCGCGAACAGCGTGACCACGGCACCGAGGCGAACGGCCTCACCGCACGGGTCTCCGGCAAGCGCCTCGTCTACACGGACTTCCGCGAGAACCTCACGGTCCGCGACACCGCGACCGGCCACCAGGTCTGGACGAAGAAGACCGGCCGCAGCGGCAACCGCGGCTTCGAGGTCCACGAGGGCCTGGTCATCATCGCGACCGGCGACAGGATGCGCGCCTTCGACCTGGAGACGGGCGCCGAGCGCTGGTCCTTCGCGACCGAGAAGTACAGCCGGTTCAACGATCCGGCCGTTCTGGACGGCGTCCTCTATGTCTCGGACACCGTCCACGCCCTGTGGGCGGTCGATCCGGCGACCGGGAAGCGGCACTGGCACAACCCGGAAACCTTGGAGATCGCGGCCCCCTGGCAGTTCGCCAAGGTGGGCGGCGTCCTCTACGGGGCCACCCAGTTCGACAAGAACGGCGGCCTCCACGCCTTCGACCCGGCCGACGGCAAGCTGCTGTGGACCTACAACGACGGCTCCGGCGACATCGACCGCTGGTACCTGGCCTCGGGCGGCAAGCGACTGGTCGCCCTGCACGCCAAGAAGGTGACGGGGCTGCCCGTCGGGTAGCGCTCGGCGTGGGGTCGAAGGTCCCGAAACGGACGGCCTTCGGTCCCACCGCCGGTGACAAGGCGCACAGGCCGTTTCGGCCCTACTAGCCGCCTTAGGAGCAGCGGGCCCGATCCGTCGGGGGCCTTTCGGCCCTGCGGCGGACGGGCCCTTTGCGTGCTTGGGGTCGTATGCCCGTACAGGGGGCGTATGTCCGGTTGGGGCGGTGGGGAACTGGGCCTAAACCTGCTCCGGGGAGGACTTTCGAGGGTCTTCCGGAGGGGGGTGGGCGGGGGCCCTCCGGGCGAATTCCCGGGGTGCTTTCTACGGCTTTTGATCGTAGATGGGGTGTTTGAGCACCGGCGGGGATGCGGGTTACCAAGGTATGGCCAGCCCGGCACACCGTCGGGTCCAGTCATCTCCGGAGGATTTCCGCTTATGTCGAAGCGCGTTACGTTCCAGTCCCGCCGCCCGTCCGTGTCCCGTGTCCGTGGAGCCGTCGTGGCAGCCGGCCTGGGGACGTCGATGGTTCTCGGTGCGGGCGCTGCGTTCGCGGCCGGCACTGCGGACGCCCCCCAGGCCCCGGCCCTGGTCGGCTCGGCCACCGCCGACTCGGTCGCCAAGCAGGCCGCCGCGCAGGGCAAGGCCGCCGAGCACACCGCGGCCAAGAAGGCCGAGGACGCCAAGAAGAAGGCCGCCGCCGCGAAGAAGAAGGCCGCCGCCAAGAAGAAGGCCATCGCCAAGCTTCCGTGGGAGACCCCGGTCAACCACTACGAGCTGAGCGCCAGCTTCGGCAACGACGGCAGCCGCTGGGCCCACAAGCACTCCGGCCAGGACTTCGCCGTGCCGATCGGCACCAAGGTCGAGGCCGCCCACAGCGGCACGATCGTGAAGGCCGGTCCGAACGGCGGCGGCGACGGCCCCGCGTACGGCAACGCCATCGTGATCTCGCACGGCAACGGCACGTACTCGCAGTACGCGCACCTGTCCAAGATCGACGTGCACATCGGCCAGCACGTGAAGAAGGGCGAGAAGATCGCCCTGTCCGGCAACACCGGCAACTCCAGCGGCCCGCACCTGCACTTCGAGATCCGGACCACCCCGAACTACGGTTCGGCGGTCAACCCGGTCAACTTCCTGCACAAGCACGGCATCAACGTCTGATCCGGCCCGTGTCCCCGGCCCCCCGGCCCCTGCCCCCGAGCAGGGTCACCGGGGGGTTTCCGGGTCGTGGGCCCGGGTGACCAGTTCGACGGCGACCTCGAGAGCGGCCTTGCGCTTCTCCTCGGGGTCGCCTTCGACGTCCTTCAGGGCGAGCATTCCGGCGTGCAGGGTGAAGAGCGCGCTGAAGCACCGCACCTGATCGGTGAGCGGCGCGCCCGGCTCCTTGATCAGGTCCACCAGGCCCAGGACCCGGTGCTTGATCGTGTCGCCGATGCTCAGATCGCGTACCGTCGCCTGGTTCTCCTGCATGAAGCGGAAGAGCGGGGCCGCGTGGGCCAGCGCGTCGCTGTAGCGGCGCAGCAGCTCCGTCTTGGTCTCCAGGGTGCGGGGCTGGGTCTCGCCCCAGGCGATCAACTCCTCCACCGGGCGGTTCAGGTCCTCGAAGATGCTGGCGAGGATGTCTTCCTTCGTCTTGAAGTGGTAGTAGAGCGCCGCCTTGGTGACGTCCAGCTTCTCGGCGATCTCCCGGAGCGAGGTCTTCTCGTACCCCTGCTCGGCGAAGAGCTCCAGGGCGACGTCCTGGATGCGCTGGCGAGTGTTGCCCCGGCGCGGCTGCGGCGTGCTGCCCATGGTGCTCTCCCAAATTAACTTACTTGACGCCCGGCTAGTTACGGGTCTACCTTCCTCCAGTGTAAGCAACTAGCCGGGCGGCAAGTAAGGGCCCGGTGCAGGGGTGACTGGGGAGTTGGGGAAGATGGCGGACCTGATCAAGACGGCGGACGGGAAGGCGGGCGGCATACCGGCCACGAAGGCGGAGGCACCGGCTCCGCCGCAGCGCAGCGTCCGGGTGGTGGTGCTCGCCCTGATGATCGCCATGCTGCTGGCGATGCTCGACAACCTGATCGTCGGCACCGCGATGCCGACCATCGTCGGTGACCTCGGCGGCCTCGAACACCTCTCGTGGGTCGTCACGGCCTACACCCTGGCCACCGCCGCGTCCACGCCCATCTGGGGCAAGCTCGGCGACATGTACGGGCGCAAGGGCATCTTCCTCACGTCCATCGTGATCTTCCTGATCGGCTCGGTCCTCAGCGGCATGGCCCAGGACATGGGCCAGCTGATCGGCTTCCGGGCCGTCCAGGGCCTCGGTGCCGGCGGTCTGATGGTCGGCGTCATGGCGATCATCGGCGACCTCGTGCCGCCCCGCGAGCGCGGCAAGTACCAGGGCATGATGGCCGGCGTGATGGCCATCGCCATGATCGGCGGACCGCTGGTCGGCGGCACCATCACCGACCACCTCGGCTGGCGCTGGAGCTTCTACATCAACCTGCCGCTCGGCGCCGTGGCGCTGATCATGATCACCGCGGTCCTGCACCTGCCCAAGCGGGAACGCACCAAGCGGAACGTCGACTACCTCGGCGCCGTGCTGCTCACCGTCGGCATCACCGCGATCGTGCTGGTCACCACCTGGGGCGGTTCCGAGTACGACTGGAACTCCGCGGTCATCATGGAGCTCATCGCGATCGGCGTCGCCTCGCTGGCCGGCTTCCTCTTCGTGGAGACGAAGGCCGCCGAACCGATGATCCCGCTCCACATCTTCCGCAACCGCAACTTCACGCTCATGTCCGTGGTCGGCTTCATGGCCGGGTTCGTGATGTTCGGCGCGGTGCTGTTCCTGCCGCTCTACCAGCAGTCAGTGCAGCACGCCTCCGCGACCAACTCGGGGCTGCTGCTCCTGCCGATGCTGCTGTCCATGATGGTCGTCTCGCTCATCGCGGGCCGGGTCACCACCAGCACCGGCAAGTACAAGGTCTTCCCCGTCGTGGGCTCGATCCTCATGGTCATCGGCCTCTTCCTGCTCGCGCAGATGGACACCGGCACCAGCCGCCTCACCTCCGGGCTGTACATGGCGGTGCTCGGCGCCGGCATGGGCTTCCTGATGCAGATCACGATGCTCGTCGCGCAGAACAGCGTCGAGCTGAAGGACATGGGCGTCGCGTCCTCCTCGACCACCCTCTTCCGTACGCTCGGCAGCTCCTTCGGCGTCGCCATCATGGGCGCGCTGTTCACCGGCCGGGTCCAGGACGAGATGGCATCGCGCGGCGGCGGCGCGGCCACCGCGCACTCCGCCCAGCTGGACGCGGCGAGCCTGGCCAAGCTGCCGGTGCCGGTGCGCGAGGCGTACGAGTTCGCGGTGTCGTCCGGCACCCACATCGCGTTCCTCGTCGGCGCCTCCGTCGGTCTGGTCGCGGTCGTCGCCTCCCTCTTCGTCAAGGAGGTCCCGCTGCGGGGCGCCGGCCCCGAGGCCGAGCCCGCCCCGGCGGTCGCGGAGATCTGACCGCCGCGGAGGTACGGAGAGGGCCCCGGGAGCACGCGTCCCGGGGCCCTCTCCCCGTCACGCCTTCTTCGAGGAGCCCGGCTCCGCCACCGGGCTCCGCTGCTCCGCGAACTGGAGCATCGGATAGCTGCCCGTGGCCGTCGGCGCGTGCTCCGGCAGCCACAGCACCGCGACCGCCCCGCCGCTGCCCGCCGCCGCGCCCTCCGGCGCCGCGTTCCGGAAGGTCAGCCGGGCCCCGAGCACCCGGGCCTGGCCCGCCGCGATCGTCAGCCCGAGACCGTGCCCGCGCCCGGCCCGGTCGGCCGACCCGGTGCGGAACCGGCTCGGCCCCTCCCGCAGCAGCGCCGCCGGAAAACCGGGCCCGTGGTCGCGGACCCGGACCACCCGGCCCTCGACCGCAACCTCCACCGGGGTCGCCCCGTGCTTGGCCGCGTTGCCCAGCAGGTTGCCCAGGATGCGCTCCAGGCGGCGGGGGTCCGTATTGACCCAGGAGTCGTGGACCACCTGGACCCGGACCTCCGGGTCCAGCAGCGCCACCCGCCGGCTCACGAACTCGCCGAGCGCGATCTCCTGGAGCTCGGCCCGCTCCGACGCGCTGTCCAGCCGGGCCACCTCCAGCACGTCCTCGACCAGGGTGCGCATCGCCTGGGCCCGGTCGCGCACCAGCTCCGTCGGGCGGCCCGGGGGCAGCAGCTCGGCGGCCGTCAGCAGCCCGGTCACCGGCGTCCGCAGCTCGTGCGCGATGTCCGCGGTGACCCGGCGCTCCGCCTCGATCCGCTCGTTCAGCGCGTCGGTCAGCGCGTCCACCGCCCCGGCCAGCTCGTCCGTCTCGTCGCGCACGACGCCGCCGACCGCGTCCCTGACCCGGACGTCCGTGTTGCCCTGGGCCACCTTCCCGGCGGCCGCGGCCGCCTTGCGCAGCCGGCGCGAGAGCTGGCCGCCGATCAGCACGCCCAGCGCGGAGCCGCCGAGGACCACCGAGACCGAACCGATGATCAGCGCCCGGTCCAGGTCGCCCATGACCGTGGTCGAGCGGTCCGCGAACCGGGTGTGCAGCGACAGCACGTTCCCGTTGCCCACCGGCACGGCCGCCCAGACGTCGGGCACCCCGCCGGACTCCTCCACATGCGTGGCGCGGCGGTTGCGCCGGGTCTCCTCGCGCAGGCTCTGCGGCATCGTCGGATCGTTGAGCTTCGCCCCGAACCGGGGGTCGGCCTTCTTCGTCTTCTTCGCCTCGTACAGCAGTTGCGCGTAGGTCAGCCGTTCCAGCTGGACCTCGCGGGCGTTCTCCAGCATCGAGACGCGGGCCGCGTTGTGCACCACCAGGCTCAGCGCGACGGCGATCAGCGCGCCGACCGCCGCGATCGCGATGCTGATCTTCCAGCGGACACCCGTCCGCAGGGCGGGCCGCCTCATGCCCGGAGCTTGTAGCCGAAGCCGCGGACCGTCTCGATCCGGTCCTGGCCGATCTTGGTGCGCAGCCGCTGCACATGGACGTCCACGACCCGGGTGTCGCCGCCCCAGCCGTAGTCCCAGACCCGTTCGAGCAGCTTGTCGCGGGAGAGCACGGTGCCGGGCGCCGAGGAGAATTCCAGGAGCAGCCGCATCTCGGTCGGCGTCAGCCCCACTTGCGCACCGCCCCTGCGGACCTCCATGCCCTCGGTGTCGACCTCCAGGTCCCCGAAGACCAGCACCCCGCCCACGGCCTCGGACTCCGGCTGCCCGCCCCCGGCCCGGTCGCCCGACGCATGGCCGAAGCGGCGCAGCACCGCCCTGATCCGGGCCACCAGGACCGCCCCGTCGAACGGCTTGGTGACGTAGTCGTCCGCGCCGGCCTCCAGGCCGAGGACCACGTCGATCGAGTCGGCCCGCGCCGACAGCATGATCACGGGGACCGTCGACTCGTCCCGGATGCGGCGGCACAGGCTGACCCCGTCCAGACCGGGGACCATGACGTCGAGCAGCGCGATGTCGGGCCGGTCCGCCCGGAAGGCCTCCAGGCCGGTCAGCCCGTCGGGCACCGCGGTGACCGCGAAGCCCACCCGTTCCAGCGCGAGCTGAGTGGCCTCGCGGATGACGTCGTCGTCCTCGACGAACAGCACATGGGTCTCGGCCATCGGGAAGCTCTCAGTTCCTCGGCGGTTCCGTGGGCTCGGGAAGGTCCCCGTCGCCCGCGCCCACGGCTCGGTTGAAGTCGTTGCGTACCCGGTCCTGCTCGGTGAACCGGCCGTTCGCCCAGTGGTACGTGATCACCTCGTCGCCCGAGGGATAGGCGACCGCGTCCTTCTTCTCGTACACCTGGGTCGTCACCACCAGGTCCCCGCGGTCGATGGTGCCGTAGACGGCGGGCTGCTCGACGGCGAAGACGTTCTGGTACGTGCCGTCGGCGCGCGGCCGGTAGACGTAGGTGCCGACCCCCACCGAGTCGCCGCAGGTCATCACGTTGACCACCACGTCGGCGGACGGGCCGCCGGTGATCCGGCCGTACGAGGTGTCCACCGGGTACTCGTCGCCGCTGCATGCCTTCAGGTCCATCCGGACCCGCCCGCTCACCTTCGGGTCCGCCTTGAGCAGCGCCACGGCGTCCACCTTGGGAGCGGGCTTCGCCGTGGCGGCGGCCGTCGCGCTCGGGGTGACCTGGACGACCGGCTCGGCGCCCGCCGGGCCCTCGTCCCGGGTGCCCGTGCCGCCGGTGGAGCAGCTGACGGCGAACAGCCCGAAGACGGCGAGGCCGGCCAGGGCCGTGCTGCTCGCCGCCCACCCGGTCAGCAGGCGCCTGTCGGCGCCTGCCGTTCCCCCGCCGGTTGTGCCGGTGACCGTGCCGTCGTCACCGCTGCCTGTCAGGCCGCGCACCGCTCCCGCCCCCGCTCCTCGGCGTGCCGGGCCTCCCGGCTCGCCGCTTCCCTGTTCTCCAGCTCCTGGCGCAGCCGCGCCAGCGCACGGTGCAGCGTGCTCTTCACCGTACCGGCCGACATGCCGAGCGCCGCCGCCGTCTCCTCGGTGCTCATCTGCTCCCAGTGTCGCAGGACGACGACACTGCGCTGCTTGGGAGCCAGCACGCCCAGGATGTCCATCAGCAGGGCGCGGTCGGCGCGCTGCTCGGTGCCGTCCTCGATGCTGGCGTCGGGCAGCTGCTCGGTGGGCACCTCGTCCAGCTTGCGCGCACGCCACCACTCGGTGCGGGTGTTGATCATGACGCGGCGCAGATAGGCGTCGGCGAGGGACTTGTCCTCGATGCGGTCCCAGCGGCCGTAGGTGCGGGCCAGCGCGGTCTGGAGCAGGTCCTGGGCGTCGACGGGGTCCGGGACGAGCCGGCGCGCACTGCGCAGCAGCGCCTCCTGCCGGGTCCGTACGTACTCTTCAAAGCCGAGCACCTCGCCCTGCGCCATCACAACCGCCTCCATCCCCGTGGATCCCCGTAGAACCGCTCGTACCGCTGCCCGCCGGTGGTCGGTTCCGGCTGACGTCGCAGACGCTACGGAGCGGTTGTCACGAGGCTGTGCGGGGCAGCCGTAGGCGGGCGCACGGCTGTCCATCGGTTGTGTAACAGTGCGGGGAGGAGACCGGACAAACGATCCCGCGCCGGACGCGAGAAGGCCCGTCCGCCCCGTCATTGTCACGGGGCGGACGGGCCCTGTCCGCTGTTGTTACGGAGCCGGGCGGACGCTGTTACGCGGGGGAGACGGCCCGGTCCCTCAGGTCAGCGGCAGCCGGTACCGGCCGCCGGCCAGTGGCTCGACCAGACCGTCGGCGACCAGCCCGTCCAGCGCGCGGGCCCGCTGCACCGGCTCGTCCCACACCGTGTCGAGCGCCGCTTGCGGGACCGGGCCGACCGCCTCGCGCAGCACGGCGAGGAGCCTGCCGCGCACCTGCCGGTCCGTGCCGGCGTAGGTCTGGCCCCGGCGCGGCGGCCCCTGGTGCGCGGGCTTCCCGGCCAGCCGCCAGGCGCACTGCTCCGCGATCGGGCAGCGCGAGCAGTCCTCGTTCTTCGCGGTGCAGACGAGGGCGCCCAGCTCCATCGTGGCCGCCGCCCAGCGGGCCGCCCGCTCGTCCTCGTCGGGCAGCAGCTCCCGGGCGAGCCTGCGTTCGGCGGCGGTCGTCGCGTTCGGCGGGTACTGGATGCCGGTCGCGGCCCGTGCGAAGACCCGGCGGACGTTGGTGTCGAGGACGGCGTGACGCTGCCGGTACGCGAACGAGGCCACGGCCGCCGCCGTGTACTCGCCGATGCCGGGCAGGGCGAGGAGCTGGGCGTGCTCACTCGGTACGTCACCGCCATGGCGTTCCGTTATCGCCTGGGCGGCCCCGTGGAGGCGGAGGGCCCGGCGCGGGTAGCCGAGCCGGCCCCAGGCGCGGACCGCCTCGCCGGGCGGCTCCGCAGCGAGGTCGGCGGGGCGCGGCCAGCGGGCGAGCCACTGCTCGTACACCGGGAGGACCCGGTTGACGGGGGTCTGCTGCAGCATGAACTCGCTCACCATCACACCCCAGGCCCCCGCTTCGGGGCGGCGCCAGGGCAGATCGCGGGCGTGCTGGTCGAACCACCCGATCACGGGGGCGTGGAGGGAGGCGGGGGGCGTCTGTGTCGCAGTCGTGGCAGTCATCGCACCATCGATCCTGACACGGCGTTCCGGTTGGAGGCCCCACGCCCCGCGAGCGGTTGCGGCAACTGGCCGATGGACCGTTCTCCGGCCGCCTCGACGCACTCGCTGTGCGTAAACGTTTCGCCACATAGGGGCACATCGGTCGTTTCCGATGCCCGAACTGGCCCTCGCAGGATGATGATCCGCAAAACTTGGGGCTCAAGGCGGCGGGTGGGGCGGGAGTTGGGCCGGATCTCTCGTACAGTTTGCGCCGTGGGATCTCTGCGCAATCCGATCGGTCCGCTACCCTCCAGCATCTACTGGCGACGGAGGGCGGTCGCGGCGGCCCTGGTCGTGCTGCTCGCGGCGCTGATCGCATGGGCCGTCACCTCCGGTGGCGGCGGCGGGGATCACCACGACGACTCCAAGGCGCCCGGTTCCAGCCCCGCGGGCTCCATCACGCCCGGACCTTCCGGTTCCGGCCCCGCGATCAGCGGACAGCCCGGCGGGAGCGGCGGGTCGAACGGCTCCGGCGGCAGCGACGGTGACAAGGACGGCGGTTCGGGCGGTGGTTCCGCCGGTACGGGCGGCGACTCGGGCTCCTCGGACGCCAACGGCGGTGGCCAGGACACCGGTTCGGGTTCCGCTTCCGGTTCCACCGGCTCCGGCACGAGCGCCGGGGTGGAGGCCGCGCGTCCGGTGCCGGCCGGCTCCTCGCTCCCGGACTGTGCCGCGGGCGCGATCCGGATCGGCCTGAAGACCGAACTCAGTTACTCCCCCGACGAGAAGCCGAAGTTCCGGCTGTTCGTCACGAACAGCTCGTCCACCGCCTGCAAGGCCGACTTCGGACCGAAGAGCGCGGTGCTCACCGTCACCGAGGCGGGCGGGGACGACGACGAGGTGTGGTCCTCCAAGGACTGCCCGCGCGACCCGAAGCCCGTACTGATCGAGGTGCCCGCCGGGACGACCGTCGTGCACACCGTGGAGTGGGACCGGGCGAAGAGCGCCCCCAAGTGCGCGACGCCGCCCGCGGGCAAGGCCAAGCCGGGCACGTACCTCGTGGAGGCCAAGGCGCCCGGCGAGCCCGTGCAGCGCGCCTCGTTCGTCCTCGCGAAGGACTGAGGCGTTCCGGGGGAGCGCCGGGGCCCTACACGTACCGTTCGAGGATGGACGACTCGGCCAGCCGGGACAGTCCCTCGCGCACGCTGCGCGCCCGGGCCTCGCCGACCCCGTCCACCGTCTGGAGGTCGTCCACGCTCGCCGCGAGCAGCTTCTGCAGACCGCCGAAGTGCTCCACGAGCCGGTCGATGATCGCGCCCGGCAGCCGCGGCACCTTCGCCAGCAGCCGGAAACCGCGCGGCGACACCGCCGAGTCCAGCGTCTCGGGCGAGCCGCTGTAGCCCAGCGCCCGCGCCACGACCGGGAGTTCGAGCAGCTCCGTGTGGGTCAGCGAGTCCAGCTCGGTCAGCGCCTCCGCCACCGTGCGCGAACGCTTCGCGGTCGGCTCCGGCACGTAGTCCCGCACGACCAGCTCGCGCTCCGGCTCCACGCCCGCGATCAACTCGTCCAGCTGGAGCGAGAGCAGCCGGCCGTCGGTGCCGAGCTCCACCACGTACTCCGCGATCTCCGTCGCGATGCGGCGGACCATCTCCAGGCGCTGGGCGACCGCCGTCACGTCCCGGACGGTCACCAGGTCCTCGATCTCCAGCGCGGAGAGCGTCCCGGCGACCTCGTCCAGCCGCAGCTTGTACCGCTCCAGCGTGGCCAGGGCCTGGTTGGCGCGGGACAGGATCGCCGCCGACTCCTCCAGGACCCGCCGCTCCCCGTTCACGTACAGCGCGATCAGGCGCATCGACTGGGAGACCGAGACGACCGGGAAATTGCACTGCTTGGAGACCCGGTCCGCCGTGCGGTGCCGGGTACCGGTCTCCTCGGTGGGGATCGACGCGTCCGGGACCAGCTGCACACCGGCGCGCAGGATCTTGGTCATGTCCTTGTCGAGGATCAGCGCGCCGTCCAGCTTGGCCAGCTCCCGCAGCCGGGTCGCGGTGAACTCCACGTCCAGCACGAAGCCGCCCGTGCACATCGACTCGACGGTCTTGTCCATGCCGAGCACGATCAGACCCCCGGTGTTGCCGCGGAGAATGCGCTCCAGGCCGTCCCGCAGGGCCATTCCGGGCGCGACGGCGCTCAACGAGGCGCGCATCAGCGCCTCATTGCCCGTGGTTTGGCCGGACTTTCCGGGCGATGCTGCCCGGTCGCTGGCTGCCACTGCACTCCTCCGGTCACAGGTTTGCGGTGCCCTCGTGGCCTGTCGGTCGGAACAGGCCGTCCAATCGAAGGACCCTACGTCCCTCGTACCGTTCGTACGGACGGGCGAGACCAGGGCAAAGTCTACCGGCGTGCGCCGTCCTCCCGGGGGGCCTGTGCGCGGGTCCGGCGCGGGAGCGCCCTGAGCGCGTCGCCCATGTCGGCCACTTCGGTCACCTTCATACCGGCCGGGACCTTGCCGGGGTCGGTCGGGACCAGGGCGTGCGTGAACCCCAGCCGGTGCGCCTCGGCCAGCCTGCGCTGCACGCCCGTGACCCTTCTGACCTCGCCCGCGAGCCCCACCTCGCCGATCGCCACCAGATTCTTCGGCAGCGGTGTGTCGCTCGCCGCACTCGCCAGCGCCAGCGCGATCGCCAGGTCGGCGGCCGGCTCGGTCAGCTTCACGCCGCCCACCGTCGCGCTGTAGATGTCCCGCTTGCCCAGCGAGCTGATCCGGCCGCGCTGCTCCAGGACCGCGAGCATCATCGACACCCGGGAGGTCTCGAGGCCCGAGGTGGTCCGCCGGGGGGACGGGATCTGCGAGTCCACCGTCAGCGCCTGCACCTCCGCGACCAGCGGCCGCTTCCCCTCGAGGGTCACCGTCAGGCAGGTGCCCGGTACCGGCTCGGCGCGCCGGGTGAGGAAGAGGCCGGACGGATCGGCGAGACCCGTGATCCCCTCGTCGTGCAGCTCGAAGCAGCCGACCTCGTCGGTCGCCCCGTACCGGTTCTTGATCCCGCGGACCAGGCGCAGCCGGGCATGGCGGTCGCCCTCGAAGGACAGCACCACGTCCACCAGGTGCTCCAGGAGCCTGGGCCCGGCGATCGCGCCGTCCTTCGTGACATGGCCCACGAGCAGCGTCGACATCCCGCGCTCCTTGGAGGCCCGGATCAGCGCCCCCGCCACCTCGCGGACCTGCGCCATGCCGCCCGGCGCGCCCTCGATCTCCGGCGAGGCCACGGTCTGCACCGAGTCCAGGACCAGCAGCGAGGGCTTGACCGCGTCGAGGTGGGCGAGCACCGCCGACAGATCGGTCTCCGCCGCCAGATACAGGTGGTCGCTGATCGCCCGGATCCGGTCGGCCCGCATCCGGACCTGCGAGGCGGACTCCTCACCCGTCACATACAGCGTCCGGTGCTCGTCGGTCGCCGCCTTGGCCGCCACGTCCAGCAGCAGCGTGGACTTGCCGACGCCCGGCTCGCCCGCGAGCAGCACGACGGCCCCGGGCACCAGACCGCCGCCCAGCACCCGGTCCAGCTCGCCGACGCCGGTCGGCCGGGCGGTGGCCTGCCGGCTGTCCACCTGGCCGATGGGCAGCGCGGCGGTGGAGACCCGCCCCGCCGCCGTGGTCCGGACGGCGGGCGCGCCGCCGAACTCCTCGACCGTCCCCCACGCCTGGCACTCGGGGCAGCGGCCGAGCCACTTCGCGGTGGTCCAGCCGCATTCGGTGCAGCGGTAGGACGGCCGGTCCTTCGCGGATTTCGTACGGGCAGCCATGGCGCCACCGTATCGGTGGGGTCTGACAGCGCGGGCGGGAACGCCTGTCCCTTATCGCGCGATACGTTCACCCGTAAGGGTTAAATCTACTCAAGGAGTGCGAGGGGTGAGCCCGCCGCCCCTACGGTCGCAAGGTGACGAGCAGCAGGCTGGAGACTCCGACGAACACCCCCGGGGCGCACCGGGGACAGCATCGCGCGCCCCACTCCTCGCACGCCGCGCCGAAGAAGCCGCCCGCCCGCTACGAGCCGCATCTCGACGGCCTCTTCACCTACTGCCTCTCCGTCCTCTGCGACCACGACGCCGCCACCGAGGCGCTGGGCGGCGTCCTCGCCCTGGCCGAACGGCAGGGCTCCCGCTGCCCGGCCGACGAGGAGGAACGTAAAACCTGGCTGTACGCCCTGGCCCGGTGGACCTGTCTGCGCCGGCTCACCGAGCAGAAGCAGGGCCGCCGAGCCCACCGCCGCTCCGACCCCGCGCGCCCCCCGCACCGCAGGCCCGCCGACGAGGACCGTCACACCCCGGCGGCCGCCCGCCCCGCCCGGCGCGCGGCGCGCCCCACGCCGCCTGCGGCCGCACACACCGCCGCACCCGCTCCACCGGAGAGCCCCGCCCCACCGGAAAGCGCCCACGCCGAGGCGCACCGCCGGGAGCTGGCCCAGCTGGCCTGGCCCGAGGCCGCGGGCACCACGCCGGAGCAGCGCGAGGCGCTGGAGCTGGCCGTCCGGCACGGGCTGACCCCGCGCGCCGTCGCCGCCGTCCTCGGCCTCGACCCCACGGCCGCCCGCGAACTGCTGGCCGGCGCCGCCTGCGAGGTCGAGCGCACCCGGGCCGCCCTCGCCGTCGTGGAGACGGGCAACTGCCCCACGGCCGGCCGGCTCACCGGCGACCACCGCGCGCTGCTCTCGCCCACGCTGCGCCGCGAGCTCGTCCGGCACGTGGACGACTGCCCGCGCTGCCGCCGCGCCGCCGAGCGCGCCGGGGCCGAGGGGCCGTGGCCCGGGAAGACGGTGACCCCGGCCGCCGTGCTGCCGGTCGTGGAGGCGCCGCGCCCCTCCGCGTACGTGGCCATGCTGCACGCGCAGAAACACCAGAAGAATCGGTCCGCCACTCCACGCTTCGACCGCACCGGCTTCCCCATGGACCCCAAGGACCACGCCGCGCGCCGCGACCGGCTGCGCTCCCGGGTCATGACGACGACGGTCGTCGCCACCGTGGTCGCCGCCCCCGTCATCGCCCTGTGGTCCGCCTACCGGGGGGCGCCCCTCACCGGCGAGGGCCGCGACGGTTCGGCGGTCAGCGCCGCCGACAACGGGACCGGCGCGGCGCAGACCCCCTACGACGACTACGAGAACGCCGGCAACGCCCGCCCGGACGGCGGCTCCCGCTTCCCCGGCAAGGACTCCCTGCCGGAGGTCTCCGCGGAGATCGTCAGCAAGGGCGCCGGCCCCTCCCACGGCCCCGCCGCGCACGGCGAGGGCCGGCTCACCGTCCGGACCCGCACCGCCGGCTCCGCCACCCTGATCACCCTCACCGCCTCGAGGTCCGGCCCGGTCTCCTGGTCCGTCGCCACCGACCGGTCCTGGGTGATCCTGAGCCGTACCTCCGGCAAGCTCCCGGCGGGCGGCAGCGTCACGATCCGGGCCTTCGTGGACCACGCGCGGCAGCCCGCCGGCCCCTGGACCGCCCACCTCACCGTCGCCCCCTCGGGCGCGGTCGTCGCCCTGCACGGCTACGGGGCCAAGGCGCCGACCCCGGGCGCCTCACCGCGCGGAATCCACCCGCGCCCGGTCCCGCCGAGGTCCACCACGCCGGACCCGGATCCCACCCCGGACCCCTCCACCCCGACGCCGGACCCGACCGACCCGACGCCCACGCCGACGGAGACCGACCCGAGTCCCACCCCGGACCCGACCGGCTCCTCCGGACCGCCCGCACCGCCGAAGGGCCCGAGCACCCCGCCTCGCGCGGACTGACCGTGCGGCCGGACTACGCCGGGTCCGCCGGGTGCGGGGCCATCGGCAGCAGCGAGGCGAGCCGCTGCTCGCACAGCTCCGTCAGCGTGTCGTACGCCTCCTTGCCCATCAGCTCGATGAGCTCCGGCCGGTACGACACGTACACCGGCTCGCCGCCCCCGTGCGCCGAGGTCGCCGACGTGCACCACCAGTGCAGGTCGTGGCCGCCCGGGCCCCAGCCCCGCCGGTCGTACTCACCGATCGACACCTGGAGCACCCGCGTGTCGTCGGGCCGGTCGATCCACTCGTACGTACGCCGTACGGGCAGCTGCCAGCACACGTCCGGCTTCGTCTCCAGCGGCTCCCGGCCCTCCCGCAGCGCCAGGATGTGCAGCGAGCAGCCGGCCCCGGCGGGGAAGCCCGGCCGGTTCTGGAAGATGCACGACCCCTGCCAGCGGCGTGTCTGGCGGTCCCCGTCCTCGTCGGTCTGGGTCCAGCCCGTCTCCGTACCCACGTCGTGGAACTGCCACAGCTCCGGAGTGAGGCGCGCGACATGACCGGCCACCCGCTTCTCGTCGTCCTCGTCCGAGAAATGGGCACCCAGCGTGCAGCAGCCGTCGTCCGCGCGGCCCGCCTGGATGCCCTGGCAGCCGCTGCCGAAGATGCACGTCCACCTGGACGTCAGCCAGGTCAGATCGCAGCGGAAGACCTGCTCGTCGTCGGCGGGGTCGGGGAATTCCACCCAGGCGCGCGCGAAGTCGAGCTCCGTCTCGTCGGAGGGATCCGGCTCGGACGCGGCCGGCGTCCGCATCTCCACCTTCTCCACATGCTTGATGTCCTGCGGGGTCTCCGCCTCGATGTCCCGCTTCTTCGTGGCTTTGCCCGGCTTCGCCTTTTTCGTCTTTGGCACGCGCCCAGAGTAAGTCCGCCGCCCGCAGTAGCGTTCCGCGTATGAGACTCGGAGTCCTCGACGTGGGGTCGAACACGGTTCATCTGCTGGTGGTGGACGCCCATCCCGGCGCCCGCCCGCTGCCCGCGCACTCGCACAAGGCCGAGCTGCGCCTCGCCGAACTCCTCGACAGGGACGGCGCGATCGGCCCGCTCGGCGTGGACCGGCTGGTCGGGACGATCGCGGGCGCGCTCGAAGCCGCCGAGGACAAGGGCTGCGAGGACGTCCTCGCCTTCGCCACCTCGGCGGTACGCGACGCGAGCAACGCCGACCAGGTCCTGGAGCGGGTACGGGACGAGACGGGCGTCGACCTCGCGGTCCTCAGCGGTACGGAGGAGGCCCGGCTCACCTTCCTCGCCGCCCGCCGCTGGTACGGCTGGTCGGCGGGCAAGCTGCTGGTCCTCGACATCGGCGGCGGCTCGCTGGAGATCGCGTACGGCATGGACGAGGAACCGGCCGCCGCGGTCTCGCTGCCGCTGGGCGCCGGGCGCCTCACCGCGGGCTGGCTGCCGGGCGACCCGCCGGACCCGGCGGAGGTCAAGGCGCTGCGCCGGCACGTACGGGCGCGCATCGCCCGCAGCGTCGGCGACTTCGCCCGCATCGGCCGCCCGGACCACGTGGTGGCCACCTCCAAGACGTTCAAGCAGCTGGCCAGGATCGCGGGCGCGGCGCGCTCCGCCGAGGGCCAGTACGTGCCGCGCACCCTCAGCCGCAAGGCGCTGGAGGAGTGGGTGCCGAAGCTGGCCGCGATGACCGCCGAGGAGCGCGGGACCCTGCCCGGCGTGTCCGAGGGCCGGGCCGCGCAGCTGCTGGCCGGGGCACTGGTCGCGGAGGGCGCGATGGACCTGCTCGACGTGGACGAGCTGGAGATCTGCCCGTGGGCGCTGCGCGAGGGCGTGATCCTGCGCCGCCTGGACCACCTGCCGTCGCGCGGGGAAGCGGCGCTGGACTGAGGGGGCGGGAGGGGCCGGTGCGGCCCTTCTCACTTTCCGCCGCTCTCCCTCGGCGGGGCGCACCACTGCCCGTACGCTGTCTGCGTGGCAGAACCAGTGGTGCGCGTCCCGGATGCGAAGGTCGCCCTGTCGACGGCCTCGGTCTATCCGGAGTCGACGGCGACGGCCTTCGAGATCGCCGCGCGCCTCGGCTACGACGGCGTCGAGGTCATGGTCTGGACCGACCCGGTCAGCCAGGACATCGAGGCGCTGCGCCGGCTCTCCGACTACCACCAGGTGCCGATACTCGCCGTGCACGCGCCCTGTCTGCTGATCACCCAGCGGGTCTGGTCGACCGATCCCTGGGTCAAGCTCCAGCGGGCCCGCGCCGCCGCCGAGAAGCTGGGCGCGACGACGGTCGTCGTCCACCCCCCGTTCCGGTGGCAGCGCAATTACGCCCGCGACTTCGTCAGCGGAATCTGGCGGATGGCCGACGAGACGGACGTCCGGTTCGCCGTCGAGAACATGTACCCGTGGCGCTACCGGGACCGCGAGATGCTCGCGTACGCGCCCGACTGGGACGTCACCAACGACGACTACCGCCACTTCACGGTGGACCTCTCGCACACCGCCACCGCCCGCACGGACGGCCTGGCCATGGTGGACCGGATGGGCGACCGGCTGGCCCACGTCCACCTGGCCGACGGCAAGGGCTCCAACAAGGACGAGCACCTGGTGCCCGGCCGGGGCGACCAGCCCTGCGCGGAACTGCTGGAGCGGCTGGCCGGTTCCGGCTTCGACGGGCACGTGGTCATCGAGGTCAACACCCGCCGCGCGATGTCCACCGCCGAACGCGAGGCCGACCTCGCCGAGGCGCTCGCCTTCACCCGGCTCCACCTCGCCTCGGCCGCCGAGCGCGCCCCCCGCTCATGACCCCGGACGTGCCGGGCCCCAAGCGCCGGGGCCGCCCCGCCCGCGCCGCGTCGGACACCGGCCCGGACGCGCGCACCCGCATCCTGGAGGCCGCCCGCACGGAGTTCGCCGAGCGCGGGTACGACAAGACCTCGGTGCGGGGCATCGCCCGCGCGGCCGGCGTCGACTCCGCGCTGGTCCACCACTACTTCGGTACGAAGGACGAGGTCTTCGCCGCCGCGATCGAGTTGTCCTTCGAGCCCGCGCTGCTCGTCCCGGCCGTCCTCGAAGGCGACCCCCAGGACGTGGGCGAACGTCTGGCCCGCGCCTTCATCGCGATCTGGGAGAACCCGGCGACCCGGGCCCCCCTCCTCGCGGTCCTCCGCTCCGCCCTCACCCACGAGGCCGCCGCGAAGGTCCTCCGAGGCTTCGTACTGCGCCGCCTCCTGGAACGCGTGGCGGCGGGCCTGGACATCCCGGACGCGACGTTCCGCGCGGAGCTGGCGGCGTCGCACATGGTGGGGATCGCGATATTGCGGTACGTGCTGGAGGCCGAGCCGTTGGCGTCCGCGCCGCCGGAGAAGATCGTGGCGATGGTGGCCCCGACGCTGCAGCGGTACCTGACGGAGCCCTCCGCGTAATCCCGCGGGCCGTCGTCGAGGGGCTGCCCCCGTACCCCCGCTGCTCAATCGCCGCAGGGGCAAAGATCAGCCCCGCCGGCGTTCGAGGCGCGGGGCCCTGGGCGGAGCCCCGGTTCCGGGAAGGGGCGGGAAGGGGCGGGGAGGGGCGGGGAGGGGAACAGGCCCGCCGCAGGCGCCCTCCGCCCCGAATGCTTCCGCATAGCGGACACCCGGTCCACATCCTGGCACCGACGGCGTACGCTCAAGAACAGTCTTCAACGCAGAAGGAGCGAAAAGACGATGCCCACGCTGAGGTCCCGCACAGTCACCCACGGCCGCAACATGGCGGGCGCCCGCGCGCTTATGCGGGCCTCCGGGGTACCCGGCGCGGACATCGGCCGGAAGCCGATCATCGCCGTCGCCAACAGCTTCACGGAGTTCGTGCCGGGCCACACGCACCTGGCCCCCGTCGGCCGGATCGTCAGCGAAGCGGTCGTCGCCGCCGGAGGCATCCCGCGCGAGTTCAACACGATCGCCGTGGACGACGGCATCGCCATGGGCCACGGCGGCATGCTCTACAGCCTCCCCTCCCGCGACCTCATCGCGGACAGCGTGGAGTACATGGTCGAGGCGCACTGCGCCGACGCCCTGATCTGCATCTCCAACTGCGACAAGATCACCCCGGGCATGCTCAACGCGGCCCTGCGCCTGAACATCCCGACCGTCTTCGTCTCCGGCGGCCCGATGGAGTCGGGCCGCGCCACGCTGGTCGACGGCACGGTGCGCACGCTCGACCTGGTCGACGCGATGTCGGAGGCGGTCAACGACAAGATCTCCGACGAGGACATCCTCCGCATCGAGGAGAACGCCTGTCCCACCTGCGGTTCCTGTTCCGGCATGTTCACCGCCAACTCGATGAACTGCCTGACCGAAGCCATCGGCCTCTCCCTCCCCGGGAACGGATCGGTCCTGGCCACCCACACCGCCCGCAAGGCTCTCTACGAGAACGCCGCCCGCACGGTGCTCGACCTGACCCGCCGCTACTACGAGCAGGACGACGACTCGGTCCTGCCCCGCAACATCGCCACGGCCGCCGCCTTCGGGAACGCCATGGCGCTCGACATCGCGATGGGCGGCTCCACCAACACGATCCTGCACCTCCTGGCCGCCGCCCAGGAGGCGGGCGTTCCCTACGGCCTGACCGAGATGGACGCCCTGTCGCGCCGCGTCCCGTGCCTGGCCAAGGTCGCCCCGAACGTCGCCAAGGACCGCACGTACTACATGGAGGACGTGCACCGCGCCGGCGGCATCCCGGCCCTCCTCGGCGAACTGCACCGCGGGGGCCTGCTCAACGAGGACGTGCACTCCGTGCACAGCCCGTCGCTGGACGACTGGCTGAAGACCTGGGACGTGCGCGGCGGCTCCCCGGCGCCGGAGGCGGTCGAGCTGTGGCACGCCGCTCCGGGCTGCGTGCGCTCGGCGGAGGCGTTCTCCCAGTCCGAGCGCTGGGACACCCTGGACCAGGACGCCGAGGGCGGCTGCATCCGCTCCGTGGAGCACGCCTACTCCAAGGACGGCGGCCTCGCGGTCCTGCGCGGCAACCTGGCCGTGGACGGCTGCGTCGTGAAGACGGCGGGTGTCGACGAGTCCATCTGGACCTTCGAGGGCCCGGCCGTCGTCTGCGAGTCGCAGGAGGAGGCCGTCCAGAAGATCCTCACCCAGCAGGTCAGCGAGGGCGACGTCGTCGTCATCCGCTACGAGGGCCCCAAGGGCGGCCCGGGCATGCAGGAGATGCTCTACCCGACCTCGTACCTGAAGGGCCGCGGCCTCGGCAAGACCTGCGCCCTGATCACGGACGGCCGCTTCTCCGGCGGTACGTCGGGCCTGTCCATCGGCCACGCCTCGCCCGAGGCGGCCTCCGGCGGCGCGATCGCGCTGGTCGAGGACGGCGACCGGATCCGGATCGACATCCCGAACCGCTCGATCGACCTGCTGGTCCCCGAGGCCGAGCTGGCCGCCCGCCGCGAGGCCCTGAACGGCGTGTACGTCCCGAAGAACCGCGACCGCAAGGTCTCCGCCGCGCTGCGCGCCTACGCCGCGATGGCGACGAGCGCCGACCGGGGCGCGGTCCGCGACGTCTCGAAGCTGGGCTGACCCGAGCGGTACCGGGGGGCCGCACGCACGGCCCCCCGGACCTCACCGAACCTGCGGGATAATCGACCCCGTGAGCGAGAACAGCGAGACCCCCGAAGGCGCGACCGCCGGCCCGTCCGAGCCCGCGGCCGGCACCCCGCAGGGCCCGCAGCCCGAGCCCCTCCGCTTCTTCGGGACCACGTGGGTCGCCCACGACGGCCACTACGGCCTGCGCCGCGCCGGAGCCGCCGTCGGCTCCCTCCTCGCGGCGGCCGCCGCCTGCCTCGTCCTCCGCTTCGCGTACCAGGGGCTGGAGATCGCCGACGTCGGCGGCTTCGTCGGCGTGCTGGTGGTCGCGATGTTCGCCATCTGCAGCGCGGTCGCCTTCCGCAAGACCTGGGAGGGCTTCGGCCGCCGCCCGGCCGACCCGGCCCGCGAGGAGAACCTGCGCGGCCTGAAGGCCATCGGCTTCGTCGGCTCGCTGCTCGCGTACTTCCTCCGTACGTTCACCGAGGCGCCCGGCGAGAAGCTGAGGCGTACGGAGTACGAGGAAGCCGTCGCCCGGTACGCGAAGCGCCGCGCCACCCGCACGGGCAACCCGGCCGCCCGCAAGACGGCCAAGGGCAGGAAGCCCCGCCGCAAGTAACCACCGCACCGCATCGCAAGGGGCCGCGCAGACGCGCGGCCCCTTGACGTGTCGCGCCCGTGCGACCAGAATTCATCACATGATGAATTCTTCGGGTGTCGCCGTCGAGGCCCGTGGCCTCACCGTCCAACGAGGCAGCCGCACGGTCCTCAAAGGCCTCGACTTCACCGTCGGACCCGGCAGGATCACCGGCCTCCTCGGCCCCTCCGGCTGCGGCAAATCCACCCTCATGCGCGCCGTCGTGGGCACCCAGGCCAAGGTCACCGGCACCCTCCGGGTCCTCGGCAGCCCCGCCGGCCACCCCTCCCTCCGCCCCCGCGTCGGGTACGTCACCCAGGCGCCCTCCGTCTACACCGACCTCACCGTCCGCCAGAACCTCGACTACTTCGCGGCGGTCCTCCAGCCGGGCCGCGCCCACCGCGACGCCCGCCACGAGGCGGTTACCCGCGCGCTCACCGAGGTCGACCTGACCAGCCACGAGGACGCCCTCGCCGGCAACCTCTCCGGCGGCCAGCGCACCCGCGTCTCCCTCGCCGTAGCCCTGCTCGGCACCCCGGACCTGCTCGTCCTCGACGAACCGACCGTCGGCCTCGACCCGGTCCTGCGCCGCGACCTGTGGCAGCTCTTCCACACCCTCGCCGCCGAGCGCGGTACCGCGCTCCTCATCTCCTCCCACGTCATGGACGAGGCCGAGCGCTGCCACCGCCTCCTCCTCATGCGCGAGGGCGAGATCCTCGCCGACGACACCCCGGACGCCCTGCGCACCGCCGCCGGCACCGACACCGTCGAAGCGGCCTTCCTGTACCTGGTCGACGCGGCCGCCCACCGCAAGGAGAACGCCCGATGAGCAGCACCACAGCCCCCCTGAGCCCGGCCCGCACTCTCGCCACCGCCGCCCGCGTCCTGCGCCAGCTCGCCCACGACCCCCGCACGGTCGCGCTGCTCCTGCTGGTCCCGGTCCTGCTGATCACGCTGCTGCGGTACGTCTTCGACGGCAGCCCGCAGACCTTCGACTCGATCGGCGCCTCGTTGCTGGGGATCTTCCCGCTGATCACGATGTTCCTGGTGACCTCGATCGCCACCCTGCGCGAACGCACCTCCGGCACCCTGGAGCGTCTGCTCTCGATGCCGCTCGGCAAGGGCGACCTCATCGCGGGGTACGCGCTCGCCTTCGGAGCGGTCGCCGTCCTCCAGTCGCTCCTGGCCACCGGCCTGTCGGTATGGGCCCTCGGCCTGGACGTCATGGGCTCGCCGTGGTTGCTGCTCCTGGTCGCCCTGCTCGACGCGCTGCTCGGCACGGCACTCGGGCTGTTCGTCTCGGCGTTCGCGGCCTCCGAGTTCCAGGCGGTGCAGTTCATGCCCGCGGTGATCTTCCCGCAGCTGCTGCTCTGCGGCCTCTTCATCCCGCGCGACCGGATGGCCCCGTTCCTCGAAGCCGTCTCGGACGTGCTGCCGATGTCGTACGCCGTGGACGGGATGAACGAGGTGCTCCACCACACCGAGGTCACCGGCGACTTCGTCCGGGACGTGCTCATCGTGGCGGGCTGTGCCCTGCTCGTCCTGGCCCTCGGCGCGGCCACCCTCCGCCGCCGCACGGCCTGACGGGGCGGTGCGAAGATGGCGCCGACGAGCACTGAGCACCGCGCACATCGAGCACCGCCCGGAGGGTGAACGGCATGACCCAGACAGTTGCAGTCCTCGGTACCGGCAAGATCGGCGAGGCCCTGCTCAGCGGCATGATCCGGGCCGGCTGGCGCCCGTCCAACCTGCTGGTCACCACCCGCCGATCGGACCGGGCCGCCGAACTGCGCGACCGGTACGGCGTGGACGCGGTCACCAACGCGGAGGCCGCGAAGCGGGCGGACATCCTGATCCTCGCGGTCAAGCCACAGGACATGGGCCGCCTCCTGGACGAGCTGGCCCCGCACCTCACCGCGGACCGCCTGGTGATCAGTGCGGCGGCCGGCATCACGACCGCGTTCATCGAGGACCGCCTCTCCGCCGGTACCCCGGTCGTGCGCGTCATGCCGAACACCCCCGTCCTGGTGGACGAGGGCATGTCCGTCATCTCGGGGGGCAGCCACGCCACGGGAGAGCACCTCGCCTCGACGGACGACATCTTCAAGGGTGTCGGCAAGACCCTGCGCGTCCCGGAGTCCCAGCAGGACGCGGCCACCGCCCTGTCCGGCTCGGGTCCGGCGTACTTCTACTTCCTGGTCGAGGCGATGACGGACGCCGGCATCCTGCTCGGCCTGCCGCGTGCCCAGGCCCACGACCTCATCGTCCAGGCCGCGATCGGCGCCGCCGTGATGCTCCGGGACAGCGGCGAGCACCCGGTCAAGCTCCGTGAAGCCGTCACCAGCCCGGCCGGCACCACCATCAGCGCCATCCGTGAGCTCGAGAACCACGGCGTACGCGCGGCCCTCATCGCCGCACTCGAAGCGGCCCGCGACCGCAGCCGCGAGCTGGCCTCCGGCAACGGCTGACCAGGGCCCCGTCACCCCCGGCCCGGCCGGGGGTTGACACGCCTCCGCCCGATCCGTAGTGTGCTCCGAGTTGTCCGACGTGAGCGCCGACTCCGGTTGGTCCCCGGGCAGCCATTCCGCAGTAACCACAACGAGCACGCGACAGCTGTCGCATGTCTTTGCGTGCGCTTATGCGAAATGAGGAATCCGCGTTCGAAGGAGCGCGACCCCGATTAGCGTCGGGGCCCAGGATTCCGCTAATGTCTCACTCGTCGGAAGGGCCCAACAGCCCGGAGGACAAGCCCGCTGACTGGGAATCAGGCCCGAAAGGATCTGATAGAGTCGGACTCGCCGGAAAGGGAAAC
>NZ_JBEYCQ010000032.1:0-82916 GCF_040632905.1 Streptomyces sp. NPDC016469
ACCACACCGAGCTCCAGGCGCTGTCCGGAGAGCTGGACTCGGAGCGCGGCTTCACCCGGGCGCTTCGCTCCGTGAACGCAGTGAACGGGCATCGCTGCGCGATGCCCTGACAGGTCGCCACTTCGCGGCTGCCTGTCGGGGGTTCCGCTTCGCTCCACCCCGGCCCGTCCGCTTCGCTCCCGGACCAGGAAGCCCGCTTCGCGGGCGGCTGGCTACGGGGAGGGATGGTGCTTCGCCCAGCTGATGCAAATGTAGCTTTGGCGAAACTGTGGGACATGGGAAGGGAGGGCAGAGGCGGCGAACTGAATTTCGCTGGAGCGGCGAGGAATAACGAATAGGGAAGGGGTGAACCTGAGCCACAGAACGGTACTTCAGATATCGCGAGGTGTTAATTTCGGCGTGCGGAGGTACCTGAGCTGTATGGCCCCCAGGGCCATACAGCGGAACCACCCACGGAGACCGGCCCCTGCTCCTTGGTGCTCCCTCGTCACGGCCGGCACCACCCGAGACTCGGCACCGCTGATGCCGCCTACGGTCGGCGCTGGGTCGATGGCCCGCACGCGAAGCGGCCTGGACCACAACGGGGTCCAGTCGGCACCGGTGGGTGGACCTCAGCCACTTAATACTTAAGCCGATCAAGAACCTGCTGGTCAGAGCCCTGTGAAAGTCTCGGTCTGTCACCTCAGGAGGTACATATCGCTGGCGTTGTGTACCTCCTGAGCAGTCACATCGCGGCCAGAATGTCAGCGCGGTTGACAGTTTTGCGCGCAGAACGTCAGTGAGCCCGACGTTTTGGCTGTGGTGCCCGTGCCGCGGTCCGCCAGCGAACGCAGGAGAGGTTGTGTCCCGCCGGGGGGACACAACTCGCCGGAATGTCAGTGGTGCCGACATATCTGTCAGTGTGGCTGACATACTGCGGGCGTCCATGATCAGCGGAGTGGAGAGCCACATGACACCCGAGCCGCAGCGCCGTCGTCCCGCGCCCAAGCGCGCACCGCGCCGTACGGAACTGCCCTCCGGGGACGAGATTCAGGCGTGGTCGGCGCCGACGCGGCCGCTTGAGGACCTGGACTCGGTGGCGCGCCGCTACCCGCGCCGGGCTGTGTCGATCAGCAGCGAGCGCACGCCGCTGGAGGTGTACGACACCCCTGAGCGGCCCAAGGCGTTCTCCATGGATTCGCTGGAGTTCTTCTTCCTGATCGCGCAGTACTTCCGCGAGGCGCTGCCGCTGCGGCTGATCCTGCTGCTGATCGCCTGCCAGAAGGCCGGCGGCCGGATCCGTCTGACGCAGGAGGAGATGGCAACGGTCCTGGACGTGCCCCGCGCGAAGGTCAACGAGGCGCTGCGGGAGATCATGGGGCACGGGATCGTCTTCAAGGTGCGTCGGGGTGTCTACCAGTTCAACCCGCCTTACTCGTACCGTGTAGCCGAGTTCATCCCGGGCACGGAGCTGGTCGAGGCGGAGTACGTCCAGATCGACCAGAACAAGACGATCGCGAAGATCCGCAGGGACGAAAGCCTGCCGGACCTGGTGCGGTTCCCATCGCTGGAGCACATGCGGGAGGCGATCGAGGAACTGCGCAAGAAGCGGTCTGAGGAACGCGCTGCTCGCCGGCTGTCCCGGGCGCAGCGCCAGGAGGAGGGGTCAGCCCAGTGAGTACCTTGAAGTGGTCGGCGACTAACGCCGACGGTCTTCTCGCCGACCTGGACCTGCCGCCTGCCGCCTACCGGGCGTTGCTGAAGCTGCGGGCTCGCAGTGAGGCCGGCGGTCGGATCGCGATGGACCAGGCCACCCTTGGTGAGCTGCTCGGGCTCAGCCGCCCCAGCGTGAACGCCGCGCTGCGCGAACTGGAGCTGGCCAAGCTGGTCAGAAAGGTCCGTAACGGCATCTACCAGATCAACCCGATGCTCGCTGGCTACAACTCCCCCGAAGACGCCCTGGATGCTGTCAAAGCCATGCCCAGGGCCGACCGGCTGGACAGCAAGACCTACGTCGCCGACTACCACCGCGCTGTTGCCGCCTACCAGGATCAGCTAGCCGAGCAACGGAAAAAGCGTGCGGCTGCCGCCGCCGCGAAGAAGGCTGCGGCCGCGAAGAGGCGGGGGGCCCTCCACGCCGTGAGCTGACCCGCTCAGAGTTCGCGACAGGTAGCCAGGCCGTATGAGCGTTCTCGGGGGTGGGACTCCGCGTGCCACGCGCCCAGGGGCCGGCCGGCGCGGTAGGAGTGGGGCGTGAGGTACGACTTCGGCGTCTACTTCGCCCAGGAGCTGGGCAACCGCCTCGGCCCGGCCACGGACAGCTGGCCCGAGACCGCGCAGCGGGTGGCCCCGTTCCTCACGATCGTCGTGGACACCATGGGTGTGGACGACGGACTGCGATGGTTCGAGGCCGTCCGCGAGGCGCACCAGCGGGTGACCGAGGCGGAGTGCGAGGACACGTACAACTTCGGCTTCGCCCGCTACCTGGACACGGCGACCAGGACGTACGAGGACACCGCTCTGCCGGTGGTGGCCGCCTTTGAGGCGCTGAAGGGTGCGTACGAGGTCGCACGCCGCGGGCGCCGTGTGGACATCGACGTGTACTTCGAGTGCGCGGCGCAGGCGTGCTCATAGCTGGACGCCACGGGCCAGCCCCAACAACCTGGACGACGACGTCAGAGTCCGGGTCGAACCGGCTGCCGGTTGCGGCGAGCAGCTGCGCGACGCGCTGCCACTCCGCGAGCTCCGCAGCACGGCGGCCGCCGTCGTCGGCCGCTTCGTCGCGACGCTCCAGATGCGCCTGCTGCTCCGTCTGTTCGAACGCTGCAACCGCCTCGCTGTACGTCATGCCCGCGCGCGGCGCCGTACACTGGCCGACCTTCGCGTAGTCGATCAGCGTGCGCGGGGCCCCGGTGCGCCCGCGGGCATCGGGGACACAGCGCGGCCGCCATCCGTCGGACGTGCTCATCGGGACTCGCTTTCAGATCGGATAAGGAAATTGAAAGCCCCGCCGGTAACGCGACTCGGTGGTCCGGCCCTCAGGTCTACCGCACGCCCAAAGCACGCGCTGCTAAACGCAGTATTCCACCACTCCACGTCCGTGAATTTCACTTTCCAGCCCGCACGGCCGCCACCACATTGACGGAGATAGGCGTCCTCGATGGCCTCCACGACCACCTAGTGCAGATCGCTTCGCGTCGCGCCTACCTACTGCGCGCTCCGGATGGCGGCCGCGCAACTGGATCCCGTCCTCAAGAGCTTCGATCGTGTCCTCGATGACGGCGAATAGACCGTCGATCGCGCGGCTGTTCGACCAGCTGCTCGTAGCCGCCTCGAAGACGGACCGCCTAGGCTCCAATCCATGCGCACAGTGTTCGTGTTCCCCGCAGGTGAGCGAGCTGAGACCATCGCCGCACTTGATCGACACCTGAACCAACAGCGCCATCCCTGGACCTTGGACGGCAACCTCTACATCGACATCGACGAAGAGCAGAACGGCTGCCTCTTCTCTGACTGGGAGCCCGACGACGTGACGGTCCTCGACAGGGCCGTCGGATGCCACCCCACCTGGGCCGTGCAGATCGACATCTCCGGTCGGATCGACGGCACCGCAGAAGTTCATCAGCTGATCGCGCTGCTACTCGAACATGGAGGCGTGGCGATCGATGACTACTCCGCCCACCCCTGGACCGTGCAGGAAATCCGGTCCGGAGCAGTGATCGACGGTCTGCGCTTCTTCGACTTCCGCTCGTACCACGAACTCAACCGAGAGCCGGGACGCTCCTGACTCAACGCGCACCCTCGTGCCGAACCGGTAGTTCGGAGAAGGGCCGCTGTGCGGCAGCTGCAACACCTATGAGGGAAAGAGCACTCCGCAGTCCTTCCTCCACAACAAGGAGGGCGCAGCGCTGCACCTGCTGGAGTGCCGAGGCTGCCGGGAGCAACGCACCCTGCCCGCCCGATATCACGCCGCCTTCGCCCAGATGTACGTGGAGGCGGCGGAACGCCACATCATCCGTGCGCGCCGGTGCAAGCACGTGCCGTGGATCGAACACGTGGAGCTCGCGCATGGCACGTACCGCTTCGAGCTGTCTTGCTGGTGGCACAAGGCGATGTGGACGAAGGACGTGACGGTCGCTGAGACGGCGGCGCTCGTGAAGGAGTTCGTCGACCAGGCGCTTGCCGCCGAGCAGGCTGGCGCCTCCATCCCGGCCCCCCGCTATCCGGCCTCGGACACGACGGTCCAGGCATAACGGCCTCCGCGTACGCGAGCGAGCCCCGGACCACAGCGGGTCCAGGGCTCTCAGGCTGTTTGGAGACGGCTGCAATTGCTTGCTGCCCGGCCGTGCGCGGTCAACCGGGCTGAGGCCGGTTTTGGGCCGCGCCGAGCGGCCCGCACGTGGGAAGAATCGATCACCGCCCGCGACCAGCCGAGCTGCTTCTCGGCCCGAGGTCCCGCCGGCAGAGTCACCCCAATTCTGGTGCTTGGCTCTTAAGTCTGATCTTGTGGTGGGAAGAAGCCGAAACGCTCTGAACCGTCGACGCTAAAGGCGTAGATCCTGGCACGTTCGGTAATGGTTGCGGGCGGAGTGCCGTTTTCGATGATGATGACCTGGCCTGGGGGGTCTTCAAGCAGGTCTCGGTAGAAGTGTTCGACTACGTCGTGGGTCATCAGTTCTGGATCGGCTTCCCGGTTCTCGGCTTGTCGGAATGTGACGACGGGTGAATCGAGCATTACGAATCCGGGGTGAATCAGGCCGCGAGCCTTGTTGCGGCGTGCCAGCGATACGGTGAAAGCCGCGTGGATGATGGACCGCATCCCCTGGCCTCGGCTCCCTCGGGGGCGACCATCGACGGCGATCTCTGCACTGGACGGGTCGTAGATGACGCGGTTTTCGCCGGGGACATGCCAGGCTTGAAGCGTCTGGTGAATCGCCTGCTCGAAGTCTGAGATGTCGGCAGCGGGAATGCTGTCTGGCCTCGCTGGCGGTGGGACGGGTAGGGCATTCGGCAGTGATGCCTTCATGTCTTCAAGCTGCTCGATCTGGGCGTGGATGGCTAGCTCCTGCTCCAGGCGGGCGCGCGCTGTGAAAACTTCACTGGTGTCGGTCGTGAGTGGTGCGAGCTGCTCCTCAAGAACGCGCAGTTCACTGTCGATGGCTGTGAGCTGCTCATCGTGGCGGGCGCTCTCCGCGTTCAGATCTGCCGTTTGAGCGTCAAGGTCTTCGATCGTGATGAGAAGGTCACGGTGCAGCTCAGTGGTCTTCCGGGTCTCGGCGGTAACAGCTGCCACCAGTTGTGTTGTCTCAGCAAGGTGATGCGCAAGGTGCTGATGCTCTGGCTCTGCCCCGCAGAAGACGCAGGTGCCGGTTTGGAAGTAGCCGAGGAGATTCCCCGCTTCGCCGACCATGCGCAGGCGATCGAGGTCTGACTCGTACTGCTCGCGCAGCAGTGAGAACCGGGCTAGAAGTTGACGCACTTCGCTGGTGCGCTGCTGATTGGCGCTCGCGCCGACTTCGAGGGCGCGGCGACGCTGTACAAGGGTGGAGCGGGAAGCGATGAGCTGACCGGATCGGGAAGTGGCGTCGTCCAGTGAGTTTTGCAGGCGCGCCAGCTGTTCACGTAGCTCGGACGGGTTCGCAGCTACGGTGAGCTTTGCACGGCTGTCGTCTATGAGACGGTCCAGGATCTCGGCCTGGCCTTTGCCGACCTTTTTCTCCACAGTGCCGGGAGCGGTCGGGCCGACTGGTTCGTCCTGCCCGGTAAGCAGGAGCTTGAGTACTGACTTCTCACCTGTCTCGTTCTGCGGCATTCCCGTGGCGAAGACCGGAGACCGCTCACCGCCCATACGCGAGTCATTGATGACTGACAGCCGAGCCAGATCTCGGAAGTTGAGCAGCCGTACTTCGCCGCGGGAATTCTTGAGGATCTTCAGCCCGTCGATCCCCAGCATCTTGAGGAGATATCGGGAGATGTTCCGCTGGGAGGTCGAGCTGTGCTTGAAACTGACCGTGGCGTCGGCCGGCGCCGTGGTGAGCTGGCGCAGGTCACTGTTGAACACGTCGATGGTGCTGTCCGCGAGCCCACGGGAGAGGGTCAGAACCCTGCCGTCGGCTGCTCGGAGCCCGAGCAGGATGCGACTGTAGCCCTTGTCCTCTGGGATGGGCTTGAGCTCGCTGGCACCGAGCATGTAGTCCACGGCCTTCTCGACGTAGGACTTGCCGCGCTCGGAAGCGCCGTAGATGACTGTCAAGCCCGGGTTGAACTCAACGGTCGAGGGATGCTTGCCCACTCCGAGGGCTGTCAGGTGTACCAGCGTCAACCTGTTCACAGCACATCCCCTTCGGCTGGGTGAGTAGCGTCAGCAATGAGGCGGTCGAACCAGCGCCGGGTGATCTGCTTCATGCCGTCACGGACGTCCGATTCTTCGTGCATGTAGGTGCTGACCAGCCAGGAGGCCCGCTCCGTGAGCAGTCCGACGTAGGGGGCTTCCAGTACATTGAGGAAGCTGGCGGCCTCCTCTGTGGCCCCGTAGAGAAAGCCGTCGTCGGTGGCGTTCATGTCGGCCAGCCCGGCGCGCATCAGCACAACGAGTCCCTGTTCAATGAGGCGCCGTCGCATGCCGAGTTCACCAGGGCCGACGGGCAGGTCGGGGTGGAGACTGGATGGACCGTCAGTGAGGTCGCCGCTATGGAGCATCGCATGGTCGAGGTAGACGAGCTGGGCGACGTCCAGGCGGCGGGGGAAAGTCTCGGACAGCAGAACCAGGGCGCGGATGCCAACTTCCAGGGGGCTGTTGAGAGGGTTCATGCAGACTCCCCCTTGCACCAGGTCAGCTTGTGGTCGTTCGCCAGATGGTGGCAGAGACCTTTGAGGTCGATGACTTCCACGACGGCGGCGAGGATGTTGTGCGGATTGGGCTGGTGGGCTGCAGCGGCGTCTATTACGGCGTCAAGGCGATCGTGTCCGCAGGGGTAGTCGCGGTCCTCGATGTCGACCACAGCGTTGTACAGGTTCGTCTCGATTTTCTGGTAGGTGGCCTCGGGGACGCTGTCGCGGGCGAAGAGCCGCAACGCGTCTGCGTGGAAGAACGCCTCCCGTTGGCGGGACAGGTGCCGGTTGATCCGCTCGTGCTCGCGAGCCTGGGCAAGAGTCTCCAGGCGCAGGCCGTACTTCTCGTTGTAGACGTCCAGGAGTTTCCGCACGTACACGGCTTCGTCGGCCCTCTGCTCTGCGGGCGCCAAATCAGCATCTGGACGCGGCTTGAGCCGCTCCGGGAAGCGCCGTACGTGGTGCGGGGTCGTGGCGTGCAGCTCAAGAATGTTCTCGATGTTCGCGGCCTCGAACATCGAGAATTCTGTTTGTCGAGCGAGGTCCCCAACCGCCCGACGTATGGCCGGGCCAAGGTCCGCCCCAAGCTTGGAGTCCGCCTTGTCCCAAGCTTCGAGGAAATCCTTCTTCAGTTTCGGCGGGTGGAGGAGGAGCCGATCCAGGGTCTGACCGATCTTCGGTGCCACGAAGACGTACCGAGTGGGCAGCTCATACTCACCCAGCACTTTCGCCGTGAAGATCTTGACCATCTCGGGCCACGCATCGCTCTGGGTCAACGCCTTGTTGTAGTGCTTGCACTGGTAGCAGTGCCACTCGCCAGCGGTGCCCTGAGGGGTCATGCAGGCCGCGACGTCTGCTCCTCGGTCGCCTGAGCCGCCCATTCTTTTCACTCGAAGGTAGGGGCGCCCGTTCCACAGGCCGAGTGCCCGAACCCATTCAACGGTGAAGTCCTCCCAGTCATCGGCCTTGTAGACGTGGGCCAGGAGCTGTTGGGGGGTGAAAGCAGGAGAGCCCTGCGGCACTGTGACCACCACCGGAGGCGAGTCTGGCTCCGGAATGTTCTCGAAGACCGGCCTCGCCCCATCGCTGCCTGACTCAAGCTCCCCAGCCACACTTCACCGCCCCCCGGCACTGAGCTGCCACGCATGATCACGCAACGCAGTCTTATCATTCCCGCGTGTCCATCGTGAAGGGTTGGGGACACAACGTGCACGCTCGCGAGCGGCCCGCTGTCGCACGCGGAGCAGCGGACAGCACCAGCCAGCCTTCGCTCGGGGCGGGATAGCTGGCGGTTTGATTGCCGGGGAGCTACACCGTGTCCGGCCCCGGCATCAAGATTCTCGCAGCTTGTGCGCAGCTGCTTCCTCGGGTGTGTAGAGATACAGGCTTTCCTTGAGTGCCATGGCGAAGTACTCAAAGGCTTCCCCATTCCGCGGCTGGACGGGAGGGGGAAACGGCAAGTCGCCGGAGCGGCGGGGCCAGATCCGAGCGACCGACAGGTGAAACTCACGAGCGTGCTGGATGACGACGTCTACGGCCGGGAAGTACACGTAGAGACAGAGGTGCCCGATCTTCATCGAACAGTAGAACCCCACCGGCTGCGGGCTCCCAGGCGCACCTACGCCGGTGAGGTCGACTCTCACGGTGGTGCTGGTGACGAGGGGTTCGCGTTGCTGGCAGGCTCCGATCCAGACGCGCGTACCACCGGGTATCGCCCGGTGAGTGCGCATCCTCCGGAGCTGATGGGAAGGCAGGAGAGGTGTGTACTGGACCTGGTCGGCCATCATCGCTGTCTTTGTGGCCCAGAGCGCGATCTGACGCTGCTGGCGTAGGGAGATGAGTTCGAGGTCGAGGTCTTGCCCGACAATCAAAGGCGCGAGGGCGGCCTTGGAAACGACTTCCAGCTGCGACATCCAGCCGTTGTTGCACGGGGCGCAGACCTTCTTGACCGTGAAGTCCAGACCCACGGTCTGCCGAGTCTTGTCGTAGGCGCCCTCGCCGTAACGGGCCTGTTCGGTCTGTTGTCGTCCTGAAGGGAGGTACTCGTTCAGCCACTGAGGGAAGACGTGCTCTTTGGTGACGGGAGCACCGCCGCAGAGACGCAGGACATCGGCAAAGGGTATCGGCCGGGGGGCACCGGTGCGATCGTGCGGACTTCAGGTGGGGTAGAACTCTGCCAGTTGGTTCAGCAGCCGGGCGTACGCCTCGCGTTCGGGGCCGCGCGGCTCGGTGGGCTTCGTTGCCGATTCCCAGGCGGAGACTGTGGCCCGGCGCACCTGCAGTGCTTGGGCGACATCATCCATGGTCAGGCCGTGCGCGATGCGCAGCCGCTTGCGTTCCTGGGCCGGCGGGAGCACGGCGCGGGATGCGACCAGGGCGTCGACTGCGTCGAACAGTTCGGACATGGAGTACCTCCTGAGTCGCCATTCTACCGCCAGTAACCGCACTTTCCACGTACAGTTACCGTACGTACGGCGTACGCATTGGGCTTGCGGACCGGTGAATGACACAGGAGTCCGGCGCTCGGGGAGGCACAGGGATGTCAGGCATTCAGCTCAGGGAGCACCAGGTCACTCAACGTGCCGCGTTCCGCCAGTGGGTTGGGTTCCCTGCCAGGGTGCCGGCGCGGGGGGCGCGGGGCACGATCGTGTCCGCGACCGGGTCGGGGAAGACGATCACGGCCGCCGCGTGCGCGCTGGAGTCGTTCGCGGCCGGCCGGGTTCTGGTGACCGTGCCGACCCTGGACCTGCTCGTGCAGACCGCCCAGGCGTGGCGTCTAGTGGGTCACCGCTCCCCGATGGTCGCGGTGTGCTCGCTGGAGAACGACCCGGTGCTGAACTCGCTGGGGGTGCGTACGACGACGAACCCAGTCCAGCTCGCCCTGTGGGCCCGGACCGGGCCGGTGGTCGTGTTCGCTACGTACGCCTCCCTCGTGGACCGAGAGGACCTGGAGGACCCGACGGGCCGGCGGAGGGTTCGCGGGCCGCTGGAGGCCGCCCTCGCGGGTGGGGAGCGGCTCTATGGCCAGCAGATGGCTCCGTTCGACCTCGCCGTGGTCGACGAGGCGCACTCGACCGCTGGTGATCTTGGTCGTCCGTGGGCGGCGATTCACGACAACACCCGGATCCCGGCGGACTTCCGGCTCTACCTGACCGCGACCCCGCGCATCCTTGCCGCACCCCAGCCGGGGAAGGGCGGCGACGGCCAGGAGGTGGAGATCGCGACGATGTCGGACGATCCGGAGGGGATCTACGGCGCGTGGCTCCCTGGCGCCGAGCTCGGCCTGTCGGAGGCGATCGAGCGGGAGATCCTCGCCGGCTTCGAGATCGACGTCCTGGAGATCCGCGACCCCTCCCCCGTCCTCGGCGAGACGGAGGAGGCCCGGCGCGGCCGGCGGCTCGCCTTGTTGCAGGCGGCGCTCCTGGAGCACGCGGCCGCGCACAACTTGCGTACCGTCATGACGTTCCACCAGAAGGTCGAGGAGGCGAGGGTGTTCGCGGACAAGCTGCCGGAGACGGCGGCCGAGCTGTACGCCAACGATGCTTCCGACGCGGACCTGGCCGCCGCGGAGGCCCTGCCGGCGTCGTCGATCGACGCGGAGTTCTATGAGCTGGAGGCCGGCCGCCACGTGCCGCCGGACCGGGTGTGGTCGGCGTGGCTGTGCGGCGATCACCTCGTGTCCGAGCGGCGTGAGGTGCTGCGGCAGTTCGCCAACGGTATCGATGCGGCCGGGCACCGGGTGCACCGCGCCTTCCTCGCCAGCTGCCGTGTGCTCGGTGAGGGGGTGGACATCACGGGTGAGCGGGGCGTGGAGGCGGTCTGTTTCGCGGACACCCGCGGCTCCCAGGTGGAGATCGTGCAGAACATCGGCCGGGCGCTGCGTCTCAACAAGGACGGCTCGACGAAGGTGGCCCGGATCATCGTGCCGATCTTCCTGGAGCCCGGCGAGGACCCCACCGACATGGTCGCCTCTGCCAGCTTCCGCCCCTTGGTTGCCGTGCTCCAGGGCCTGCGCTCGCATGACGCCCACCTCGTCGAGCAGCTGGCCTCCCGCGCCCTCACCAGCGGCCGGCGGCAAATCCACGTCCGGCGCGACGAGGACGGGCGGATCGTCGGGGGCGGTGGCGAGAGCGACGGCGAGGACCAGGAGCACGACGGGGACACCGATGCAGCCGCTGAGTCCGCGCTGCTGCACTTCTCCACGCCCCGGGACGCGGCGACGATCTCGGCGTTCCTGCGGACACGGGTCTACCGGCCGGAGTCGCTGGTGTGGCTGGAGGGCTACCAAGCCCTGCTGCGCTGGCGGGCCGAGAACGAGATCACCGGACTGCACGCCGTTCCTTACGACGTCGAGGTCGAAGTCGGTGTGACGAAGAATTTTCCGCTGGGCCGCTGGGTGCACCAGCAGCGCAAATCCCGGAGGGCGGGGGAGCTCGATCCTCACCGCGAGGAGCTCCTGGACGCGCCGGAGGCCGGGATGGTGTGGGAGCCGGGCGAGGAGGCGTGGGAGGCCAAGCTCGCGGTCCTGCGTTCCTACCGGAAGTCGACCGGGCACCTCGCACCCCGTCAGGACGCCCTCTGGGATGACCCGGCCGGCACTGGGTCCGTGCCGATCGGGCAGCACCTGGCCAACCTCCGGCGCAAGGGCGGCCTCGGTAAGGACCGGGACCGGGCAGCGAAACGGGCGGCGCAGCTGGCGGCGATCGATGAGGACTGGAACTGCCCGTGGCCGCTGGACTGGCAGCGCCAGTACCGGGTGCTCGCCGACCTGGTCGACGCCGACGGTCACCTGCCCTACATTGCGGGCGGCGTCGTCTACGACGGTGACGACATCGGCACCTGGCGCTGGCGGCAACAGGAACCGGGCACCTGGGCCCAGCTCCTGCCCGAGCAGCGCCAACGGCTCACGAAGCTCGGCATCCAGGGCGCGACCGCGCCGTCGGCCGCCCCGGCGGGGACGCGTGCGGTCAGGGGCCCGGCGAAGGCCGGAAGTAAGTCGCAGGCAGCGTTTCAACGCGGACTGGCGGCCCTCACCCAGTGGGTGGAGCAGGAGGGGCAGCGGCCCGTCCCTCGCTCGGCCACCGTCGACATCACCGTCAACGACCAACCCGAACCGGTAACCATCAAGCTGGGCGTATGGCTGTCCAACACCCGCGCACGGCGCGACAAGCTCGCCCCGGAGCAGCTCGCCGCACTCGCCGAACTCGGCATCGCGTGGGCCGACGCCGTCCCGGCCACCGAGGCCGCCCGATAAACCCCTGCTGCCCACAGACCTCCGCCAAGAGCACCCCGGACCCTTCTAGTCCGGGGTCTCGCGCTGTCGGGGCTCGCCGAAGGCCAGTCGCCTGACGCCCGCGTCCCACGGCTGTCTACCGAAACGGAAGCCTCCGGGATCCTTCCCCGGAGGTTTCGTCTTCCATACGCTCAGCCTTGTCCGCGTGGCACGAGGCTCACATGGGCCGGCGGGCTGGACGGGGCCTCGGGCTGCGGGGCGCGGGACCAGCCATGGGCGTGCATGGTCTCTGCCTCCCAGTCCTCGAACAGCTGGGGCAACGCCCCAGGGTCGCGACCGGCGTCGCGGTGCCACTGGATGAACGCGCGAGCTGCAGGGCGGCCGGCGTCGCAGGCCGGGCAGAGCTCCAGCCAGTCGACACCGGTCATCCACGGACCGTGCCAGTGCAGCAAAAGCTCAGTACCGCACCGCGAGCAAGGCCGGGCCGGCTGTTCGTCTTCGGCACGGACGGGATGAAGCGCGGCAAGCTCTTCGTCGCTGGTGTTGTCGAGGCTGCCATTGAGGTTCCCGATACGGCAGAAGGAACCGTCGGGGCTTACGACATAGCGCCAGGTGAACGACATACAAGTCCCCCTCTCGGGGCGGAACGTAAAGCGAACCGCCACGATCCGCCCACCCACCAACCAGCGTCAAGGGGTCTACCCGCCCGATCCCCCACCCACCGGGCAAGGGCACCACACCGCGCCAGGATCACAGATTCGTGAGCATCCGCTTGGGACCCTCCCTGCGCGCGGCCCGTACTTGTTGGAGGCGTACGGCTGATGCTGTCAGTTGGGACCGTCCCTGCGTGCGCGGGCCGTACAGTGCTAAGTGATCAGCGGTGCGTGCGTGACTGGGACCGTCCCTGCGTGCGCGGGCCGTACCCGGTCGCACCCCCGCGCAGGTAGTCCGCGAGGGGACCGTCCCTGCGCGCGCGGGCCGCACGGCAGCTCCTCGTACGCCTTCTGGTACCGGGCGGGACCGTCCCTGCACGCGCGGGCCGCACCGCGTGGGCTCTGCGCCTGCTGGGGTTGATGGGACCGTCCCTGCGAGCGCGGGCCGTACGGCTGGCATGGCGGTGGGGCTCCCGCTGTGTCGGGACCGTCCCTGCGCGCGCGGGCCGTACACACACGCACCGTTGATCAACTGAAACTATCTGGGACCGTCCCTGCGCGCGCGGGCCGTACTCTCGCTGACCTGCATCGCAGCACTCAGAACATGGTCTACGTGCCCACTTTCACCGATCGCGACAAAAGCCCTGTATTGACAGCGGGGTGCCCGCATAGGGGACGGGTGGCTCGGTTTCCCGGCCACGTTGGCCTGCCCGTGAGGGCGAGGTCTGCCTGCTTCCGTCTCCGAACTCGGAGGATTCCCTGCCCTTGCCACGTGTGGCTGGTGCAGTCCACAGACGCTCTACTCCCCCATCCAGGGGACGAGGCCATTCCCCATAGGGCGACCAGGGCTCGAACATAACCAAAGAACCTGAATCAACCCGTAAGCTACACTTTTGCATTTTCTAGGGCAAGCGTTGTCAGTGGCGCATGTCAGGCTCCGCAGCATGACCGCCAACGAGAACACCACCACCATCGTCGTCCGCGAGCCGCTGGACCCCACACCCGAGCAGCTCCTCGTGCTGAAGCGCTATGCCAACGCCTCCCGCGCCAGCTTCAACTTCGCCTACGGACTCAAGCACGAGGCACAGCAGCGGTGGGTTCGGGGGCGGGATCGGTTGGTGGCGGAGGGGCTGAGTCGTGAGGAGGCGAATCGGCGGGCTCCGAGGGTGTTCGTGCCGCGGGGGTCGGAAGTGCAGCGGATTTTTCTCGCGGTCCGGGAGCTGCCGGTTGTGGGGCCGCTTCGGGAGGGGGAGACGGAGCACCGGCGGATGTTTCGGTGGTGGGCGGGGGTGAACGCGATTGTGTGTCAGCAGGCATTTCGGGATGCGGATACGGCGTTCGCGAACTGGCGCAGTTCCGGTCGGCGTTCTGGGGAGGGGGGTGGGGTATCCGCGGCTGAAGCGGGTGGGGCGGTGTCGGGATTCGTTTCGGATGACGAGTGTGCGGCTGGTGGGGACGGATCTGCGGCATGTGCGGATCGGTGGGGAGAAGGACCCGGCCGGTCAGAAGGCGTTGATTGTGCGGTTGCACCGGCCGGCGCGGCGGCTGGCCCGGGTAATCGCCCGGGGCGGGGTGGTGAAGATGGTGACGGTCGCGCGTGAGGGCAGTCAGTGGTGGGCGTCGTTCAACGTCCGGGTCCCCGTCCCGCCGCCCGCCCGGCCCTCCCGTCGGCAGAAGGAGGCAGGGGCGGTGGGGGTTGATCTGGGGGTGGCGGTGTTCGCCGCGACGTCGGAGCCGGTCCTCACCGCGGCCGGTAAGGAACAGCTGTTCGTCAACCCGCGGCATCTGGACAACGCGCGCCGGCAGCTGAACAAGTGGCAGCGGCGTATGGCCCGCCGCCATGTGAAGGGGCTGCCGGCGCACCGTCAGAGCGCGGGATGGTGCGAGGCGCGGGACCAGGTCGCGCACCTCATGGGGCTGGTCGCGCAGCGGCGCGCCTCGACCCAGCACCTGCTGACCAAGCAGCTGGTCATGCAGTTCGAGCACGTGGCGCTCGAAGACCTGCGGGTGAAGAACATGACGCGCACGGCGCGCGGCACCGTGGAGGCGCCGGGGCGGAACGTGGCGGCGAAGGCGGGGCTGAACCGGGCGATCCTGGATGTGGGGTTCGGGGAGATCCGGCGTCAGATCGAGTACAAGGCGAAGTGGCACGGCGTGAGGGTCACCGCGGTCAATCCCGCCTACACCTCGCAGACCTGTCACCGGTGCGGGCACGTCGACCGCAAGAGCCGGCGCACCCGCTCCCTCTTCGAGTGCACCCGGTGCGGGCACGTCACCCACGCCGACGTCGGCGCCGCCCACAACATCAAGCACCGCGCCCTCGACCTCGACACCCCCACCGCACCCCGATAGAGCTGAGGGTGCGGGCGGGGCGCGCCGTGTCTCTACAGGCCGAACTGGTCCATCAGGTCCGTACGCAGTTCGTCGACGCTTCTGCTGCCTTCGTCATCGGCAGCTGTCGGGGAGAGCATGGTGCCCCCACGATGAACGGAGCGTCTTCCCTGATGCGGGAAGACGCTCCGTTCATCCCTGCTCTTCGCTGCGAGGTAGCTCAGCTGCGCGGCACCAGGGCTGTGCAGCGCGGGCACCCGTGTCGGCGGTGACCAGAGAGAGACCTCGGTTTCGCCGAGTCAGGTCTCGTGTCCCCCACGGAACCGTGCCGCGACATCCCCACTGGCTACGCCCGGGTGAACACCTTCACCCTCAGACGTGGCTGTGAACGCTGATGACACTTCCGTCGGGTGATTGAACAAAGAAGCGCCGGATCCCCCAGGATTCCGTGGTCAAGGGATAGACCACCTGGTAACCACGGCGCTCGGCTGCGGTGTACGCGGCGTCAATGTCCTCGACTTCGACGGCCATTGCCGATTGCGACGTATGAGGGTCCCATGAGTCTGCGGCAGGGGATACGACGGTCATCTGCGCCGTCGGATTCTCCGGCGAGGCCAACATCAGGAATCCTGGCTCCTCCATGCGCACTTCCATACCCAGGAAATCGCTGTAGAAGCTCCGGCTCTCCTCAATGTCCTGGGTCGCGACATTGGGCATGATGCGGCGAATTGTCATGCGCGCACTGTAGCTGAATGCCGCTCCAACGAATTGATCCATACGAAACGCCCTGGCGATGGGCCCCCGGCAGGGCCGCCTCAAGGGGCCGCGCAGCCCTGTTCTCATCTCAGTCCGTGTCGGGCAGGTGATGGGTCTCCAGGGCCCGCATGGCGTGCGATGCGTTGAACGGCAGGATCGTGACCGCGACGTGCGGCAATTGCCCCAGCGTCCTCGACATCTTCTCGCCGGTGTCCCTGTGGAGGAGCTTGCCGAGGGCGTTGGCGTACAGACGTCGTGGTACGAGCACCGTCAGGGAAGTCTCCCGGTCCTGTGTGGTGCGGACGGCAAGTTCCCGCATCGCGTGACGCAGCCGGCGGTCGGGGCAGGCCACCACTTCCAGTTCGACGGATGTCGCGGCCGTCGACGCCCAGAGGGCGGACAGCCGGCGTGCGTGGTCCTCGTCGATGGCGAAGTGCACGGCCCGGACGGTGTCCGGCCGCAGCTCGTGGGCGTACCGCAGGGCCTTCAGCGTGGCCAGGTCCAGTGCCTCGACGAGGACGAACACCTGATGGCGGTGTGTGCGTGGCCGGTCCGCGCCCGGGGGCAGCCGTTCCAGGGCCGCGGCCTCGCGCCGGTACTCGCGGTTGATGCGGATCAGCATCCAGACTCCGAGCGGGAAGATGACGACGACCAGCCAGGCGCCCTCGGTGAATTTCGTGACGGCGAAGATCAGGACGACGGCGCCGGAGGCGCCCGCTGCGAGGGTGTTGGCCGTGATCTTCGCCCGGCGCAGAGGCTCGCTCCTGCGCAGGTGGTACGCGGTGAGGCCGGCCCCGGCCATGGTGAAGGCGGTGAACACGCCGATCGCGTAGAGCGCCACGAGCTTGTCCACGCTGGCGCCTGTGACGAGCAACAGGGCCAGCGAGAGAGCGGAGAGGGTGACGATGCCGTTGGAGAAGGCCAGCCGGTGCCCGCGCCGGGTGAGGACCCGTGGAAGGAACCGGTCCTGCGCAACGAAGCTCGCCAGGAACGGGAACCCGGTGAAGGGGGTGTTGGCGCCGGTGTAGAGGACCAGCGCGGTCGCGAGCTGGACGAGGACCAGACCCAGTGTCCCCACTGTTTTGTTCCCGAAGGCGAGCCTCGCCTCCTGAGCGATGACGGTCGGGGTCCCGTCGGTGTACGGGACGGCATGGGTGAAGTGCGCGAGGGTGGAGACGCCCAGGACCAGGACGGCGAGCACGCAGCTCATGGCGATCAGGGTGCGCCGGGCGTTTCGGCCCTGGGGTTCGCGGAAGGCGGAGATGCCGTTCGAGATCGCTTCGAGGCCGGTGAGGGACGAGCCGCCGTTGGCGAAGGCACGCGCCACGATGAACAGCGACGCACCCTGGAGCCAGCCGTCGCCGGGAGCCCCCAGCGGCACGGCACCGGACGCGTTCAGGTCGGCGTGAGGCAGTCCGCCCGTGAGCGCGCGGACCGCCGCGACGATGAAGACCAGGCTCATGGCGGCAATAAAGAGGTACGCGGGCAGCGCGAACGCCCGGCCCGCCTCGCGGATTCCGCGCAGATTCCCGTACGTGAGCACCAGGATCACCAGCACTGAGACCGGCAGCTGGAGGTGGTCCAGCCCCGTCCAGCCATTGCCCGCCAGATGGGCGAGCGAGATCAGCGCGTTCGTGCCGGCCGACACCTGGACGGCTACGGTGACGATGTAGTCGACCAGCAGGGCCACGGCGGCGACCTGGGCGACGTTCGGCCCGAAGTTCTCCCGGGCCACCACGTAGGAGCCGCCGGCCCGGGTGTAGATGCTGACGACGTCGCTGTAGCAGACCGTCAGGAGCAGGAGCACCAGGAGGATCGCACCGGTCACCGGCATGACCAGCGTGAAGGCGGCCGCTCCGACCACTGGCACGAGGACCCGGAGCATCTCCTCGGAGCCGTAGGCCGACGAACTGATGCAGTCGGACGCCAGCACACCGAGCGCCGTCCGGTTGCTCAGCTTCTCCTCACTGACACGCGCGGTGGTGAGCGGCTTGCCAAGGAGCCGCCGTTTGACGCGGTACATCGGCCGTTCAAGGGTCATACCCCCCATCAGAACGGGCTTCTACTCAGGAACTGGGCAGACACCACGGGGAACGCACTGACCCATACACGCCAGGCTCCGTGAACCGGCCCACACGCCCCCGCCGCCTCGGCCGCAAAGTCCCCTGCCCTGACACTCCTCGAGGACAGCACCTCACTGCCGGAACCGGGCCACCCCTCAACCGGGCTGGGAAGGCTCTGTAGTCGTCCGTCCGGGACGGAGGACCCCCACGCTGAAGTTCGACCTGGTCGGCAGGGGCTGAGTCCGGATATCCGTCATGCCTGCTCGCTCATCAGCTCGAAGTCAGGGTTCCAGACACCGGGCCTGGGTGATTTGCTGGCTCCATTGCGGGTGTACGCGCGTTGGCGAGGTCGAAGCGAGGGGCCAAGGCCCGGCTGCGGGGCCCGATGCGGATAGCTGAGGTCCGACGGCGGGGACGAGCGCAGGAAGGTCGCGGCGGCGGTCGATCCTGCGAGCGCCGCCCGGTCAGCCGTCCGGCACTTCGCCCTGGGCGATCTCTACATTGTGATGCAGACTCACGAGCCCAGCTGCGGCTCCGCCACCTGTTGCGGCTGAGCAGGCAAGTAGCAGGCCGGCTGCCGCGACTGCCAGTCTGCGAGAAGTTGCCACCGGCTGGAGCAGTGCCTTCACGCGCCGCGGCACGGGTCCGCCTGCGGCTCCTGCGGCGAAGGAGGGCCGGATGGGAACGCCGGTGCTCTTGGCAAGGGCTGCGCGACCGATGGCGCGCGCTGTCAGATGACGGTTGCCGACCGCGGTCGCGGCGGCTTCGTCAGCGACTCGCTCGACAGCCAGGGCGATGGCGTCACGCAGTGAGCGCATCGCGGGATGGCAGCGGGTGGCAAGGTCACCTACGGCGAGGAAGTAGTGGTGTCGCCCCGCCAGATGAGCCCGTTCGTGAGCGAGGAGAGCCTCTCGCTCCTGTCCGTCCAGGGCGCGCAGCATGCCGGAGGTCACGACGATGCGCCCCGGGCTTCCGGGAAGGGCGTAGGCGTCGGGTTCTGGGGTGTCCAGGACACTGAGGCCTCCCGCAGAGGGCGCGTCGCGCAGCTGCGCGTGCGCGGTGCGGTACTGGTGGAGTTGGCGCAGCGCCGCCCGGGCCACGGCGCAAACGCAGATGAGAAGCGTGCCGACGGCGAGCGCGGCCGCCGGGTAGGCGACCGGGGGCGGCGCCGCGTTCAGGGGGTGGATCAGATGGCCGAGTCGGGCAAGGGGTGACACGGCGAGCATCCCTGTGAGAAGAAGGCCGCCAAGTGCCGCGATCCAACCGGCCGCCAGCACACACGCGGTCGCGGTCAGCGCCCACATCGCAGCCGCGGGACGCTGACGGAACTCCACCAGCCGAACGAGTACCGGCGTCGCGAGTGGCATCAGCAGTGGCACGATCAGGGCGGTGATCACTGGCCGTCACCGTTTCCCAGCAGGTCTCGCAGTATGCGTTCGTCCTCGGGATCCAAGTCGGAGACGAACCGGGCTAGCACGCTGTGGCGGTCGTGGTCCTTGTCGAGCTCGTGGTGCATACGCTGAGCGGTCAGACCGTGGGCGTCCCGGACGGGGTAGTAGGCAAATCCGCGACCGGAACGTTCCCGGCCGACGGCCCCTTTCGCGTGGAGGCGGGTCAGGGCCGTTGTCACGGTCGTCCGGGCCAGCTCGACCGTGAGGCTGCGCTGTACCTGGCCGGCGGTCTGGGGGCCGTTCGCCGCCCACAGCGCCGCGAGCACGCTCGTCTCCAGCTCCCCAGCCGCTCTGCGCTCGGCAGCGTGCTCCGCCATTGCGTTCCCCTCGCTTCCGGATCGTCTACAGTGCGGTAGACCGTCTACCGCATTGTAGTCATCGGCTGTCCTGTCCCAACCGCCCCCTGCCCGCATTCAGTGAGAGGCCACCCGTTTATGGCCGTACCCGCCGTCACCGCGACTTCGCTCGCGGTGAACGTCCTCGACGCTCAGTCGCTGCTGTCTGCCTTCGGCGTGCTGGGTATCACGGTGGTCATGTTCGCCGAGACCGGGTTGCTGGTCGGCTTCTTCCTGCCCGGCGATTCCTTGCTCTTCACCGCCGGCCTGCTGTGCGCGGGTAGCGCGGACAAGCCTGCGACGCTGTCCCTGCCGTGGGTCCTGGTCGCCTCGGCGGCCGGTGCGCTGGCCGGCGCCCAGTGCGGATACTTCATCGGGCGCCGGGCAGGTGCAGCGGCCCTCTCCCGAAGCCGGTCCGCGCGCCTGCACCAGGGTGCCGAGCGCGCCGAAGTGCTACTGGAGCGATACGGCCACGCCAAGGCGATCGTCCTGGCCCGCTTCGTCCCCGTCGTGCGCACGGTCTTGAACCCGCTCGCCGGAGCGCTGAACGTCCCCGCCCGGGTCTTCACTGTCTGGCAGGCGGCAGGTGGCTTGGCGTGGACGGCCGGCCTGGTCCTGGCCGGATACGCCCTCGGCTCCTCCGTCCCCAACGTGGACCGCTACCTGCTGCCGATCATCGCGGTGATCGTCGCTGTGTCCCTAGTGCCGCTCGCAGCAGAACTGCTCCGTTCCCGGCGGGCCGCCAAGCAACGGAATGAGAACCCTTGATGCGTCTCGCCTACGACGGTTCGGCCATCGACGGCCCCGCCTACCTCAAGATCGTCACTCTCGCCCACCGGGCGCCCGAATGGGTCGACAGCTTGGTCACCACCTGGTCGGCCTACGGACTGGGAGTGTTTGCCCTGTTGATGTTCGTCGCCTGGTGGCAGGCCCGCCGGGCTGGGGCGCCAACGGTGGTGACCGCGCTGGCCGTCCCCCTGGTCACCGTCCTCGCTTATGGCGTCGACTCCCTTCTGAAACTGGCAGTCCACGAGGACCGGCCCTGCGACCAGCTGCACGTCGCCAGCCTCGAAGCGTGCCCGGCGCCCAGTGACTGGTCCTTCCCCAGCAACCACGCGGCCCTCGCCTCCGCGGCGGCCTTCGCGCTCCTTCTCGTCTCGCGCCGACTGGGCCTCATCGCCTTGGCCGCAGCGGGGCTGATGGCCGCCTCCCGGGTATGGGTGGGCGTGCACTACCCGCACGATGTCCTGGCCGGGCTCCTTGTCGGCGCCCTGGTCGCGTTCCTCACCACTTGGCCGGTGCGGCGCAGGCAGGACGCCATTGCCGCGTGGCTGAAGGACGGCCCGCTTCGACCGCTGCTGGTTGCCGCGTGACCCGTCGCCCGCGTGCACGTTTGTGCAGCGGCGTGGCCCTGGCGGCAACAGGGGCGTTTACCCTGATCACCGTAGTCGTGGTCGGTGCGGCGCCCAGGCTGCTGCCCGGCGACGCGATGCTGCACCACTGGTCCGTGACGCATCGGCCCGGCGCCGGCTTGGCCCTCGCCCGCGCCGTCACCGCGACCGGCACCGGTGTCATCCCCTTTGTCGTAGTCCTCCTCGCGGGCCTGTGCGTGCACGGCACCGTCAGGCGGCGGGCCGCCACTGCGGCCGCACTCGCGCTCTGTCTCGGTTCCGGGCAGGCACTGCGCTACGCAGTCATGGCACTGGTCTCGCGTCCCAGACCACCGCGCGCCGACTGGGCAACGCTCGCATCGGGCTGGTCCTTCCCTTCAGGCCACGCCTCCACCAGTGCGATGACCGCGGGCCTTGTGATGGCCGCGCTGTATGTGCGTGGTCCGCGTCTCCCGCCCGTGGCCGCCGTCCTGATCGGTATGTGGGGCATGGCCGTGGGCCTGAGCCGGATCTACCTCGGCGTGCACTGGGTCAGCGACGTCATCGGAGCCTGGCTGTTTGCCACCGCATGGCTGGCTCTGACCGCCTGCGCGTACCTGCTGGCCAGTCGAGCCACTGCGAGGTGACCCATGGCCGGATCCTCGTCGTGGAAGGCGACCACGCCCTGCGCGACGTAATCCTGCGCGGCCTGCGGGATGAAGGCTTCGACCCGACGCCCGCCCGGAACTAGAGTGCCTGCGCCCGGCCGCCGAAGGTCGACGCGGTCATGCCAGACGTCGGACTGCGGACGGGGTAGGCCGGGGCGTGTGCCAAGTCCTGCGGCCCAACGGATACTGCGCCCCTCTCGCCGGCCTCGGCGATCCAGACGGTTCGCGGTCCACCAGGAGATGGTCGTCGAGGAGCGGGCGCAGCCTCGACCCGTATCCACCTTCGGCGCCTCCCAGGCGCATTACGCTGACGACTCCCTGGTGAATCCCGTCCGCGACGGGGCCCTGATTCTCACAGCGCATCACACGATCACTGGCCGGCTCACCGGATCCTCCGCAGTCCGTGACGACTACCTGGCTAACGCATTCCACCTCGCCGAGCTCGCCGCCTGCGGGCAGCGAGCAGACGGACAGGCCCGAAGGATCCAGCCGTCAACGGTGACCTGGTCCTCGACCCGGTGCGCTTCACTTGCACCGCCGCGGGGATCGGACTGCTGGCCGCCCTCATCGCCTCGACCGAGGGCCTCTTACACCCCAGGGAGGTGGTCCGGACCGGTTAAGCAGGAGGCTTTCCCCACCAGCCGCCGACAATGTACTCGGGGATGAAGGTGCCCACCGCCTCGTGAGGGGTCTCGCGGGAGAGCACTTGCGCCGGGTGAGTGGCGTTGAGGATGGCACTGTGAGTGGGCAGGCACCGACGGGGAGAGACATGGGGCCACGCCGCGCACCCTCCCAAGGAGCCGTAGATGAAGCGTGCCACCATGGCCACCGCCTGTGCCTCCGTCCTGTTCGCCGCAGCCCTGACCGGGTGCTCCGACAGTACGAGCGACACATCGCAGGAGGCATACGGCTCCACTCCCAGTGCCTCGCCCTCGAAACCGGCCGCCGTCGACACGAAGTCCGTGGACAAGCTCGGCGCCATCCTCGTCGACGAGAAGGGCCGCACCCTCTACCTCTTCCTTGCCGACAAGAAGAACAAATCGAACTGCACGGGTGACTGCGCCAAAGCCTGGCCTCCGCTGCTCAGCAAGGGGAACGCCAAGGCCGGCAAGGGCGTCAACCAGAAACTTCTCGACATCACCAAACGCTCCGGCGGAGACCAGCAGGTCACGTACAACGGCCATCCCCTGTACTACTACACCGGCGACAAGAAGCCTGGCCAGACGAACGGCCAGGCCCTCGACCAGTTCGGCGCCGAGTGGTACGTCCTGGACGCCAAGGGCAAGCAGGTCGAGAGCTGAGCCAGTAGAACGGCATGAGTTCGCGCCAAGGCGAAGCCGACCGCAAAGCCTTCTCAACCAGTGTCGTGCTTGTCGTGCTGCTGCCTAGCGCGGTAGCTGTCGGGATCTACCTTTTCGGAACCCACCACACACCGCGCTACAGCAACGGGCTCTTCGGGGAGCACGGCAGCGCCGCAGTCGAACTCAAGGCCCAGCTCAGCACCGCCCTGCTCGGCTTCGCCATCATTCAGCTCGGCCTCGCCCTGTGGATGTACGGCCGCGTGCCCGGTACCCGCTCCTCGCCCCGACCGGTGCGCCGGGGACACCGCGCGCTCGGCTTTCTCAGCCTCCTCTTCTCGCTACCGATCTCCTACCACTGTCTTACTACCTACGGGATCGAGACGATGTCCCCGCGGGCCACGATCCACTCCTTCGCCGGATGCGCCCTCTACGGTGCGTTCGTAGCCAAACTGATCGTCGTGCGCAGCAGACGCCTGCCCGGCTGGCTGCTCCCAGCGGTGGGCGCCCTGCTCGTACTCGGCGTGGCCCTCCTCTGGTACACCGCCGCCCTGTGGGCCCTCAACGGCGACTCGGCACCAGGCTTCTCCTCCGTCTGAAACCCCCGCTCCGGGCACGCGGCGGCATTAGGTCGCCCCGTAATGGGGCTTTTCGTTCCACTTACCCATGCAAGGTCCAGGCCGGCAGCGCCCAGCCCTTGCCGAACCCATCGCCGCGACAGTCGGCCTCGTCGGCTTCTTCGTTGCCGCCATCGCCCTGGCCACAGACTACTGACGCTGCGGCACCTCCCCTCGACTCACTTGCCCGCCGTCCGAGGCACTCACCGATGAGCGCTGAACAGGTGATGTGCATCTCGCAGGGCCGCGCGTCACTGACGCAGTCGCCTTCTACAGGGGAACCTGAAACGGCTGCGCCCGGGCCGACCCCGTTTGGCGTCAGCACGCCGAAGCTCCCGGGGCGGAGCCGTCAAAGCAACGGCCCGGGAGCTCCGCATCACCGGCCCTGCCCCAGTCCCCGACGCGACGCCAACAAGATCCGCAGGCAGCACTGCGCCGGGCGCCGGTCCACACGGGACCCTGATGCCTGACCGAGAGGCGCCGCTGCGCCAGGCGCCACATGAACGACCACGATCGTCCGTCCAAGGCCCGCCGCAGAGTCACCCGGACTCCACAATCGCATCCCGCCCGGCGGTTGGGAGCACGGGCGGGTGCCGGAAGGAGGCTGCGGGTGATGCCCTCGTGGTCGTACTGGTGAGGGGCTGCCGGGGCACGGCCGAGGCCGTCCAGGGCGGGTCGGGGTGCCAGGACGATCACGCGGGCGCCCGTTTGCGAGGCGGTTTCCCTTTCCCGGCGGCCAGTGAGGGCCGCGACGGTCATCGTCTCGACGCCGGTGGAGAGGGTGGGCTTGATGACCGGTGCCAAGTACGGGGAGGGGTTGGAGGGGGCATTACGGTTGACCGTCCCGGGCCGCTGCGCCTTTGTAGACGTCTGCGGGTCGATGCCGCCGAGAACCGATAGCGGACGGGTGTGTCCGGCGCGGTTTCGAGGACGCCGCAGTCCTCGCTGCCGGTCGCCGGCCCGGGGTCGAAGACCTGAGGCTGGCCGGAGTGATCGCGGAAGGCGGCGAGGGTACGGGCCACGGCGGACTCGTCGTTCACCAGGCTGGGAAAGGTGTCGATCGGCTCGTAGTCGAGGCTCCGTGTGGCGCCGGCACCGCCGCCTTGCCTTCGACGATGCGCTTCACCGCGCTCGGGACCGTCTTGCGTACCGCTTCGTCGTACGTGCGGATGCCGGGTTTCAGCACGGCGGTGTCCGGGATGACGTTGCCCTTCGTCCCCGCGTTGAGGGCGCCCACGCTGACCACTGCGCTGTCGCCGCCGGCGATCTCGCGCGAGACCACGGTCAGCAGCCTCATCACGGTGGACACGGCCATCACCACCGGCTCGATCGCGGCCTCGGATCGGGAGCCGTAGGCACCCTTGCCGTGGAGGGCGGCCTTGAGCGCATCCGTGGCGGCGAGCGCGGGGCCTGCGTGGCAGCCGATCGTGCCGGCGGGAAAGGGGCCGGCATGCTGGCCGAGGACGATGTCCGGCTTGCCGGCCGTGTGCAAGAGCGCCGCCATCGACCATGGCCTGGGCCCCAAGCCGATCTCCTCCGCCGGCGGGAAGACTGCCGAGAGCCCTCCCCGGCCAGTGCGCTCTGCCCTAGGCCCGCAGGTCCAGCGCGCCCAGCGGGCAGTTGACGTTCATGTCGTGACAGCAGGCGTGCATCACGCCCGCAGTCTCGCTGGCGTACGGCAGACCGGTCTGTTCCATGACGGGAAGGCCGTCGAAGTCGGCGCGCAGCAGGAGCTGGGGGCCGTCGCCGTTGTCCAGGACACCGACGACGCCTGTGCGGCCGAGACCGGTGGTGACGTCCATTCAGCCCGCGCAGCCGATCGGGGCCGGCGGTGCGGGTCACCGCGAAGGAGAGTTCGGGTAGACAAATCCCGTTAGAGGTCCGCAAGGTCCTCCGCCCGGGCAGTCTCACGAGCAGAAGGGATGCTGCCGGGACGTCGCCGCTGTTGTCCGTGTCGCTCATGCGCTCATGTCCGGTGGGCCGTGCGGCCGTGTCCCGCGAACTGGGTCCTGCGGCACGCGCCTTCAACCGGACTTGTCGCAAAGCCGGAGCCAGGTGCCCACGCCTCTTAAGCTGACTCGCCCAGACGGTCTTCCCCCGTGCCTCGTCGCGTGTCCCCCAGCGGTGGCGAGGTGCATGACTAGGAAGAGGCGCCGGCCGCCCTCGACGGTCTCCACGGCCAGCCGCACGGTGGCCAGGTGCTGCCCCCGCCGGTGAACTCGGAACAGTTCCCGGTTGGTGGCCATCAGCACGCAAGGTCAGGGACTGCTTGCCATGGCGGACAGCGTCGGTGACACGTTCGCTGACGATGAGCTCTGTGGCATCGGTCAGTTCCGCAAGCCGCCAGCTGCCCGCTCGCCAGCTCCCGGGACGGTGCCTGCGAAGCGCGGCTCCGGCGGCGGTTCCCAGCAGGCCGCGGCGTCCCTGCAGGACCTGGCGCGGGCGAGGAGGAGGGCCGCGTCGTCGCCCTCGCGGCCGGGAGCGACGGCGTAGACGGCCTCGTCGCACAGGTCCTCGCAGCCCCCAGCCGGGGGCTGCGAGGACAAAACCGCCTTCGATACGCGTGCCGCCTCACAACGGCGTGATCGCGGGAATGTCCGGGCGCGGTCCGGAGGGCGGGGGGCGTGGGCCGCCGGGTATGAGGGTTTCCCCAGAGTTGCTGTCGGAGGGGTCTCCCTATCCCGGTCAGCAGGACGGTGTACCGGAACAGGGAGTCCTTCCACGGCCTGGTGACGCATACAGGCGTGCCGAATCCGGTGCCCTCCGTTTGTTCCAGACAACTTGGCAGCCATGTATCCGCGCTTGGTCCTGCGCCCGTGTGCACCTCTGCGGCCTGAGCCGACCTGGCACCCGGCGGGCAGCCGGTGGTAGACCGAGCCCTTTGTGGCATGGTGGCCGAGCCGGGTCAGTCTGTCGCGTAGGTGATCCGCTTCAGGTGGTAGAAGTCGGCCACGCAGGTGGCGGGCCACAGCTTGCGACCGTGGTTGCCGAAGGGGTCTCGCATGTGCCCCACGGACGCGGGGACATAGGGCAGTACTTCGGCGCCCTGTTGTGCGCCTTCCCGCAGGACCTGGTCCTGCTTGTCCCAGTGAGCTGCTCGGGCGGCCATGTCCCGCTCGAGTCCGAGCAGGGGAATGGCGAGCCCCACGCACGTGGCCACGCACAGCAGCGCAGCCCCAACCGTGAAAGCGGCGGCATATCCAGAGACGTCCCGCAGGGCTCTGCCAAGCAGGGCGCCGACTGCCGTGAGGAGCAGTACGTACACGAAGAGGTAGTCGTTCCAGGTGCGGGTGCCATACGTCATCAGGTTGTGGCGGAAGGCGGGCAGCGTGATGAGGGTGCAGAGGTATCCGGCCACCAGGAGGGCGGCCGCACCTGCCGCAGCGGGGAGGAATGGCCGACTGAGCTGGGGGCCGTCGGTGCGCGCGTCGGCAGCACGTAGCAGGACGCCGAGCAGTACGCCCACAGCCAGGGCGCCGAGGTAGGTCCAGGTGGTCACGACGGTTCCCAGGATGTCACTGAAAGTGCGCAGCGCGGCGCCGAGCGACTGAGGCTCGGTCATGGAGGTGGCACCGGTATTGAATCGGGAACGGCGTGCGCGGGAGCCGGGTGACGTGTAGAGGATGATTCCCGCCAGGAGCAGGGCGGCGAGCGCGACGCCGCACCAACGGCGGGTGCGGGTGCGTTCCAGTCCGGGCGGCGAGCGGAAGCTGAGGAGCAGCACGGTGCAGAGCAGGACGCCCGCGGTGATCGCGGTTCCTTCGGAAAGGGTGCCGATGAACAGGCCCGCCAGTGCGCAGACGCAGAGGGCGATCGTGTGTCCGCGGCGGGTCCGGGCGCGCAGGAACGGGATCACCGCCGCGGCGGCCAGGGCGGGGGCGAGTGTGTGGGAGACGGAGGAGGCGGGCCAGTAGTACGTCTTGTATGTGTTCGGGGTGGAGAAGAGGAATACCGCCACGATCATTGATGTGGTGAGCAGCGGGATGCCGCGTGGGGCGGTTCGCCCGGCACGCCGCAGGGCGGCGGCGACCAGCGCCCACACGGCCGCCAGGATCAGTACTCCGCTGACGGCGGCGAACCACTGGTGGCCAGCCACGCCGAAGGCCCCGTACGCCGCGACCATCAGAGCGTTCGCGATGCGTCCGTTGTCGTGGAGGTAGAACTTCCCGATCATCCCCGCGACCCCGTCGTCCCGCAGCACAGGCAGAAAGCACCAGTCGTCTCCGCCGGGCCGTACCAGCCGGCCGATCCACATCGCCGCGCCCAGCAGTCCCAGCGGGAAGACGGCCAGGACGGCCGCCCAGAAGGGAGCCCCGAACTTGCGTCCGGTTGCGCGACGGGTCTGCTGGGCCGCAGTGCCCGGGGGCCGTGGGGTTCCCGCCGCTTTCGGTGTTTCTGCGGTCATGCTGCTCGGTCCCCTTCGTTTCGATGCCGCTGTTTGCGTGCTGCGGTGTGGCGCGGCGTCTTGTCAGTCGCCAGTCGTTCCTGCTCGGGTGTCGGAGACCTGACCGGTCTCCGGTGCCAAGGAGGCGGCAGCACCCGAGGTAATGGCCCACCGAGCGACGAGGAAGGAGAACGGTGTCGCGAGGATCCCTGCTCCGAGCGCGGCGATGTTCTTTCCAATGCCGAGATGGCTCACACCGATATAGAGCAGGACACCGGAGAGTACGAGGTTGACGAGGCTCGACAGCGGATAGCGCAGGAAGGAGCGCCAAGTCGGCTTGATCCGCAGAGTGATGAACGAGTTGAGAAGGAAGGACCCAACGATGCTGATGCAGTATCCGATGACGTGGGAGGCCAGGTAGGGGATCCAGTGGTTGAGTGCCGCGTATACCGCCAGGTAGACGATGGTATTGACAACACCGATCACCGCAAAGGTGAAGAACTGGCGCAGGGTACGGAACCTCATCGGGCCGGAGGAACTCGAGGCGCTGCCCCGGGAGAGCACCGGCGGTTTCGGTGGGACCGGTGGATCCGGGTGGACACTTGATTCACGGATGAGGTAGTGCGGCCGGTTCTTCGTCTCACAGTAGATGCGCCCGACGTACTCGCCGACGATCCCGAGCGTGACGAGCTGGATTCCACCGAGGGCCACCACGGCTGTCAGCAGACTCGCGTACCCGGGAATTCCGACGCCGCCGCGCGCCACGCCCGCAACGATCCATGCAGCGTATGCCGCCGCGGTCAGGGCGAGCAGCAGACCGGCGTAGATGGCGAGGCGCAGCGGGCGACTGTTGAAGGAGAGCAGTCCGTCGATGCCGTAGTTGAGCAGGCGTCTGCCGCCCCATTTGGAACGCCCCGCCACTCGCTCGGCGTTGTGATAGGTGAAGCTGATGGTGTCGAAGCCGATCCAGGAGAAGATGCCCTTGGAGAAGCGGTTCGATTCGGGGAGGGTGAGCACGCTGTCCACGGCGCGGCGCGACAGCAACCGGAAGTCCCCTTCGCCGTCGACCACGGACACGTCCATGAAGTGACCCATGATGCGGTAATAGGAGCGGCTGAGGAACGACCTTACCAACCCCTCGCCCGCACGGTCTCGGCGGGCGACGACTTGGTCGTAGCCGTGCCGCTGCAACTCCAGCATGCGCGGTACGAGGTCGGGAGGGTGCTGAAGGTCGGCGTCCATGAGGACCACCGACTCACCGCGACTCATCCGCAGCCCGGCCAGCATCGCAGCCTCTTTACCGAAGTTGCGACTGAAAGCGATGAAGCGCACCCGTACATCGGTGGATGCCAAGGACGCCAGCCGAGTACGGGTGAGGTCCTCGCTGCCGTCGTCCACATAACAGACCTCGAAACTCTCGCCCGTCGGTTCGAGCACATCGACCAGCGTCCGATGGAAAACACCGACAGCCTGCTCCTCGTTAAAGCATGGCACCACGACGGAAAGTTGACAGTCCCTCACCCAACCCCCAACGGAAGCAGTCAAAAGGGCAATGAACCCGCATCCTATTCCCGCAGCATGGTAAAGCGTGCACGGAAGGAACGCGGCGAGGCGACGGATCGGGATCACGCGCAGCGCTCCAACTTCCGAACATCCGAAGAAAATATTAATGCCATGCAGATCGACCAAGGAAATCCTTGGGGAGCGCTGCCGCTGGAATGTCCGCCTCTTGCTGCGATTACATCCGGGATGTCATCCAGTACAGACATCAGAAGAAGAGTAGAAGCGCTATGGGGGAAGCCGAATGATAGACACTGGAGAGAGGAAGGGCCTTTAACAGGCCACTATCCAGCCATCGAAATCGCCGCGATTGATCCCGCCGGCCGAGCACCGCACGAGCCGTGGACAGGAAAAACTCTAATTGCGCACACGCCCGCATCAGCTCGGACGCCTTCTCGCGGCCTCGCTCACCGGCCTGACTCCGGAGAGCTCACCGGCAGCCCTCGTCTGAGGTCATGAACGCTCATCAGCCTCGCCTCATCGGTGGCACTGCACCGCCTCGGCTTGCTCACTGCTGCCCATACCTCTCCCGTCGCCGCTCACTGGGCGCACGGCGAGAGATCGGCGCAGGCCCTTCTTCCTGCCTATTTACCTGGCGCCTCTCGGAGCCATCGGTTGTCGGCAAGGAGGTCGGCCACGAGGGCGCAGGCCGTGCTGACAGCCTCGCGCTTATCGGCGACGACGGCATTTAGGGACGCCGTAGTCTGTGCGGGCATCCCGGTTACCGGCTGACCTGGACCGCGCTGGAAGTCGTCCTCGAAGGCAACTACTGAGATTGAACTCGTGGTGTCGTCATGCCGATCTCATGGTCAGGCCGGTCTCGGTGAGGCAGCCGTCGATGAGGTTGCTGCGGTACTGGATGTGCCGTAGGCCGCTCCGGACGGTGCGGATCAGATGTTCTGGCGTGGAGAAGGCGATGTTGGAGAGCCAGCCGCGACGTAGCAGGGACCAGATGCCCTCGACCGGATTGAGGTCGGGAGCGTAGGGCGGCAGGTAGAGGATGGTGAGCCAGTCCCGGGAGGCGGCGAACTCCCGCAGACCTTTGGCTTTGTGCACGTTGAGGTTGTCCCAGATGAGGACGATCGGACCGCCGAGCTGCTGGTGGGCTGCGATCAGAAGATCGCGGTAGTCGCGCCAGGAGAAGCTCTTGCGCTCGTCGCGCCGGCCGTCGTCTCGTCGCGGCCGGTAGATCAGCCGGGATCGGTGGCCCGGTTTGTAACAGGTCAGCGCGGCGATCGATATGCGTCTGCGAGAGCGGCCACGGACCCGCACCACCGGGGTCCGGCCGCGCTGGGACCAGGTCCTTGCCTGCGACGGCGTCATGGAGAAGCCAGCCTCGTCCTCGAAGACCAGCCAGGCTCCACGAGCCGCCGCTAGCCTTCCGCGCGGCGCCACACCTCCTTGACCCACCCGGCCACCGCGTCGTCATCGCGCTCCATGGCACGACGGGCCGGAACCTGGCAGGACCAGCCGTTACGCACCAACAGCTTGCGTACACCCTGGATCGTGTAAGTGAGGTGGAAGCGCCGTCCGATCACCGTCTTCACACGGCTCAGAGTCCAGCGCTGGTCCTCCCAGCCGTGCGCGGCCGGCCCCTTGGCCAGCTCCGACTCCAACTGGGCGAACTGCTTCTCGTTCAGACGCGGCAGTGATGCCGGCCCCTGCGATCGCAGGGATCGCGGTCCGCCCTCGGCCCACGCCTGACGCCACCGCTGGACCGATCGGACGCTGACCCGCAGATCCCTGGCGATCGCCGAACTGCCCTCGCCCCGGGCGAAACGCACCGCCGCTTGAAGCCGTAACTCCTCGCGCTTGCACTGCCGTTCAGCGGTCAGCCCGCCACCCTGTGGATACCTCATCCCTCGGTGATACCGCAGGCAGACACCACACGTCAGCCCCTATGACTTCACGAGTTCAATCTCAGTACCACCCCCGGCCCGGCGGCTTCAGCTACGGCAGCGCGCTGGAGGAGTCCTTCGCGACGGTCTGGGAAGGCGCGCTGCGCCGACAGCTGCGCAGCCAGCTCCCGGTGATCTGCCCCAAGGTGTGCGACCCGTTCAAGAACCGGTCGAACCGTCTTCTGGCAGAAGCGAAGCAGGTCGCGGCGACCAGCGGGATCGATCATTTGGAGGGGCAGGTGGCCGACTTGGTCAACGGCGGCGCCTACCTGATCGAGAGGTGACATCCGTGCAGGACAGCCTGTCGGTCAACGATCTGGACGACTGGGCACGACGCCCCTCCACTTCCCTTCGCCGAGACCGTTTCGGCCTCGAGAGGGCTGGGGTTGAGATCCTCGCTCCGTCACCGGTCGTCGACTACGTGGCGTGGTACACCGAAGGCTTCTTCGAGCGAGGAGATTCCCCGGCCAGAGCACGGCTTGTCATTCATGACGCGCACCCGGAACGGATCGGCTCGGCCAAGGACGCCCGGCTCACACCTCCCCTGCGCCGAGCGATGCTGCCCACCGCACCGGACACGGTCTGCTTCGTGGATGACACGCACTCGACGGTCCATCTGTTCCTGGCGGCAGCCACCAGGGACGAGCCCAAGCTGGTGGCGGTCCGGATACTGCGCGCGCTCGTACTTCGCGCACTCCTCGGGGACGGCTGCCCGTTCTTCCACGCGGCGTGTTTCACGCTGCACGGGGTGGGCGTGGCCTTGGTCGGGAGGCGGATGGCCGGCAAGACGACGCTGCTGCTGCACTGCCTGGACAGCCTCGAAGCCGTACTCGTGGGCAACGACAAGTTCGCCCTCGTCCAGGACGCCGACTCGGACGCCGACGACGCTCTCGGCTTCCCCATTCAGATCGGGATCCGTGCGGGCAGCGTACTGGCCCTGGGCGACGGCCCACTGCGGACCTCTCTCACGCGCCGGTGGTCGCAGCGGTTCGGCGGCGTCGAAGCCCACCGCGATGACTTGGAGACGCGTCTGGGGATACGCCCGCAGGAGTTGGCCGCCGCGGCAGACAGCACGGTGACGCCTCGGTGTCGTCTCGGCCTGGCCATCGAACCGTACGTTGATTCAGAGGCGGTCACACCGCGTCTGGAGAGGCTCAGCGATGACGAACGCCGGACGCTGTGGACGCACAACCTGCTGCGCCGTCCAGCCGACGTCTTCCCCCAGCAGGCTGCCTTGGCCTGGACAGCGAGCGAGACCGAGCTGCGGATTCCGCAGGTTCCCGCGTACCGGCTGATCCAACCGCCGGCCGCGGGCCCGCTGACGAGCCGAGTGATCGAAGACCTGGTATGCCGCGTGTCGGTGGAGGGATAAGGAAGATGCGCATTCTCGGAATCGCCAGCGATCTGCACATCTCCTCGGCCGCGCTGATCGAGGACGGACACGTGGTGGCGGCAGCGGCGGAAGAACGCTTCACCCGGCGCAAGCACTCGCGCGACTTCCCCGCCCGCGCGATCGAGTACTGCCTGTCCACCGTCCCAGACGGTCTGCGTGGCGTGGACCGGATCGCGGTGAGCACGAACCCGACGATCGACTTGAGCGTGCCCGACGGCCGCTATGCCGGACGCGCACGCTGGCATCCCGAAGGGCTCTACTCGATCCCGAACAACCTCGCCGCTCTGCTGGACGCGCCGTATCAAGGGTGTGCCACGCAGATCCTGCAGACTCCCGGTGAGCCGCTGACCATCGACTACGTCTACCACCATGACGCACACGCGGCGAACGCCTTCTTCCTCTCCCCCTTCGAGTCGGCCGCCGTACTGACCGTCGATGGCCGGGGCGAGGACTGCACCGCGCTGCGCGCCGTCGGGAACCGCAACTCCTTCACCACGATGGACACCATCCCCTACCCCCACTCGGTAGGGCTGCTGTACGGAGCGGTCACCCAGTATCTGGGCTTCCGGATCGACCGGGACGAGTGGAAGGTGATGGGGCTGGCCGCCTACGGAGACCCCAGCAGCAGCGCCTACAAGCTGCTCCGGGACCTCGTCGACTTCAAGGACGGCACGATCCGCCTCGACCTCAACTACTTCGGCTACTACCTTCGTCCCTCGCGCGGTGCCGTGAGCGAGGCGTTCGTCCACCGCTTCGGGCCGCCGCGCTGGCCGGACGAACCCATCACCGCCCGGCACCATGACATCGCCGCGGCCGTCCAGCATGTGCTGGAGGACGCCCTCCAGTACCTTCTCACCGACCTGCACCAGAAGACAGGGATGAGGAGGGTTGCCGTGGGCGGAGGGACGTTCATGAATTCCGTCTTCAACGGGAAGATCACGTCCTCGACGCCGTTCGACGAGGTCTTCATCTCAAGCTGCCCCGACGACAGCGGCACCTCTATCGGCGCGGCCCTGTACGCGCACTGCGTCCTGTCTGAGGGCGAGCGCGGTCCGGCTATGGAGCACAACTACTACGGCCCCTCCTTTGAGCAGACCGCGATCGACGAGGCACTGTCCCGGGCCAAGCTCCGCGCACCGGCTGTGGACGACCCGGCCGATGCCGCTGCACACGCTCTGGCCGAGGGGAAGATCACCGGCTGGTTCCAGGGAAGCATGGAACTCGGGCAGCGCGCGATGGGGAACCGCTCCATCCTCGCTGATCCCCGCAGCGTGGGCATGCGTGACCAGGTGAACAACGCAGTGAAGTTCCGTGAGCCATGGCGGCCCTTCGCCCCGGCCGTACTCGCCGAGGATTTCGCCATCTACTTCGGCCCGGAACCGGCGGTGTACTTCATGGAGCGCACGCTGCCGGTGCGGGACGAGGCGCGGAGCCTCATCCCGGCCGCGGTCCACGTCGACGGCACCGCCAGGCCGCAGACCGTGACCGTGGACACCAATCCGCTCTTCCACCGGCTGATCACGAGATTCCGTGACCGCACGGGCGTCGGCGCGGTCCTCAACACCTCGTTCAACCTGGCAGAGGAACCGATCGTGTGCAGCCCCCAGGACGCGATCCGCACCTTCTATTCTTCGGGACTGGACGTCCTCGTCATGGGGAATCGGGTGCTGACGAAGTGACGACGACGATGGGCGCGACGGAGCTGTCCGCGTGCCTGAGCCAGTACGGATTGCAGGCGAGCGGACCTGCCCGGCTGCTTCCCGCTGGGCATGTCGGACAGTCCGTCGTGGTTCCCACGGCCCATGGGCTGCTCGTCGTCAAACGGTTCAATCGGCGGTTCGACCCGGCACGCGTTCAACTCGCGGCTCAGGCACACCAGCACGCGGCCCGGGCCGGCCTCGCCCCGCCCCTGCGGCTCACGCGAGATGGCCGATGGACCGCCCAGGTCGCCGACGCCACGTACACCGTGGCCGAGTACGTCGATCAGGCGGAGCGGGCTGAGCCGGCTGCCTTTGCCTCCGCGCTCGCCGACCTGCACAACCACTTCGAAGACTTCAGCCCGCAGAGCCCTTGCGCCGACTTCCTTCAGCTGCCCGACCCTCCCGCAGTAGACCTGGAGCGGATCCGGCGGCAGACTGACGATGCAGCCAGCCGGGAAGCGATCGACTGGCGGATCAAGATCCTCGCGGAGTTCGGGCTCGACGCGCAGTCGCTGGCTGTCATGCCCCGAAGCTGGGTGCACGGCGACGCACGTCCGGACAACCTGCTCATCACGCGCAGCCCGGACCGTTGCCTGTTCATCGACTTCGATCAAGTCTCCCGCTTCCCGCGGCCCTATGAGATCGTCCGGGCCTTCATGGCCTGCATCAGCCCACGCCTGTCCGCGCACCTGCTGGGCTCGACGTTCCGGGATTATCTGAACGCCTATCAGGCCGTCGCTCCGATCCCCGCGACGGACCGGTCAATCATGATCGACCTCTACCTCACCGTTCAGGCGGCGGAGACGCGCACCTTCACCACGCCCGAGGGCGAGATCCGCGGCATGCCGGCATTCGCGCGGGCCCGCCACCAGCAGTTGACCTGGATCATCGAGCACAGCGGCCTCCTACGCGGGGTCGCCAAGGAGGTTCAGCCGTGACCACCCTCGCCCTCTACGGCGGGCCGCCCATACGGACCCGCGCCTTCCAGCCCTGGCCGCAGTCCGACCAGAGGGAGCTCGGTGCGCTTGCCGGTGTCCTCGCCAGCCGCCGGTGGGGCGGGATCCACAGCGGATCGCAAGGTGAGGCGTTCGAAAGGGCGCTCGGCGAGTACCTCGGTGTGCCGCACGTGGCGGTGGTCTCGAGCGGCACTGCCGGGCTGATGATCGCCCTGAGAGCTCTGGGAGTCCGGGCCGGTGACGAGGTCGTCGTCCCCGCCATGACCTATGTGGCGACGGCCACCGCGGTGTCCGTGCTCGGCGCCGTGCCGGTGTTCGCGGACATCGCCCCTGATACCCACACGATCGACCCCTCGTCCGTGGAAGCCGCGATCAGTGAGAAGACGAAGGCGATCATCGCAGTTCACCTGGGCGGGCACCCGGCAGACATGGACCGTCTCGGGCGGATCGCCGCCGAACGTGGTGTCCCGATCGTCGAGGACTGCGCCCAGTCTCTCGGCGCGACCTGGAACGGCGCTCACACCGGTTCGCTGGGCAGGGTCGGCGTGTTCAGCTTCGCCAGTACGAAGAGCATCTCCGCCGGCGAGGGTGGAGCGGTCGTCACGCGGGACAGTGGGCTCGCAGCACGTATCGCATCGCTACGCGATCACGGCCGTCCCCTCGGCGTCGCCGGTCACCACCCCGAACTGGGCTGGAACCTGCGGCTCAGCGAGTTCCAGTCCGCCGTACTGGGCGTCCAGCTTGAACGCCTGGACTACCAGCTCGCAGCGAAGACGAAGGGCGCGGCCTTCCTCACCAGCGCGCTGTCCGGCGTGCCGGGGTTGCGGCCTGTGCCCGCCGATCTCGACTCACGGGTATCCAGACACGGCCGGTTCTCTCTGGCGTTCACTCTCGATGCCGAAGCGTTCGGCAACTGTCAACGCCTCGCGAAAACTGACCCTTTGCGGGTCCCGGAAAGTTGACCCCGATCTTCGTTACCCGGGACGGTCGTCCCCGGGTTAAGGCTCGGCGAGTTCTTCCAACTGCTGGACGACGCGCTCGATCGGCGCGGTGGCGTCGATCTCGGCGGTCGCGGTCGCCCTCAGTAGTGGCTCGACGGTGGCCAGGTAGTCCATGACGGCGTCACGTTCTTCGGGCCGCTTGCCGTATGGGTTGTTGGTCCGTGCTGCGATGCGGGTCAGCAGCACTTCCGCGGGAGCGCTGAGGAGCACAATGTGGTCGAACAGCGGATAGAACTGTCCTTGGTTGGTCTTGCAGCCGGCGACGAACAGGGTGCTGGTGCCATGGCCGGTGAGGAGGTCGGTGATGGCCTGATCGCGCCAGATCCAGTCGGTGGACCCGTCTGGCAGCGTCACCCACTGGCTCCAGGTATCTGTGTCGGTGTCGACCGTGCGGTGCCCGCGCGAGTGCAGGTGCTCCAGTGCCGTCGATTTGCCGGTTCCCGACATGCCGGTGATCAAGACCTTCGTCATGCTCTGAGGCTATGGGAGTTGCCGCAGCGGCCGTGGTCAGCCGTGACCCGCGCGGTTCTCCTTGGCCAGCAGCTCGCGCCGCTGGCGGGTTCGGTAGGAATCGCCGGTGAGGGTCAGGACCTCGGCGTGGTGGACGAGGCGGTCGATCATCGCGGCGGCCACGACGTCGTCGGAGAAGGTCTCTCCCCACCGTCCGAACGGCAGGTTCGAGGTGACCATGATCGAGCCCTGTTCGTAGCGGGATGCGACAAGCTGGAAGAACAGGTTCGCCGCGTCCTGATCGAACGGGATGTAGCCGACCTCATCAATAATGATCAGCTTGTAGCGGCGGATCTTCTTCAGCTCGGCCTCCAGCCTGCCGGCCTGGTGCGCGGTGGCCAGCCGGGCGATCCAGTTGCTGGCGGTGTCGAACAGCACCGAGTAGCCGGCGTGCGCGGCCTTCACCCCGAGTCCGATCGCCAGGTGGGTCTTGCCCAAGCCTGGCGGCCCCAGCAGGATCACGTTCTCGGCCTTCGCCACGAAGGTGCCGGTCGCCAGATGCGCCAGCACGTCGCGGCGCAGTGAGGGCAGGTGGTCGAGGTTGAAGTCCTCCAGGGTCTTGACCTGCGGGAAGTGGGCGGTGCGGATGCGCATCACCGTGCCCTTGGACTCCCGGTCGGCGACCTGGCGCTGCAGCAGCGCGGCGAGGTACTCCTCGTGGGACCAGTTCTGGTCTCGGGCCTGCTCGGCCAACTCCTCCCAGAACGCGCCGATCGTCGGGGTCTTCAGCACCCGCGTCAGGTAGGCGATCATCGACGGCATCCCGTCCTTGGTTCCGCTCGTGATGCCGGGTTTCGCCTTGGTGGTTGTCACTGCGTGCTCGCTTTCTGTGATGGATGGGTGAAGTCGACCCCGAACAGAGCGTCGTAGTCCGGCAGCGACCGCAGCGCGACGGCATGGCCGTCGGTGTGGAAGCGGGTGGCGGCCGCGCGGCGTTGCCGGTCGTGGGCCAGGGCCGCGCGCATCGCCGCGGCGGTGGCGGCGTGGGCCGGGTCGGTCACCGTCTGGGCCTTTGCCCACGACCTGGTATGCCGGGCCACGATCTGGCCGTCGCAGAACGCGGTGACGGTGTCTGCGGTTGCGGTGACGTCGACGAGTTTGCCGATCACCCGCGGGTCCACGGAGTAGTCGACGGTGTCCAGCCGGACGTAGTAGTCCCGACCCAGACGGATCCGGTGGCTCAGTCCGACGGCCGGGCCGACCGGCGGCAGCGGGGTCATCGACCGGTAGTCGGTCGCCAGCAGGTCCACCGGCCGCCCGGTGATCGAGCGGACGGTGCGGGCGTTGGCCTTCATGAGCCAGTCGGTCAACTGCTCGTTGAAGTCCGAGGGCGAGGCGAACCGTCGGCCGGGCAGGAAACTGGTCTCCAGGAACTGGTTGTTCCGCTCCACCATGCCCTTGAACTCCGGATCCCGCGGCGGCGCCAGTCTGATCTGTGTCGCCAGGGTCCCGGCGAACGTCGCAGCCGGCACCGACACCTTCCCGGTCCCGCCGATCGCCGACTCCCGGTCCCAGACCAGCGTCTTGGTGACGCGGCCGATCCCGGAGATCCCCAGCCACATCCCGGCCAGGATGTCCCCGGCCTGACGGGACGGGATCATCGTCGCGGTGGTGAACCGGGAGAACCCGAGCGTCATCACCAGCACCGGCAGCATCCGCTCCTGGCCGGCCGTGACCGGGATCCGCGTCTCGGGGAACCACAGGTCGCACTGCGTGATCTGGCCCGGCTCGTAGACCGTGCGGTCAGCCGGATCGATGCCGACGTACTCCGGCCGGATGGCCGCCAGCTTCTTCTTCAACGGAGACAACGAGTACGGCCAGCCGATCCGCTCGGCGACCACCGGTGCGGGCATCCGCGGGTAGTCGTGCAGCAGCGCCCGGATCTGCGGCTCGAACTCGTCGGCCACCGATCCGCGAGCGGGCCTCTCGTACTTCGGCGGCCGGTCGGACGCCAGCGCCGCCCGTACGGTGTTGCGGGCCACACCCATCCGACGGGCTATCTCCTTGATGGGCACACCCTCAGCTCGATGCAGCCGGCGTATCTCTGCCCAGTCCTCCACTTTCAGCACCTCCCTAGCGTCGGGGGGTCAACTTTCAAGGATCGCTAGGGGGTCAGTTTTCACGAACCGGCGACACAGCTGCCTCGAACAGCAGACCCTGCCGCGACGCTTCCACCTGGATATCGTCCGCACGCACCTGGAGAAGACCGAGCGGCATGGCCGCTGCCGCCGACTGCCGTACGTTCGTGAGGGGGAGCACACCCGCGGTATCTATCGGTTTCAGCTGGAGTGCAGCGGCTGGCACGCGGCCAGTCTCTGGACCAAGGACGTCACGGCGTCCGAGGTCACGACGCTCGTACGGGATTTCGTCGACACGGTCCTTACAGCGCGGGAAGACCGGCCTTCTCCCGCTCCGGCCCAAGGCACGGAGTGACCGCTTTACGGGGGCGACCTTGCCACCACGCTACGTGCGTGGCCTATGCCTTGCAGGGATGCGCCTGACAGCTGGGGCCGGTACGGGCGATCGGACCGGCCCCAGCTGTCAGGCGCTGCCGTCCACGACGGTGCCCAGAAAAGAAGGCGGTGCCGCACCTGAGCTACACAGCGCGTCGTGCTCAGAACGAGGTCAGTCGATCAGAGTCCAGCAAGGTCAGGTGAGTGTCTCGTGCCAAATCGCGACGGTTTGGATCCAGTGCTCCCCACCAAACGTGCGCGGCTTCAAGCATGTCCTGCGCGAACTGATCAACCATGAGGAGTAGGGCGCCGTCTCTCTGCACGTTGTGCCAGCGGTTGTCCCGAACCCCCGGAGTGCAAAAGTGGAAACTCTCCAGGGCCCTACGGACTTCCTGACCCGTTATGTCAGCAGACCCGGCGTGAAGCATTGCGCACCGCAAGGCGTAACAGTCGTACCCGGAGAGAAAGACATGCGGCTTCTCGCCCGGCGCGAGAGGCCATGCGCTTGTGTACTTATGGCCCACATTCTCATCGAACCAGGTCGCATACTTGTGGCGGTTTGTCTTCTTGCTGAGGTCGGAGGCCTTCACACAGATGTCCGGCAGCGTCAGGCTCATCACCAGAGCAGCGTGCCAGTTCTGATCGCTGAGCGCGCGGCCCAGACCGTCGAGAAACCCTTCCACGATCGCGGCTCCGAATCAGTCCGAAGCCTGTGTCGCGACCAAGGGATGTCCCATGACTTCGAAGTAGATCACGACATCCTCCTCCATCTGTCCCCTCATGTCCTGCCCCTGCATCGTGAAAAACCTTGCCCCCGACTCGATGACAATCTGCTCCTCGCCGACCAGCCTGACCTCGCTGGTATACAGGCGAGGCCGACCCACATGGCCATCTCGCTCTGCGATGAAGGCGACATCTTGGCCAACGCGAAGCGGCGCGCCGGTGTAGTCGACGGCGGAGAACGGCGAGTTCGTCATGCCCCCACGCTCCCACACACGACTGACAGCCGTCCAAGTAGGCACTGAGCTGCTGTAATTGAGGGGATATAGGTTTTGCGGCAGGTCGCCTTTGCTCCGGCGCCAGGGGGGGCTCAAGCCGGTCGCCGGTCGACGGCGCACCTCAGCCGTACCACGCCCGGAGCCGGATCGAGGACAAGGGGACTGCCCGCCGGGCAGACCAAAAGCCGGGCGTCACAGCCCCGGTGACTCGGCGGCGTGCTGCTTCAGGAAGAGGCGGCCTGTATCTCTGCGGTGGCCTGGGAGCGGGGCGTCTTGGCACCGGTCTTGCCCACGTCGATGGTCCGGGGGTCGACGGCTTCGAGGGGGGAGCCGACCGCGTAGGGGCCGTCGGCGTCTTCGGGCTGGTTGGGGCGGTCATGGGGCAGGAGGAAGAACGTTCGGCGGACGAACAGGCCGCTGTCCGGCAGCGCCCGCGCCTTGGGTACGAGGTTGCTGTAGCCGACGAGCCGGCCGCCGCGTTCGTAGCGGGGCTTGCCGCGGCGGGTGGTGACCTTGTCGAGGGCCTGGCGGACGTAGTCGAGGTCCTCGGTGCTCTCCAGCCAGACGATTTCGGCTTCCTGGGCGAGATCGCCTTCCCGTGGCATCGCGCTCATGTCGCCTCCTGGTGGTCTGCGGCCGGGTGCCCGCCGGCAGATGCTGCGTTCATACTGCCCCGTTTTCGGTGGGGCGAGCGGAACTGCTGTGGAGGGCACCCTCCATCGTACGGCTGTTCTTCCCGCGGCCTGGGGGTGCCAGTCGTCGTCATCACGGTGTTCCTTGCCCGTCGCTGGCCTCGGCGAGGAGGGCGAGGCCGGGGTAGAGCTTGGTCGCATTGTTCTTGATCATGTCGGCGGGCGAGGCCAGGCCGAGTTCCTGGCGGATGCGCGCCGCGAAGGCCCGGCTCGTGGAGGGGCGGATCATCTCCTCCGAGCACCAGCGGCCGTAGACCTCGTACAGGAGTTTCTGCTCCACCCGCAGCTCCGGGTTCGGGCGGCCGTCGGTGCCTCGGGTGCAGAGCTCGGACAGGAAGCGGCCGATGTGGTCCTCGGTCGTCTCGTACGCAGCGGTCGCCACGCGTACGGAGTCGGGGCCGGTCAGCGGGTCGCGGGTGCTGAGGTAGCGGCGGGCGCCGTCGATGAGCCACTGCAGGATGCCGGGGCCCTCGTCCTGGACGAGTTCAGCGGCGAGGTTGTCGATCTTCATTTCGTTCGGGACGGTGCGCTCGAAGGGGATGAGGCGGATGCGGCGCCAGAACGCGTGGCCGCCGGTGCCGACTTCGGGGCGGTGGTTGCCTAGCAGCCACAGCTTGTGTGTCGGGGCGAAGGTCATGAAGTCCTGCCGCATGCGGCGGGCGGTGATGCGGTCGCCGCCGGTCAGGAGCTTGACGCGGGACTCGTTGAACTTGTCGTTCTGCTTGAGCTCGCTGCACACCACGATCCGCCGGCCGTGGAGTTCGGTGAGCTCTGTGCTGTGTTCGGCGAACTTTCCCTTCTCCATCAGGAAGCCCGGTGGGGCGGCGTTCGCGTAGTCGCCGAGGATCTGGGTGATGACTTCGAGCAGGACCGACTTGCCGTTGGCGCCCGTCCCGTAGAGGAAGGGCAGGACCTGGGCGCCGACGTCGCCGGTGATGGAGTAGCCGAGCAGGACGTGGAGGAAGTTGGTGGTCTCCAGTCCCCGCTCGTCCCGGCCGAAGGTGTCGCTCAGGAACCGCTGCCAGCGCGGGATCGGCATGGTCCTGGGGGCGACCTGGGTGGCGCGCGAGTGCATGTCGCTCAGCGGGTTCGGGTCGCTGAGCTTGCCGGTACGAAGGTCCACGACCCCGCCCGGCGTGCACAGGGAGTAGATGTCGCCGTCCAGGACCTGGGGGTCCATGCGCATGCCGGGGGCAGCCTGGGCCTGGAAGAGCATGGCCTTCACGCCGGCCGTCGACTCCGAGCGCCTGCGGTGCGCGGCAAGGTCGCGGCTGCTGAACCGGCCCTTCGGATCGGTGTCGGCGAAGGTCTCCGCCATGTCACCGGCCGCCCAGACCGCGGCCTCCTCGCCGCCGGTCAGCTTCCACCGGTACTCGTCCCACGAGTGCCAGCCCATGCCGACCACGTAGCGGAACTGATCGGCGTAGAGGCGGGCGAACAGCTTCGCGTTCCCGCGATCGGTCAGCGCGTCCGGCAGCACCCCCGCGTCAGGGGCCGCGTACCGGGCGTCGGACTGCTGGGCCGGCAGCAACGGCTGCGCCACCGCCAGGTCGAGGATCTGCTGGGCTGCGCTCTGCGCGTCGAAACCCGCCGGCTCGGCGTTCATGACCGTCCTCGAAGATGGGCTCGGCAGTCGGCCCGCACGTACGACACGCATCGGACAGCCCTGCCACCGAAGGCCGGGGCCGGGAGCCCGTCCAAGAGGCGTTCCCAGTCGTAGGCGCCGTCGTTCAGCGCGGCGGGAACCGTCGACGGGCTCGGGGGCTGACGGAACAACGGCTGTCCTTGTCGAATACGTGCGGGACCACATCGCCCAGTCCACACCCGGCCGTCACCCGGCCCACGGGGAGGGACGGGTTCAACGGGACTGACGGGACTGAGTTGTCGGCATTGCGATGCAGAGCGTAGTCCACTCCCCGCCCCTTGAAGAGCTTCTGCTCTCGTGTCCCGGAACTTGAGTCCCGTCAGTCCCGCAAGCCGGGCCCGCGCGCCGGCCTCCTGTGAGAGTTCAGTCCCGTCAGCCGCCGTGGGCTTCAGCCCCGTTGCACATTTACGCAGGTCAGCGACTCAAGGGCTTGCCCAACGGGACTGACGGGACTGAAGCCGTCAGTTATAAGCTACGTAGAGCACTCTTTTATATGCGCGCGCCCGCGTGTACACGACAGTACATATGTAGGTGATAACTGACAGGTTCAGTCCCGTCAGTCCCGTGAAAGATAGAGTCACCGCCGCTGACCTGGTCTTTCTCCGTACGGGACTGAACACGCCACGGGACTGAACACGGCACGGGACCGAGAACGCCGCGGCCGACCGCAAGCCTCTGAACCTGGAGCACTCAGTCCCGTCAGCCCCGGACGGGGGACTGCTTGCTGAACAGGTCAGGTCGGAGCCACGGCCAGCACAGCACCGGCACGCGGCTTCCGGTAGAACATCAAGCACCGAGCCCTGGACCTCGACAGCGTCGCCGAACCCCGCTCGAACGAGGACCGATGAGGGCGGAAGGGCGGGTGGCCGCCGTGGTGAAGCTCGCTCTCCACGCCGTGCGTCAACGCCGGCCACCTCCTGGTCCTGCCGCGCGTTCACGTCGAGGACGCCGGTACCGGGAGCCCGCCCAAGCGGAGCCGTTCCGGGAGGACAGAGCCGTGTCCGGGGTGCGGCCCGCGCGTTGAGAGGGGGTGAGCGAAGGAATGGGGGCCGAGCCTTCGCACCGGTCGGTGGATGACGTGCGCGCCCTGGCGCTGGTGCTCGTGTCCGATGCCGAACGGCTCCGGGACGAAGTAGCCGCGGTCGGGTCTGCGAGGCCCGCCGACCTGCTCGCCCGAGTGGTGGCGCTGCGCGACAGCAGGAGGCTCCTGGCGGAGTGGATCATCGACCTCCAGGTGCAGCAGGTCGATGTGCCCAACTACCCGCCCGAAGACTGAGCATCCAGGGCTTGTTGACCTTCAGGTCGTAGCTTGCCCTGGCAGCACCAGCCCTCCTCCAGGGAGCGGGAAGTCAATGCGCCACGGTGGACACCGATGTCGGACAGAGTCCGCGAAACCTCCCCGCCGATGATCGGACGCGTCGTACGGTCGTCTCCGGACCAGTGACCGGCCAACAACACACGGTCACATAGTGATGGCATTTCGGAGGAGAGACGTCGTGGGCATTCTGAGCAAGCGGCGCAACAACGCAGATCGCCGCACTGTCCCCGCACAGGCAAGAGCGGCAGAGGCAGACCCCTGGCCCGGACGCCGTGATTGCGCCGATGAAGTGGCAAAGGCAGCCGGTATCGGCGTGATCCGGATCCGCTGCCACACCACCACCTGGGACTACTTGCAGGAAGGGGCCAAGCACTGGCGCGAGCGCCAGAACAGGTACCGCCCGGACGCATTCCGCCCGGCCACCGGGGATGAGATCACCACCAGCGCTGACGGTGTCGTCACCGTTCCTCTCGGAGGCTCGTCCCTCGCTGCGATTCTGCACTGGTGCTTCGAGGTGCAGGGCATCCTGTACACCGATCTCGAACGCGGCATCGGACGCCGCGTCGGCCGGGCCATCTCCGAAGCTCTGGGGAACCTGGCAGCCGGCCGAGGCCAGGGCGACCCGTCCGCTGTCATCTGGCTGGACGACCAGATCGCGGCCGCCGACCACCACGCCACCGCGCAGACATGACGCTGACCGTGGGATTCCGGCTGGGCAACGACACCACAACCCGGCAGGTGACCGTCCTGGTGACCCAGGCCGCCGTCCTGTACCGAGCCCAGGGCATCTACGGAAAGCGGGCGCGCCTGTCCCGCCCCGAGCAGTCCCTTGCGCTGAGCACCCGCATCCCGGCGTTCCAGGGCGAGCACCCTCTCGCCCGCCCCATCGCCGACCTGCGCAAGCACCACGCCACGTACACGACGAACGGCTACACCCGGATCCTCATTCCGCCGGCGGTCGTGCGTCTGACCTTCGACGAGGACCAGGAGCTGACCCCGGCAGCACTCCGGGCGTTGTTCGAGGCATTCATCGGCGCAGCGCCCACCACCCCACAGTCCCTTGAAGCGGCCATCACCGCCTTCCGTGCAGAACTCGGTCTGGCCTCCCGGCCCGAACACGTCGCCTGGGCACCCCGCAGGAAAGAGCTACCGCCCCGCGTCGCCGCGATGCTGCGCACCCTTGAGCACGGGTCCGCGCTCACCCCGGCCCGGCAGCGCCCCGTCGGATGGACGGTGACCGGTCAGGGCGTGCGGCTACACGTCGGACCGACGGGCGAGGGCCTCGACCGGGCGGCAGTGGTCGAACTGCAGGCGGCGCTGAGCGCGTGGCTGCACTTCACCAAGGACACCGGACAGCCAACCCCGCGCGGCGACGTCCTCACCTCGCCCCAGGAACACCTGCGCTGACCACGCCGGCGCATCCGGCGGGCCCTGATCCAAGAGCTGGACTGCGGCCGGCGTGCGGTCCGACTCCGTAGAGGTAATAACTGACAGATTCAGTCCCGTCAGTCCCGTGAACGATCGGGTCGCCCTAGCTGACCTGGAGTTTCTCCGTACGGGACTGAACGGGACCGAACCCGCGACTGCGTCCCGCGCGGGCACGCCGGACGGCATCGTCGACCAGGAGCTCGGCGTCGTCCGGGTGGCCAGTGAGGCAGTCGCCCAGATCGAGGCCGGCGTCCTTGAAGGTTCAGGCTCTGTCGGAAGCGAGCAGCAGCCACCCTGGCCGAGCAAGGCGCGCGGATGAAAGCGTATGTTGCTACCCGAGCCAGACGATGTTGAGGACCGTCAAGCTGTGCCGGTGCCGGTTGATCCAGTAAGTCAGGGAGAGCTGGCCGACGGCTGCGTAGCGGACGTCTTCGCCCTCTTGGTCGTCCGCGTCGAACTGCGGGAAGACCCACGGGTTGTCGGCGGCCGCAGTCAGGATGTCCCACGCGGTGTCTTCGGCGTGGTCGGGCAGGGCGCCGAGGACCTTGGCGGCCGCGGCGGAGACGCGCACCGCGTACGGCTGTCCGCTCACCTGCACCGCCTGCGAAGTTCCGCCAGGTCGATGGCGTCGCTGTCGTCGTAACCGGAGGCGACGAACGCGTCGACGGCCGGGGCGTGCGCGATGCGGCCCTGCCAGTCCTGGATGACCTTGTACAGGCCGGCGAGGGAGAACGTACGCCGTGATTCTTCGAGAGCGGCCGCCCACTCCTGTTCGAAGGCCGGCACCCATGTGCTCGCACGCCTGCTGGCGCGCAGCTGGGCAAGGAGTTCTGCCGGCGCTCCCGGCGCGGGGGCGTACGGCGTGATGGGTGCGTGGTCGGGCTGTGCGCTCATCTCGTCCTCCCGGCAGGTAGTTCCCTTCACGGTACGCGCAGTAGAGGGAACTTTGGCCTGGGTCTCGCTGTTTCCGTGCCGGGCGGGGCGAGGGCCGTTCCTATGCGAGACCGAGAGCAGGTAGCAGGGGGAACCGGACGCGGGCGGCGTGCGCGGCGAGGACCGCCACGGAGCGCCAAACGGCCTTGCGCAGCCCTGCCCTCATTTCCCGGGCGCGGGCCGCGGTGAGCGACGTCCGCGCAGGTTCGACGCCGTGCTCCTGGTTCTCGGTGTGTTCGCCCACGACTCGCACATCCCGGCACGACCGCCGCTTCGAACCACGGCTACGGAGCACCGCCCGCGCCGCGCACCGTAAGGGCGCAGCCACAAACGGACTGCGGACCTTGGGGCCTGCCTTCCCCGATCAGGTGACAGTCGCGGTGATTGCAGGTCACAGGCCCCGGTCCGCTGCGACCATGAGCGCCCGTCAGCCCCCGGACCTGCTGGAGTGCTCCGTGACACTGCGCCGCCTCGGCTTCTTGCCCGCCGCCCTGCTCACCACCCTCGTCCTGACCGGCTGCACCGCTGGCACGACTGAAGCCACCGACCCCAAGCCCGCCACGACCGAGTCGGACACCACCAGCCCCTCCGGCGCACCGGGCGGAGCACCGGACGCGGCCGGCATCCCGCTGGCCGACGCGATCAAGAAGATTCCCGTCGCCGCGGAGAAGCGCACCGGGTACGAGAGGGACAGCTTCAAGCACTGGGTCGACGAGGACGGCGACGGCTGCAGCACCCGGCAGGAAGTCCTGATCGCCGAGGCGGTCACCGCACCGAAGCAGGGCGCGCGGTGCGCCCTGACCGGCGGCCGTTGGCGCTCCTACTACGACGATGTCGAGGTCACCGACGCGAAGAAGCTGGACATCGACCACATGGTGCCGCTCGCCGAGGCGTGGGACAGCGGTGCCTACTACTGGACCCCCGAGCGCCGACAGGCTTACGCCAACGACCTGGTCGCCGAGCGCTCCCTGGTCGCGGTCACCGCGAAGACCAACCGCTCCAAGGCCGACAAGGACCCGACGGCGTGGATGCCGCCTGCCGACTCTGCCACCTGCACCTACCTCGTCGACTGGACCGCCACGAAGCTGCGGTGGGGCCTGACCGCTGACCAGGCCGAGCAGGAGGCGCTCCTTGAGAACGCCGAGCCCTGCGCCGACTCCGTCGTCCAGTACAAGACGGCCCCGTAACCGAGGAGCTGCAGGCCGCCCCGCACCACTCCCCTGCACCGGCGCTGGACGGGCTGCTTCGCAAGCCCGTCCAGCGCCCGGGCCCCGCTCAGTAGCGGCGCGCGTAGCGGTGAAGACGCGTACGGGCCTCGGGCTCAGTGAGGCCCAGGCCCGTGGCGATCGTTTCCCAGGACTCGGAGTCGGCTCGGGCCGCGTGCGCGGCGACCGCACCCGTTTCGGCGATCGTGGACTCCAGGGCGGCGACGATGCGGAGTGCGGCCAGGGGTGCGTCGTCGGCCAGGACGACCAGGCGCTCCCGCAGGCGGGTAAGGAGATCTGTGATGTCCTCGGGAACGGGGACGCTGCGGTGCTCAACCTCCGTCATGTGCTGCTTCCAGTCCGCGTGCGGCCCGCTGGTGTCGTACCACTCCGGGCCCTCGGCGGCGACCTGCTGCCAGTCGACAGGGTGCAGGGTTGTACCGCGCCAGCCGCACGAGCACGCTCCGCGCAGCGCGGATGCCCGCGGAGCGTTACGGGTGTGGCCGTCGTAGACCCACCAGTCACTCGTCTCGTGAAAGTGGGTGCCGCTGCCCAGATCGAAGAACACCGGCTTCGGCTCCGTGCCATCCGGCAGCACCGGGCCCGGGCGCCCCCGGTGCGAGGCGCCGAACTCCTCGGTGTGCCATTCGAACTCGGTCTCCTCCACGATCCCACCCCTGCTCTCACGGACCACGCTCGTGGCGTGGTGCGTTCGTATCCGCTTCCTGGTCTTGACCCTGCCCGAGCCCGGCCGCCGGGGAGTCCCGATCACCCGAACCGGTGACCTCAAGAAGGAGGGATTACCGCGTGGCGCTGGCCCTGGCGAGGCACCCGGACGGGCCGCTACGAGGCCGTCTCCACCGGCCCACTGGGCACGGTGGCGAGCAGGCCGTCCATGAGGGCCTGGTAGCGGTGCAGGTCGTCGGCCCATCCGGGGGTCGCCAGGAACTGCACCGTGCTCATGGCGATCGCGATCTCGCCGGTCGTCCCGCACGGGGCGAAACCTCCCGCCAGGGCCCATTGGTCCCACATGACATCCGCCATCAGCCGCTGCGGAATGTCCGGCCTTTCCTCGGCTCGCTCCCACAGTCGTTCGAGCGTGCCGGACGCCCTGGTGCACGCGCGCACCGCCGCGCACAGCGTCCGGTCGTCCGCCTCCTCAATCGTCCGCACCAGCCCGCGGAGCCCGTCGGCCAGGGTGGACAGGGCCATCACATCGATGCCAGCGAGTTCGGCCTCCTGCTGGACGGCCCGGATGTGCTCGATCATCGGCCCGGCTCCCGGCGGCGCGGCCGCCTCCCACGAGCGAGCATCTCCTCGAAGCCGATGTCGGCCGTGCCGCCGACCAGCACGCGGGCCCCGAATCCGGTGACAGCGCGGTGATGCAGGTTGGGCACCCAGGACGGCGGCAGCTCCACCCCCTCCCTCGCTGCGGATTCCCGCAGCGTGCTGTTCAGATCCAGGCGCGATGACCGCCGGTTCTGGAGCAGCTGCGCCGCGAGCTGCTGCCGTGCCTCGAAGGCGTCGTCGGAGTCGCCGACGGGCACCTGCGCGACGTCGAGCCCGGCCCTGTCCAAGGGAGTGCGCAGCGCGGAGACCACAGCACCTCGCAGGCGTTCGGCCGTCTGCGGGGTGTCGGCGAGTGCCCAGATAGCCCACCCGAGCCAACTGATGCCGCGGCGGCCCTGCCCGGACAGCTGGGCGAGAAGGGCGGCGATGCGCACGATCTCCGGCCGCACGGCGCCATCCTCGCCGCGCCACTCCGTGGTTCTGGGCAGCCACAGATGCTGGCGCCACCGCTCCAGCTGCGCGACGCTCACACGGTGGCCGTGCCGGGGTCCACTTCGGCAATCAGGGCGAGTTCGAGACGGGAAGGCGTGCTGTTGCGGGGCATGGTCAGTTCCTCCGGTCCGGGCCCATGGTGGATACGACGGTGTAGACGGCGGCCGCCGTTCCCAGCGCGCTCTCCCACGCCTGACTGCGGGCCGCCATGACGCCGGCGGTGACCACCAGGAGTACACCGAGCATGCGCTGCGCGGTGGAGCGCGGGTGATTGATGTTCATGCGGTATCCCTTCGGGTGATTGTCTGCCCCGGAGCTCCGGGGCAGGCAGGCCGTCGCCCGGGAATGCGGTATGGCTCTGCTCTCTCATCACCTCATGCCGCACCGGCCGGAGTTGGGACAACTTCGCGGGGTACGGCGCCAGCCAGGCCCCCTCCCCCTGCCCGCGCCCTCCGTCCCAGGCCCCGGTGCGACCGGCGCGCACGTCGGGTACCGCCCACGGCCTGACCGCGCCGGGCGGTGCCGGGGGGTGCCTCTATGTCCTTCGTCAAGGTGTGACCGTGTGCCGCAGTCGACGGCTCTTGAGCATCCCGGCAACCATTCCGGCTCGGCGGGGGTCCTCCCTACCAGGCCCCGCTCGGGGCCATCGACGCAAGAGGGAGGAGCGTCATGGGGGTCCGCAGGGCAGCCAAAGGCGTCGGCGACTTCCTGGTCGAGACGCTGGGAGAAGCCGTCGCCGAGGTGATCCTCAGCCTGCTCGCCTGTGCCCTGCTCGGCTGCCTGGCTCTGATCGCCTACCTGAGCTGGTCCCTCAGCCCGCGCTTCACCATCGCGGGGGCTGGGCTGCTCAGCCTCCTCCTCGCCCACGGCGCCTGGCAGACCTTTCGCACCCCCGCGAAGGGGCGCCGTCGGGGCCCCGCCGCCCTGACCGCTGTCGGTTTCACCGTGACCGCCATGACGGCCCTCTTCCTGCTGCTCTACTCCACAGGATGCGACTGTCCGTGAGGCCGTTTGGTTCAGCTACGCAAGTCCGAGGCCGGTCATGCGGTAGCTGTTTCGGGGACGCGTGACTCGTAGAAGGTGCCGTCGCGGAGCATGGTGTCGGAGTACGGCTCAGCGCCCCAGTTGCGTACGGTTGAACGTCCCCGGTTGATGGCGCGCGTTCGGGGTCCGGGCTGCGTCGAGGTCACAAGATCGTCTCTGTTGTTAGCCGTCTGACCTGGCCCTGGCAGGATGCGTGAATTGACCCGAAGAATGGTGGGCTGTGCTGGCCTGCTGGTTGCGCTCATGGGATGCAGTGATTCCGGTGACGGTGCTGCAGCCCCGAGTGGAGTAGAGCGTGTGGAGGCGACGGCTTCGATGGACCCGAACTCGATCACTGTCCTGGTGACCTTCGTCGGCGGGCCGGCTGATGGTCTGACCGAGCACCGTCCGCTGGCAGAAGCGACGGGCAAGGTCACCATCGATGGTGTGACCTATCGGGGCAATCCGGGGCCGCCGCCGGAGGTGAAGGACACCTCTGAGGGCCTGGCCCAGGTGATGAAGCCCGAGTGAGGCAGGAAGGTCTCCGCCAAGGGCTGGTTCTCCCTAGGGCCTGTCCGGCGGATCTTCGTGCGGCATCATGTGCGAGGTGACCTCGACGCAGCCCGATGACCTGATCACCCGCCTGATTGAGGCCGATAAGCCAGCCGATGTTGTCCATGCCGGGGCCGCTTGCCTGGCTGGGATGCTCGACGGGTTCGGGTGGGTCAGGTCTCGGAATTCGCTGGAGCGCCGGGACTCGGTTCGCCGGGAGGTCCTCCAGCTGGAGAAGGCAAAGTGGAACCGATCGGGACACTTGATCAAGGTCACCGTGACGAGCCTGACCGTCTTCGACGACGGCCTGGGCCGGTGGCGTCGCGCCAACCCCGAGCTGACCGTTCGCCGACCCGAATCAGTCGAGTCGATCGTCTGCGCCTCCAGCTTCGTTGACATGCCCGGTCAGCACTTCGTGGTGCTCACCCAGCCCGAGGAGCGCCCAACGAAACTGGAGAAGTTCGCAGCTCACCTTCGTGACACCGCGCTCCCATGGTTCGCCAGTACCACCGATCCCGAGCAGATCGCACGGGCAGCTCCTGATCCACTTCTCACTGGGTGGGGGTTCGCGCAGGATTTGGTCGAGTTCCTCGTCAGCACCGGCCACCACCCGCAGGCGCAGGCGCTCTGGAGGAGGGTCCAGGAACATCAGCCGGCCCATCAGCAAGCGTTCGCGGCGGGCCGGGCCATGACCGGGACACGAGAGCGACCCCGCTGGCACACACCCGAGGCCGTCGGGTGGAGCGCCTCTGTCCTGGGTCTGCTGTAGGGGCCCCGTGCGGTGATTCAGGGCCTGAGCCACAGGCGTATCGACGCGACGGTGACGGTGCCGTGGAAGACATAAGCGCGCTTGTCGTACCGCGTCGCGATGGCCCTGGAGTGCTTGAGCCGGTTGATCGTGCGCTCGACCTCATTCCGGCGCTTGTACATCGCCGTGTCGAAGCCCGCGGGCCGGCCTCCTTGGCTGCCGCGGCGCCGGCGGTTGGCCCGCTGGTCCTTCGGCTCCGGGATGGTGTGCTTGATCTGGCGTCTGCGCAGGTAGCGGCGGTTTCGGCGGGAGCTGTAAGCCTTGTCGCCGCCGAGGTGGTCGGGGCGGGTACGAGGGTGGCCGCCACTTGGGCGCTTGACCCCGATGCGTTCCAGGACCGGAATCAGCTGTGGGCTATCGCGACGCTCGTAGACGGTTTTCCAGCTCCCGAACCGGGCTGGCAGCAGGGGCACGTCGAGGATGCCGACGGCGCTGACGCCTTCATCCCGCCGGGCGAGAGCTCCACACCGCTGCCCCGTACGGGCGAACATCAGCCGGAGACGGAGTAGCGAACCGTTTCGCCGGGACAGGTAGCTGCCATGACTCTCCTGCGTACCCGGCGGCCCAGCACCAGCGCGTTCCTCGCGGCCGCCGTCCCTGTCATCCTCGCGGCCTCCCTCACCGGCCTGACCCCGGCGCACGCCACAAGCCCGGGCGCAGCCGCCGTGCCCCAGGGCAAGATCGCCTGCCCCGGCGGGTTCGTGTGTATCTACCCCGACATCAACTTCGTCGGTCAGCCCTACGTCAAGCGCGCCACCGACGGCTCGGTGCGGCACCTGCCCGACTCCATCCGCGGCGCCGGCAGCTCCGTCATCAACAACAGCGGGCGCACCGCGAGGGTCTACGCCAAGGACAACTACACCGGATCCCACGTCTGCGTCGGACGCGAAGGCGGCACCATCGCCGACCTTCGCTCCTACGGCATGAACGACGCCACGCACTCGCTGAAGAACAACGACACGCCCTGCGGCGCCTGACGCAACGAAGGCGGCAGCTGCCCGGGCCGAGGCTCTCGGCCCGGGCAGACCGTTGCCCGGGCCGGCCCGCTGCCTGTGGTGAACGTTGAGGTCGTCAGCCGAGGCGGTAGCACGCTTTCTGCTTCGAGCCCTTGAACTGTGTGCACACCAGCGTCTTCTTCGGCAGCTTCGGCCCTCCGCGCCGACCGCTGTAACCCCACAGCGTCTCTACCGCGACTCCGGGTACCCTCCCGTTCTCGCCCGTCCACGTGGACTTCTTCCACCCACCGACCGTGATTCGCTTCCCGGGTTTCTGGTAGGTCCAGCGAGCCCAGTAGGTGTGACCTTTACGGCCCGAGACCTTGTGGGCAATGAGCAGCGGTACCCGGTGCGGGGAGGCCCGCGTGTACTCGATGACGATGCAGTAGTCGCTGCTCGCGGTACACCTGTGAGTGCTCAAAACGGCCGTGGGCGAGGGCGCCGCCTGCGCGGATGCCGGGAAAGAGACAAGGAGTGCGGCGCCAACCGCCAACATCATGATCTTCCGCATGTCCGGTCAACGGGAACCGCGTCAAAAAGTGCGGCCGACAGATTCAAATCACCCGCACGAGGCTTGACCGACAAGTCTTCCCGCGGGCGAGCGGGTCGCTGGCAGCAGGGAGTCGGCGGGTCCCCGCCCTGCGATGGCCGACGGGCATCGCAGGGCCGGGGCCGCCGGCCGACCGGATTACCCGTGGTAGGTGATGTAGCCGTTTCCGTCGCGGTCGTTGCCCGTCTTCGTGTACGAGTGGACGTCGGCGCGGGCGCCGGAGGGCTTGTAGAGGTAGATGGTGTCCTTGTCGTTGTTCCAGATGAAGTTGCAGTTCTGGCGGTATACGACGTTCTTGGTGTCGGAGTCTGTGCCGCGGTTGCCGCGGAGCTTGACGTAGTCGCCGGGCTGCAGTGTGTGGGACTTGGTGAACGTGAACCGGTTCCCGGCGGCGTCCTTGACGACGTAGCCCTTGAGATTCACCGTCGTGGTGCGCGAGTAGTTCTTGATCGTCAGGTACTCGCTTGCGGCGTTGCCGCCCGAGCATTTGTTGGAGTCACGGCCCGGGGCGTCGTACTGGACACCCTTGATCTTCAGGACCGAGGAGTACTCGGCCGCCTGGGCCGGAGCACCGGCCAGAAGTCCGAGCGAGACGACCGACGCGGCGGTTGCGGCAGCGGTCAGGACATGACGAATACGCATGAGGAGTCCCCCCTCTGTGGTGCGGATGCAGCGCCCTGGAACCTACCGACAAATGTGACCACCAAGTGAAGAAGGGTCATGGGGAAGTGTGTGCGACGACGGACGCCTTTCCCCGTCGGGGGCAGCTCATCCCATTTTCGCCACCAGATGCGGCATGGATCCTGCACGCGCCCAGTGGATGGGGCGGCGCTCCCGCTCTGTGCCCGGTGCGCATGCTTGGCCAACTGGCATCGGAAGTAGGGCCGTCAGGCTCGATCGCGCCACACAAGCGTGCTGGTGGTTCTACGGTGTGGGCGGTAGCGGTTCGTCGAATTGGGGTGGGGTCGGTGGATATTCCTCTGGTAGATGCTGTGGCAGCGGTGCGGGACGAGCTGGTCGCGGCGGCGGCACGGGGTGGGGCGCATCCAGATGTGGTGTTCGCGGTGGGGCCGGTGGAGATGGAGTTCGAGGTCGAGTTGCGGGCGGACGCGTCGGCGAAGGCCGGGTTCAAGCTGTGGGCGGTGGGCGCGGAGACGCAGGCCGGGGTTTCACGTGGCCGCACTCACCGAGTGTCGTTCACGCTCACGCCGAGGAACGCACACGGCGGTGACCTGCTGGTCAGCGGTGCCCAGGAGCGCACCGCAGGCCCGGGGAACCTGTCGGACCGCATCTCGGACTGAGGACCTGAAGGGCACCGGCTGTCTGCCCGGGGCGGCTGACAGGCAGCGCATGCAAGGCGTGCGGGAGATCTGTGGGAGGGGGCGGGGTGGAGCGGGGTCGTGTGCTGGGTGTGGCCGGTGCGGGCGGTCCGGGGTCCGGGTACGCGGTGGGCGGAGATCTGGTGCTGACTTCCGCGCATGTCGCGGCAGGGGCCGGTGAGCGGGTCGAGGTGTTCCGGCCCGGCCGTGACGGTGTGCGTGGCGGGCGGGTGGTGTGGTGCGGTACGCCCGGCGGGCGGGACGACGCCGCGCTGGTCCTGCTCGATGACCCCGCGTGGTCTTCGCCGGGGACGGTGCACTGGGGGCGGATGGTTACAGACCAGCCCGGCGCCGCGTGCCGGACCTGGGGCGTGCCGGACGTCGCCCAGCAGCCCGGGCAGCCGGTGGAGGCAGTTCAGGCGGAGGGGCGGATCAATCCGGGCAGCGGGTTCGTCGGCAACCAGTACGTGATGGACCTGCTCCAACACCCCCCGCAGTGGTCCCAGGGCGGCAGCTCGCCGTGGGGCGGGCTCTCCGGGGCGGCCGTGTTCTGCGACCGGCTGCTGACGGGAGTGGTGGCCTCCGACCGGGCACATTCCGCACATAGTCAGCTGAACGTCGTCCCCGCCTACGTCCTGCACCACGTCCCGGCGTTCCGCGCGGTGCTGGCCGAACACGGCGAACACCCGGCCGGCCTGGAGGCGGTGGAGTTTCAGCGCCTGGCCGACGCCCCGGGCGGCAAGGGCGGGGTGGGTGCGGCTTCGCCTGCGGTGTTGCTGCAGGCAGGCTGGCAGACGGTGCCATTCCATGGCCGGGACGAGCTGCTCACCGACCTGCGCACGTGGTCTGGGCGGGGCGGGTTCGGGGCGTGGCTGCTGCACGGGTCCGGCGGGCAGGGCAAGACCCGGCTCGCCCACCACCTGGCCGGACTGCTGGCAGCCGACAACTGGGCCGTGCTGTGGCCACGCTCGGACGCCGACGCGTCGCAGCTGCGCGAGCTGCGGGATGTGGTCAAACCGCTGCTGATCGTCCTCGACTACGCCGAAACCCGCACCGGGCAGCTGACCGCGCTCATCGAGGCCGCCGCCGACCACCCCGGCACGACCCCCTTCAAAGTGCTGCTCCTGGCCCGCACTGACGGCGACTGGTGGACCCAGGCCAGAAGCGCTACCCGCCTCAACGAGGACTACCTCGACGATGTGCCCTCCGTGCTATTAGCACCGCTGGAGCAGGCCCCAGGCCCGCGCGCACAGGCTTACCGCACCGCCGCCCGCGCCCTGGCCGGCGCCCTCCCCCGGGTGCGTGACTTGGCCGGCCACGACTGGCCCGCCGCCGCCGACAGCCTCCCCACCCCGCGACTCGACCAGGACGCCTTCGCTAACGCGCTGACCCTGCAGATGACCGCCCTCGCCGACCTCCTCGACACCGCCATCGCGGACAGCGACGCGACGACAGTGCTGACAGCCGAGCGAGCGCAAACCGTGGAGGACCGGCTGCTGTGGCACGAGCGCCGCTACTGGCAGCACGGCGCCACAGCACTCGGCCTCGCCCCGGCGCTGAGCAGCGGCACACTGGAAACCGCCTTGGCCGCCGCCCACCTTGTGGGTGCGGCCAACCGGGAACAAGCCGACCAAACGTGGTCCAGGCTTCCGGCCCTGGCCGATCAGCCACGTGACCGGCGCGACCTGGTCACCGCCTGGATCGCCGCCCTCTATCCGCCCGCCGCGCCGGGCCGCCCATGGGGCGCGCTCCAGCCCGACCGGCTTGCCGAACGCCACATCGGACGCATCCTGAACGCCCACCCCGCCATCGCCGAACACCTCATAGACGGCGCCGACGACACGCAAACCGCCCAACTCCTGACCGTCTACAGCCGCGCCGCCGCCCATCCAGTCTTCAACGGCCGCCTCGACGCCCACCTCACCCGCCTGTGCACCCACCTGCCGGCGGAACTCGCCTCCCACGTCATCGCCGCCGCCGTCCAGGCCGACCACCCCCAGCCCTTCATCACCGCCCTCAATGCCCTCGTAACCGACCCCGACGCCGCACCCGACGACCTCAACAACCTGCACAGCCGGTTCCCGCGCTCCACCCAGCGTCTGTTCCGCACCGCTACCCGCCTAGCCCAGGTCATCACCAGCCGCTATCGCCCGCTCGTCAAGGCCGACCCGGACACCTACCTCCCCCAACTCGCGGGATCCCTGAACAATCTCTCCATCCGGCTTGGCGACATGGGGCGGCGGGAGGAGGGCCTAGACGCGATCAAGGAAGCCGTGAGCATCCACCGCGTGCTCGCCGAAGCCAACCCGGACGCCTACCTACCCGACCTCGCCATGTCCCTGAATAACCTCTCCACCCGGCTGGGAGACATGGGGCGGCGGGTGGAGGGCCTAGACGCGGTCGAGGAAGCCGTGGGCATCCGCCGCGTGCTTGCCGAAGCCGACCCGGACGCCTACCTACCCGACCTGGCCATGTGCCTGAACAACTTCTTCGTCCGGCTGGGGGGCATGGGGCGGCGGGAGGAGGGCCTAGACGCGATCGAAGAAGCCGTGGGCATCCGCCGCGTGCTCGCCGAAGCCGACCCGGACGCCTACCTACCCGACCTCGCCATGTCCCTGAACAACCTCTCCATCCAGCTGGGGGAGATGCGACGGCAGGAAGAGGGCCTGGTTGCGGTCGAGGAAGCCGTGAGCATCCACCGCGTGCTCGCCGAAGCCAACCCGGACACTTACCTCCCCGACCTCGCCGCATCCCTTCACAACCTCTCCATCCGGCTGGGGGACATGGGACGGCAGGAAGAGAGCCTGGTTGCGGTCGAGGAAGCCGTGAGCATCCACCGCGTGCTCGCCGAAGCCAACCCGGACACCCGCCTCCCCCACCTCGCCACATCCCTTTACAACCTCTCCATCCAGCTGGGGGAGATGCGACGGCAGGAAGAGGGCCTGGTTGCGGTCGAGGAAGCCGTGAGCATCCACCGCGTGCTCGCCGAAGCCAACCCGGACACCCACCTCCCCCACCTCGCCGCATCCCTGAATAACCTCGCTGTCGACCTGGGCGACGTGGGGCGGTGGGAAGAGGGCCTGGCTGCGGTCGAAGAAGCCACGCGCCACTACCGCGTGCTCGTTGAAGCCGACCCGGACACCCACCTCCCCGACCTCGCCACATCCCTGACCAACCTCGCCGTCCGGCTGGGGGACGCGGGGCGGTGCGAAGAGGGCCTGGCTGCGGTCGAAGAAGCCACGCGCCACTACCGCGTGCTCGTTGAAGCCGACCCGGACACCCACCTCCCCGACCTCGCCACATCCCTGACCAACCTCGCCGTCCGGCTGGGGGACGTGGGACGGTGGGAAGAGGGCCTGGCTGCGGTCGAGGAAGCCGTGGGCATCCGCCGCGTGCTCGTTGAAGCCGACCCGGACGCCTACCTACCCGACCTCGCCATGTCACTGACCAACCTTGCTGTCCGGCTGGGGCACAGGGGACGCCGGGAGGAGGGCCTGGCTGCGGTCCAAGAAGCAACGCACCACTACCGCGTGCTCGCCGAAGCCAACCGGGCGCGCTTCGGTGCGAACCTACAACGTTCGCTGGACGTCGCCGCCTGGCTTGAACCCCTTCCGGAGTAGAGGCACCCCTGCTTCTTGGCCGCTCCCGCCCCTCGGTACGGGAGGCGTTCTAGGTGTTGAAGGAACAGCACCAGCAGGAGGCCGGGGCACGGCAGGGACGAGCGATGCACTGAGTGCAGCACAAGCAGAGCATGAAGGGCGGCAGGGCTGGCCCAGATCGCCTCGGTTCAGACGCGTACGGGATTCGCGGCCTTCAGGCGTTCCAGACGTTCGTAAAGGGCGCGTACGAGGCGGGCCCGGTTCTGGGCGCAGCACACGGTGCCTTCGATCGGCACGGACAGTCGGCGTTGCGCTTCGTCCAGGACGATGTCGGCGAGCGCCCGGGCGCCGCTCTCTTCGGGCAGCAGTGCTGTGTGGCGGTGGACGTCGGCGGCGAGGGCGCGGGCTTGGGCGGTGAGTTGGAGGGCGATCTGCTCGTAGTCGCGTTCGGCGAGGGTGTGGGGGCCGGTCCATGCCAGGGCGGCCTTGATCAGGCACTCGTACGGTTCCCGGATGGGCGGGAGTTCCGCCTCGATGACCCCTTCGGGGTCGTGCAGGACCGTGCGGGTGCCGGTGTGCGTGGTGGGCCTCGCTGCTGGGGCGGCACCGCTCGGGTCGGCGGTCATCGTTGGGAGTCCTCGCCGCCTTCGGCGTGGCGACGGCCGGCCTGGTCCTCGGTGTGCCGGGCGAGGAACCGGGCGAGCCCGCGGTCCGCGCGGGCGAGCAGGTCCGGTGAGGGGGTGCCGTAGGCGGGTGACTGGAGGCCGCGGCCCTCAGCGGCCGGGACGGTGGTGCCCGTGGATGCGCGCACGCGGCGCCGCCTCTCCGGTCGGTGGTCTGTCGGTGCCGTCGAAGCTACGCAGCAGCCAGGCTGGTGCTCAACGAAGTTGCGGGAAATTGCGGGACTTCACTCCAGGGTCTCGAGCGCGGCCTGGATGAGGGCGCGGGCCGCCTCGCCGCGCACGGCCATCTCCGCGAGGCCGGCGAAGGCACTGGCGTAGTCGGCGAGCTCACGCGGCTGCTTGACCTTGATCTCCGCCGTCAGCGTCTCCACCACCACGGTGGTGTCGTCGTGGAGGTAGAAAGCCTCCAGGGGCCAGATGGTGCGTTGCGCGGTGAAGGGGATGATGCCGAGCGAGACGGAGGCGAGCGGCATCACGGTCAGGAGGTGGCGCAGCTGGTCGCGCATCGCGTCGGGGTCGGCTGTGCGGTAGCGCAGGACGGATTCCTCCATGAGGACGACGTAGCGGTGGCCGCCTTGGTAGAGGAAGCGGGAGCGGGCGATGCGGGCGGCGACGGCTTCTGCGACGTCGTTGGGGGTGCCCTGGAAGGCGGTGATCTGTTCCATGAGGGCGGTGGCGAAGCCGGGTGTCTGGAAGAAGCCGGGGAAGACGTTGGAGACGTAGACCCGGCAGATCCGGGTCTGTTCATGGAGGGTGTTCCAGTCCTGCTGGACCTTGCGCATGCCGGTGCGGTGCAGGCGGCGCCACTCCTGGTACATGGAGTCGACCGCGCGGGCGGTGGCGATGAGGTCGTCGGCCTGGTCGTCCACGCCGCACGCCGCGCACCAGGCCCGGATATCGGCATCCGAGGGCGGGGCGTCGCCTTTCTGGATGCGGGTGGTCTTCGCGGGATGCCAGCCGCACCGGGCCGAGAGCTCCTTGCCGGTGAGGCCGGCGTCCCGGCGGAGGTGCGTAAGACGCACGGCGAGTGCCTCACGGGCCGCTTGCGCGCTGGACGATGGGGAGATGGGCACAGTGTCCTACTCAGTGGCCTGGACGGCGTACTTCTCGTGCGGGATGGCGCGGTCCCAGACCGTTTTGAAGGCGGTGTGGCACAGCGCGACGGCGGCCGGGTTGGTGGTGCGTTCCTTGCCGTTGGCCGCCCAGTCGCCGGTGCCGGTGAAGTGGTGGAACTGCACCACTTCGTCGTCCAGGAGCCAGAAGTCGTTGCCCGGCAAGGCGATATCGCTAGTGAGGCGGCGGGGAAGCCAGCGCACGTCCTCCCCGGCCTGGAGGTTGAGCGGGGTGATGGCGTGCTCGTAGCGGATGTAATCGGTGACCGGCTCGGAGACGATCCTCGCCCGACGCATGACCACGCCGCGGGCGACCGCGTCCGTCACGAGCGGCATCCACTGGGGCCAGAAGGAGCGGCCCGGGTCGAGGTTCGGGACGCCGGTGCGCAGGAAGGTCTCGAAGTCCTCGGCTTCGTCGCCGACCGCGTAGACGTCGCGCATCTCCAGATGGACGGCTGTTCGGTGGGTGGCGGCGAGCAGCTCAGCGAACGTCGCGGTGGTCAGCTGCGCGTTCCGCGGCATCGCACGCCTCCCTCAGAATCGGCACCATGCGCGCCGGGATCCGGATCACTCGCTCGTGCGGGGAATCCCCGTCTTGTGGCCGGCCACCCACTCGGTCGTGCCGACCAGGTCCTTGAGGAGGGAGTCGGCTTCCTCGCCCTGGATGACCAGGTCCGCGCTCTCCTCTTCCACCCACACCGTCGGTGATCCTTCCCCGCCGGTATTCGGGTCGATCCCCACGAACCGTAACGTCATTGCATGCTCCCGTGTCGAGTGGGTTGCGCGCAGTTGCGTACCTTGACCGTCCCGCAGACCCGACGAGCCGGTCAAGAGGACACAGGACGCAGTCCAGGCGCACGTCGGGAGCGAGCTCGGTCGTAACCAACTGCGCGCGGCAAAGACGCACCGGGCGGTTATCCACAGGGTCGTCCGGACTTCGGCCTCTCGCCGTAGCGTGCTGTCCACCGACCGACCGGGGGCAGGATGCGACTTGTACGACTGGACTGGCTGGCCACCGAAGTCATGAACGAGCTGACGTCCGAGGGACGGCGGTGCGGAATCTGCTCGTCGAGACCGCAGGCCGCCCCGACTCGTGGCCCACCCCGGGCGGCGAGGAGGTCGCCGAGGCGTTCGGGCCATCGTGCTGGATCGTCTTCGTCGCTTACCGCGACGGGATCGAGGTACGCGACATCGGCTGGATCGGCTGAGCCGGTGCCGGCGGTGGAGGGTCAGAGGCCGCCGGGCGGGCACATCAGGCAGTTGTGGTGACGAGGAGCATGTGCGCGGACATTTCGGTGGTGCCGGGGTGCGGGTCGGCGAGGTGGGCGGCTTCGAGGGCGGCGTTGAAGTCGGTGAGGGGGGTGCCCGTGTGCCGTTCGATGCCTTTGAGGATGCCCAGGCCGGGCCTTCGATGCCGTACAGCCTTGTATCGGTCATTCCTGCGTCGGCGGCCTCCGCCCGCAGTTCGTTGCTGGTGTGGAAGTAGGCCGCGGTGAAGAGTCCGGTGGGATCGGCGTCGGCCTCCGGGTGGTATCCGCTGACCAGGCGGGTTCGCAGGCGCCGGCTGACGTCCTTATCGGTGAGGCTGGTCACGGTGCCGTGGTCCTGGAGGAGTGCGTAGCGGCTGATGACGGCGGCGGCGATCAGTCCGCCCGGCCGTACGACGCGCTGGGCCTCTCGGAGTGCGGCCTGCACCTGGCCGACCGGCTCCGCGAGCCGACCCATCGACGCACCCGGGTCCGCTACAACGCGCTACTCGCCGAGCGCCTGTGGGCCGCAGGCCGGATGGAGGAAGCCGTCGCCACCTGGAACGCCGTACTCGACGACTACCCGCACGTGCAATCCGGACGGTGCGACGACCGGATCCGCACCCTGATCTCCACCACGGCCCCCCGCACGACGAGCCCTCTGGCCAGGGACCTCCACGATCGAGCGAAGACGGCCCTGAACCACAGCAGGACGCCGGATCACGGCTGAGGCTCATCCGGCCCGCGCAGCAGACCGCGGTGACCGACCGTGGATAGCGGACTGCGGGGTAAAGGAGCACGCTGGATGGATGAGCGCGCCCATCGTCATCCACCGTCCATCCGCGACCGGGGGGCGGCGGGTCACCATCCGCGGGCAGATCGCCGGCCTCGCCCACGACGACCAGGACGTCGTCGAGTTCCTGCGCCGTGCCGGCCTACACGACGCGGAACAGCTCCTGGACGATTCCTCGCTGGTCGAGTGGCGCGGCGGCCGCGCTCACCGGTACGAGGCCGCATGATGCCGTCGCGTTCCTGCGGATGTTCCTCCAAGTCGCCGAACACGCCCGGGCGACGTACACCAGACGTATGGGAGACGAACAGCGAACGTGGCGTCCTGGGGAGATCGTGCCCGAGAGCGGTATCTACGAGTGCGACTGCGGGGCCGGCCACCACTGGAGCACCGACGTCAAAGGCCACCGCTTCCCTCCGCTCCCGGCCGGCTGTCCCGGCGGTTCGTGGGCGCTGAAGACGGACGCCCACCCGGACATCTGATGTGACGCTGAACCCGCCGCTGGAGCCGATGCTCGCCCAGGCCCGCGACGCCATTCCCCGCCCCGGCCCGGGAGGCGCGGCGGCAGAGCTGAAGTTCGACGGCTACCGGGCCCTGCTGTTCACCACTGACACCCGCGGTGGGGGGCTGCTGGTGCAGTCGCGGCACGGCACGATGCTGCAGTCCCGCTTCCCCGACCTCGTCTCCGCGGCCGGCCAGCTGCCGTCCGGCCTGGTCCTGGACGGCGAGCTCGTCGTGCTCGACGAGAACGGGCAGCTCTCCTTCCCCGCGCTGCAGCGCCGTGCCGCGACCGTACGCGGTGCTCAGGCTCTTGCCGCCGCCCTGCCGGCGCACTTCATCGCCTTCGACGTCCTCCAGGTCGAGGGCCGCGAGCTGCTGGACGAGCCGTACGCCGCCCGCCGGGCCCTCCTGGAGGGCCTGTTCGTCGAACACGGGCTGACGCCGCCGTGGACGCTGTGCCCCTCGACCACGGACATGGCGACCGCTGAGGAGTGGCTGAACGAGTGGACTCGGACGCCCGGGATCGAGGGGATCGTCATCAAGAGCCTCACCGGCCAGTACCGGCCCGGAGTCCGCGGCTGGACCAAGGTTCGGCGCAGGGAGTCGTTCGAGGCGATCATCGGCGGTGTCACCGGATCCCTCCGGCGCCCGAACGTTCTGCTCCTGGGCCGCTACGACAACACCGGCCGGCTCCGCCTGGTGGGCAAGACCGTCCCGCTCAAGGCGGCGGCTGCCCAGGACGTCGCGGCCCTGCTTACCCCGGCCGGCCCGGAGCATCCGTGGACCGGGGTCCGGTTCACCGCTCGGTGGGGAAGCCGCGTCCTCCTCGACCCCGTACTCGTCGCCCCCGACCAGGTCGCCGAGGTGAGCACCGACACCGCCCAGGATCACGGCGTGTGGCGGCACCCCGTACGGTTCGTACGACTCCGCCGAGACGTACCGCCTGAAAGGGTTCCGAGACTGGGGCATGCCATTCCTCCTTCGTTCAAGGGGGATGACTCGATCTAATTGAAGGATGCCCCGAATCGGCGCCTGCGCGCCGGCGACACCTGCACGGGTTCGGTCACTGTCCGGTGGAGGTGCTCGGTCCAGGAGCCGCCTCCCTCCCGCGCGGTACAGCGCAGTTCCAGATCGACACGGATGGGAGTGACGTGTCGGTATGCGAAATGCACGAACAGCTTTTCCTCACCGCTACCCGCGGCCATTCCCTCGATTACCGCTTCCTCGCCGAGGGACCACATGTCGTCGTCGTTTGGGACCCGGCCCTGACGCATTCCCTCCACGTAGTCACCGGTCGCCCGACACTCGATCCGTGACAGGGCAACCCGCCGGTCTGGGTCAGAACGATCTCGGCATACCGCTGGTTGGCGTCGCTGTAGTCCATGGGACTCGCTGTGGCATTAAAGCGGGGTCTGCGGGCTTCGGCCCGGTCGGCGTTCTCACCATTCAGCTGCTCCTGCATGATCGTGACCTGGGCCTCGGCGGCCACAGCTTGGCGCCGCGAGTCGTCAGCAGCCGTCTTCGCGAGCTTCGCCTGCTGCTTGGCAACGAGTGCTTGCCATATGGCGACGCCCATCGCAAGGAAACTGACCAGGACACCGGCCCACGTGCCAGGCTCCGCCTGGAAAACATTCATCGTTCCCCCCTGGGACCTCGGACGAATCGCAGGATATAGGCGCCCCACGGCACATGGGCCCGGCCCGGGTGCCCTGGCATACAGCGGCCCGACCGGCGGTGCGAAGATCCGACCCGGTGGGCGCGTCGTTGAGCAGGGCATGAAGCTGCTTATCACCGCCTTGTTGGGTGGGCTGGCTTGGTTGACCGGTACCTGGGGCGGGTCCCCGCCGCAGTTGCGCCGCGGCTTCGGGGAAGACGCCGGCGTTCGGTCCAGCAGTGGCCGGTCATGGCGCCGAGTGCGTTGTGGCTGATCCGCGCGGACCACCCGTGCTGAGCACCGCGGCACGTACGGCGTCGTGAAAGACGGCTTCGAGCTGTTCACGCAGCCTGCGATTACTGACTAGCCTCAACGCACGGGTGAAGTCGTCCTGGACGGCAGACAGCCGGTCCTGCTGCTGACGTATGTGATCGACGAGGATCGCATGTCCCGCTCCGGAGGTACCGGGCAGTATCCGGGTCGCATAGATCACGGTGAGGGGAAAAGCGAAGCAGGCGTGGAGAAAGCCGTAGGCCGGTCGTTCCGTGCCACGCCATGGGGAGAAGTACCTCAGGTTGTCGGGGATGGCTACTTCGAGTGCTGCCAGTGCGTCGTTGAGCCAGTTATGGGCGGCTTCATGGACAAGGTCGCGGCCCAGCACGGCGGGGTCTCCGGTGTGGTCGGTGAACACGGTGGCCGGGAGACGGGTGATGGCGAAGCTCTGGAGGATCTGATCGGGCCGGCGCCGGCCGGTCAGGCAGATCACGGCGGCGTGCTTCGTGACGAGCTCGTTGAGGCCGGTGGTCGCGATGTGGTCGAGGGCGTTGGCGGTGAGCGACGTCAGGGGCTCACCGGCGCTGGTCGTTTCGGGGCCAAGGACGTAGTAAGGGGTGTCGGAGTGCGGGCCGCGGATCATCTCGGACTTGTTCGGGGCGATCACGATTCGTGATCCGAGGCGGGTGGAACGGACGAGGCTGGCCAGGGTAGGGCCAGCGGTGTTGCGGTACCAGTTCAGCGCGGTCGTGTCACCGCGGCGGGCGGCGTTCTCGGCGCCTTCGAGTCGGTGGTGTGCGAGGGCGTACCGAAGCGGCAGGGGTTCGTCGTCGTCGGCCGGGGGCGAGGCGTGATCGGTGCGGAGCACTTTCATGACGGCTGCGGTGCGTTGGCGGCGGTAGGTGTCGATGGTGTCCAGGTTCAGGACGGCGGCGAGTTCGTTCACGGCGGGTCACTCCTTTACTGAAGGGGCCCCGGTGCCGGGCCCGAGGGCACCGACACCGGGGCAGGGATGACAAGGCGGTGCCTGGTCTGCTCAGTCGGCGCTGGCCGCCGCCGGAGCGTCCGGGGCGGGGGCCTCCGGGGTGTTCCAGGCGTCGGCGGAGACGCTGGAGGTGTGCGCGGTCAGCCGCACCGTGTGCTCGTCGTGCAGCTGCTCCACGGCGGCGAGGAACTCCACGCATGCATCAGCGTTCGGCATTTCTTTTCCTCCGAGGTCGTACGGACTGGGCTGGTCTGGGTGTGCGGCACGCTGGGCGGGCCCCGGATGGGTGAGGGCACGTCTGTCTCACGCTTCGTTGATCAGCCAGCTGATGAATTTGCGTTCGCGGCCCCTCCGAACAGGTTCGGTGCCGTGGGTGACCTGGGAGCCGTACAGCAGGGCGGTGCCGGCGGCGGGGCGCACGTTCCAGCGCGTGCGCGGCATGGTGCGGAACCAGTCGGCGGAGCGGTCGGCACCGTCGTGGGTGAACGCAATGGCGGAGTGGTAGCCGTGACCACCGTGCTGGTGGCTCCACAGGGTGGGGTCGGAGGTGGTTTCGACGAAGAACTCGCCCCCTTCTTGGGCGTGTTCGAGGACGACGCTGATCCCGGCGAGTTGACGGACGGGGGCGTCGGGGTGGGGGGCGATGCCGTCGACGTGCGGGGTGATGTGCTGGCCGGGCCCGTACTCGACGTACATCCAGTCGCGGCAGGAGGTGAGTGCGGGCAGGGCGCGCTGGAGTGCTGGCATCGCGCGGTTGACGGCCTGGGTGAGGATCGTGGTGGCGGCTTCGGGCGGGGGGTGGATTTCGAGGCGTCCGGCGGGCTCGTACACCTCCATCGTCTGCTCGGCGGTGTGGCCGGGGATGGAGTGCAGGGTGGTGGTGCGCTCGGTGTCGTAGCGGCGGCGGCCGTCCTCCCCGAGGGCGGCGTCCATGATGGCGAGCAGCGTGGCGTTTTCCGTCGGGGTGAGGAAGTTTTCGATGCTGGAGACGGTGAGCGTCTCGGCTATGTGGATCATCGTGTCTCCCGGGCGGGACGGGGCGGGCGGGTGGCGCAGGCGCAGGTGGTGACCTCGGGGGTGTGGCGGGCGGCGTGCGTGAGCGTGCGAACGGCCTGGTCGATGACGGTGAAGTAGTCATCCCACGTGCTGGCGGGGGTGAGGGTGAGGTTGAGGGCCTGGTGTCGGCGGCCGGTGCGGGCGCTGGTGAGGTCGGTGCGGTCGAGGTGTGCGGTGATGGCGGCGGGCAGGTAGCCGTCGGTGGCGGCGAGTGTGTGGCACAGGCGGGCGGCGAGTGCGGCGTATTCGGCGCGATTGCGGGGCAGCAGGCCGATGCGGAACGGGGACGGGGCCAGGGTGGTGCCGCTGTGGGCGTGGCCTTGGCAGGAGTCGTAGGTGACGGCGTTCCACCTGCGGGTGATCGTGTCGAGCAGTGGCCAGACTCGGTCCTCGATGCCGGCGCGCCATTGGGGGTGGTGCGGATCGAGGTCGTCGGCCGGGTGTTCGCCGGGCAGGCCGGTGGTGTTGATGTTGCCGTGGTCGCTCGCAAGGAGCTGGGCCGGGGGTCGGGGAGCCGTCGGGTTGTCCCAGCGGGCGAGGAAGATGTCCGGGTCGTCCATGACGTTCGGGACAAGAGGCCGCCAGTGGGCGCGCAGGCAGTGAGCTCCGGCCGGGTGGTCGGGGGCGGCGAGCAGGTGGGCCATGCCGTCGATGAGGCGTGCGCGGTGGTCGCAGTAGGCGTCGTCGTCGCCGGTGGCCTTCACCATGCGCCAGCGGGTGGCGGTGCACCCGCCTCCGCAGACTGAGTGGTAGGGGCAGGCGGCGCACTTGGTCATGAGGTGCCGTCCGGCGGTGAGCAGCGGGTTTGCGTGCTGGGCTTGGGTGATGTCGCTCTCGGTGCGGGCGGCGGCGAGCGGCAGCAGATGGGCGCGGGGCCAGGGAAGTTCATCGCAGGAGCCGAGGCGGCCGTCGGGGTATGCGGTCAGGACGTGGGAGCACTTGTGCGCGGAGAAGTGGCAGTGGGCGGTGTCCAATCCCTTGAGGCGGCGGATCGTGGCGACGGCGGGGTCGAGTTTGATCCGGCGGAAGTGGCCGGCGCCGATCCAGCGTGCCGTGGCGTCGAGAACGAATTCGGCGTACTGGGCGGGGGTGATGGCCCAGGCCGGGCCGTCGGCACCGATCGCTTCGGCCTGGAGCCGGCGGCTGGGGCTGGGGCGCCGCCCGGTGGTTCCCAGCGGGTTGGTGACGGTGGTGTCGAAGGCGGGCAGGAGGTGCACGGCGCGTACGGCGTCGAAGGCGGCGATGTGGTCGATGACTTTCGCTGCGCGGCCCAGGACGGCGGGGGTGACGACCGTGACGATGCCGCAGGTGCGTCCGCGGTCGGCGAGCAGGTTCAGTGCGTTGACGATGTGCCGGTAGGCCGCGGTGCCGTCGTAGCCGAGGCGCCAGGAGTTGCCCTGTTCGTCGCCGTCCATGGAGATGCCGATGTGCAGCCCCGGGTAGTGGGCGTCGAACAGGTCGAGCCACTCTGCGTCCAGCCGTACGCCGTTGGTCTGCAGGTGGACGCGGTGAACCGTGGGCTGGGCGGCGAGTTCGTCGAGCAGGGCGGCCATGGCGGGCTTGCCGACGGTCAGAGGTTCACCGCCGTGCAGTTCGATCGCGAGCGGCCTCTGACCGAAGATCGTGCCGAGGCGGCGTACGTGCTTGACGGTGATCTGGGCGCCGCCGGGAGCGAGCTTGCGCTTCTCGAAGCAGTACAGGCAGTCGATGTCGCAGGTTTCGCCGCGCAGCTTGAGGACGACGGAGACCGCGGTGTCGTGGCCGGTGTCTTCCAGGGGCCGCCACAACTCGGTGCCGGGGGTCGTCGTAGGGGTGGTGAGTGTGCTGGTCATCGGGGCCTCCCCGGCGTGCGGGTGAAGTGGATGGGACAGCTATGGGGTGCGGCGGGCCGGGGGCCAGGCCCGCATCTGCCTGTCGGTGAGGGGGACGCGGTCTTCGCCACGGCGCAGGAACCAGCCGTCGGAGTAGCGCTGGGGCAGCCATCCGAAGTCGCCGAGCCCTGTATCCACCGGTTCGGGTTCGGCGTCGCTGGGCCAGAGCGAGAGCAGCGCGTCGGCAAGGCGGGCCTGGACGGGAGCGAAGACCACACCGTGCGTGTCAGGGCTCGTCCAGCGGGGCTCGGGGAGCGCAGGCACCGGCGTGGGATGAGTATCGTTGCTGCTCAGGAGGCTGGGTAGCCACTTCTCGCCGAGCAGCGCGGCTCCGGCGGCGACGGTCTCGGCCTGTGCGACAACGCGGGCGAGCTGGACCCACACGAGGTCGGCGTGCGGATACAGGCCCGCCTGGGAGAGGCCGATCAGATCCTCGGCCAGGCTCGCCGCGGCTTCACATCGGTCCGCCAACGCCCACCGCTGGTAGGTAGCACGCTGTTCGGGCGTCAGGACTGCCGCCTGCCCCGGTGTGTGCGGAAGCGGGCGGGCCGTGCGCAGGAGGGTGAGGTCGCTCAGCCGGGCCCGAACCGCCCGGAACACCTCGATGTGATCGCGGGTCACGGTGAACTCGTTGAGCAGGGCGCGCCAGGTGTGCACGGTGCTCCTGGGTACTGCCCGTACGTCGACACGGATGCCGTGGATGATGCAGGATCCCGGTGCCGGGACACTTTCGGGGGTGATGAGGAGCAGGTCCACGTCGCTGTGCTGGTGGGCCAGGCCCTCGGCCAGCGCGCCAACCAGCCATACTTTCGCGCCGTTGTACGCGGTTGCCAGGTCTGTGGCCGTCTTGGAAGCGATCTTGAGCCGGTTGTTCAGCCACGGCGCGTCTGTCATCGGGCCCTCCGTGCGGCACTGTTCAGGAGAGCTGCGGCGGTGGTGGCGACCCAGAGGTCGAGGTGGGCCCGGACATCGTGCCGTTGGGCACCGATATGAGGGGTGACGATCAGGTTCAGCGAACCGGTCGTACGGTCTTGGGGCCACAGCGGCAGGTCGGCTTCCTCGACAGGATCGAGGGCGAGGCCGCCGAGACCTCCGCCGGCGAGCGCGTCCAGGCAGGCAGGGACGTCCAGCGTGCCGAGCCGGCCGACGCAGAGCAGCAACGGGCACCTCTCTCGTGCCGCGCCGAGGAACTCGGTCCCGAACCCGCCCTTGTTCTCCTCGATGAGGGGAAGCGCCACAACGTGAGCCTCCGCCCATGCGGGCAGTTCGCTGCCGGGCCGTGCGGGCAGTGCGGCCGGCAGGCTGCGGCGGGCCGCGAAGGCGATCTCGCCGACGTGTGGGGTGAGCGCCTTCGCGCAGGCCCTGCCGACGGGGCCTGCGCCCCAGATCGCCACCCGCATACGGTTGACGGGCGGGGCGAGGCATTGCTGCTTGGCATGCTGTCCCTGCAGCAGGGCGGCATGCCCGTACGGGATGCGGCGGGCGAGCGCGAGGAGAGCGGCCAGCGCCCATTCCGCGACCGCATCGGCGGCCGGCTCCGGGTTGCGGTGCACGGCGACGCCACGGTCGGCGAGGGCCTGGACATCGATGCCGTCCAGTCCGGACCCAGCCCGGATTACATGGCGCAGCCGTGGCCAGTGTGTCAGCCGTTTGGAGTCCAGCTGGTGTCCGGAGCGCAGAACCAGCGCCTGTGCCTGGGAGGCGAGGCCCGGGTGCGCCGAGGCGAGTGTGGTGATCTCCCGAACCTCGCAGCCGGGCAGATGCCGTCGCAGCAGCACGATGTCAGCCGCGCCCTGCACGCTCACGATCAGCGGCGCCTCGCGTACGGCGCTCACCGACCGGCCCCGGCGGCGGGAGCGGTGTAGCGGCCGAAGGCCAGGTCCCCTGCCCCCTCCACGACCTCCAGCGGGGAGAGGGCGCGGAAGTAGTCCTCGCATGCTGCCTTGACGCCGGGCAGCCCGTCCCACGCCTTCGGGTTCGCCTGAAGGTCAGCGTAATCGTCGACGATCAGCGTGCCGCCGGGGGCCATGCGGGGGACGCACGCGGTCAAGCTGGTGAGGATGGAGTCGTAGTAGTCGCCGTCCAGGTAGGCGAAGGCGATCTCGGCGGGTAGCTGGTCGGGGAGGGTGTCGGCGAACCAGCCGGGGTGGATCTTTGGCGGCGTGCGGTCCCAGCCGTCGTGGAGGGCGAGTAGCTGTTCTGGGTCGGCCCGCAGAAATCCCGCGGCGAAGAGGTCCGGGTCCTTCTCGCCGCGTTCGGGCAGGCCCTGGAAGGAGTCGTAGACGTGGATGGAGCGCCAGCTCTGGCCGCTGGCGTCCAGCACGGTGCGCATCCATAGCGCCATGGCGCCTCTGTAGCAGCCGAGTTCGACCACGTCGCCGGGCACCCCGCGCCCGCCGAGCTGTTCGAGTTCGGTACGGATGGCGGGCAGGCGGTCGGCGTCCACGGTGTCTGCATGGTGTTCGAGGAGCCAGTCGTGGAGGTCGGCGAGGCTCGGCGTAGTGGGGCGACGGGAGTTCATGGTCACCACCGGTCCACGAGGACGTCGCGGTCGGCCGGTGCTCCGGCGAGTGCGTCGAGCAGCTGCTGGTTGACCCGCGGCAGCAGGTACTTCTCCGCGAGGTCCTTGAGCGGCACCCATTCGAAGCCGATCTGGATCGGGTCGGGCGGGTCGGACTTGCGCGGGGTGGTGCCGTCGTCGACAAGCTCGGCGAGGAAGTTGTGCTGGGTCTTGTGAACGGGGCCGAACTCGCCGTCGTACTTGCCGGGAACGTATTCCACGACGAACAGGAGCCGAGAAGTTCGGACCCTCAGCCCGGTCTCCTCCAGGACCTTGCGCACGACCGCGTCGCGCAACGGCTCACCCTCTCTCGCCTTGCCGCCGGGCAGGTTGTAGTGGAAGCCGGAGTGGTCGTCGTACGACATCAACAGGACTTCGCCCTGGTGGACGATGGCGGCCTTGACGGACACGCTGATGCGAGGCAGAGGTGTCATGGCGTGATGTGGTCCTTCCCTCGTCGAGCCCGCCGCGGCTTACCGCCCGGCGGATGCTGGTGGTGCGGGGTTGGATGCGTGGCCGAGCAGCAATGCAGGGGCGCCCTTTACAGGCAGGCGCGGGCGGCCGGGTCAGCGACCTGGAGGAGGTCGGCGACATCGGACAGCGCGGTCCCGTCGGCGGTGAAGGAGCCGGTGGTCTGAAAGGAGGTCGCGACGCTGCGCATCGCGGCGAGCGCTGCGCGCGAGAGCTGGTTGGCGTAGATGGCCAGGGCGAATCCGGCCGCCCCCAAGTCCTCGGGAGACAGGTGCGCGAATGCGGTGGGTACGGTGACCAGCGGAACCGTGCCTGTCCAGGCGGCGGCCGCGGCCAGGGCCTGCTGCCCGGTGGCGTCCTTGGAGTGGATGAGCACCGCGTCGGCGCCGCAAGCCGCGTAGGTTGCGGCCCGCTCCACCGCCTCGGTCACGCTTTCCCCGCAGATCAGGGCCTCGGTCCGCGCGATCAGAGCCACCTGGGTACCGACAACGCCACGCATCGCGACCAGCTGGGCGGCCACCGCGTCGGTGTCGGCGAGCGCTTGGCTGCGGTGCAGGGCAAAGGAGTTGGCCTTCGGGTAGGCACTGTCCTCCAAGCAGAGGGCAGCGGCTCCGGCGCGGGCGAGGTCGCCGGCGAACCGGCGGGCCGCTGCCAGCGTGCCGCCGGCGTTGTCGATGTCCACGATCACCGGCAGCTCCGCCGTACGCGTGAGGGCAAGGACAGTGTCGGCGAGGTCGCGCGACCCCAGCACGTTCTCGTCCGGCAGGCCGAGGGCTGTGGAAACCTCCAGGCCGGACACCCACAGGGCGTCGAAGCCGGTCTCCACGGCAACCTTGGCTGCCACGGCGTTCGCGGCCCCGATCGCGCGCAACGGGCGACGCGCCTGGGTTGCGGCGGCAAGCCGCGACACGAGGGGGGCTATGCCGGCTTCGGTGGGAGCGGTCACGGCGCGACTCCTTCAAGGTCGGGCAGTAGCCCTTGCTGGGTCAGGGCCTTCCACGCGGTCAGCAGGACGGTGGCACGATCCTGCGCGGCGTTGATCCGGATGACCTTTCCCAGGGCGGGGAACGCAGCTGGCGCGTCGGCCACGGACTGGTAGACCTCCCGGACCCTGGACTGAATGTCCAGCACGTCCCAGTCGGGGCGCGTGGCGTCCCCGGAGCGGTCGGCGGCCCGTTCCATCGCGGTCTCGGGCGTGATGTCCAGGATGAGCGTGAGGTCGGGGATCACGTGGAGCTGCTCGGTGAGACACGTATACGTGTCCTTCGGGGCGAGGTCGTGCTTGACCGTGAAGAAGGCCAGCTCGGACAGCAGCCACCGGTCCGCGATGACCGGTCGGGCCGGCAGGCAGGGGGCGATCAGTCGCTCGGTGGTGGCCCGCTTGTCCGCGGCGAGTGCCGCCAGGTAGCGGTCGCGGTTCGCCGCGGTGGGCTGGTACTTGCCCTCCACCAGGTCCGGCACGACGTCCGCGTTGAGGAAGTTGGTCGTCAGCACGGCAAGCGGTGTGACGCGAAACAGGCCCTCGAAGAGGCGGAACAGGCCCTTTCGCAGGGTTGTTTTGCCCGTGCCATCCAAGCCCTCGACGACAATGAACGGATAGTGATTCATGCCTACTCCACCTGCCCGGCGCCGGTGCCACCGGCGTACTTAGTGAACCGGCCACGCCACGGGATTGACGTCGACACCAAGTCGACCAGCCGCAGCTCGCCCAACTTCTCCAGCACCTCGGGGAGCCGGCTCTCGACAACGATGCTCTCGGTGACCGCACGGCAGTAGGCCATGTGCACGGCCTCGTCCGCCGCCCCAGTGCGCAGCTGCTCGGCAAGGATCCGCTGGGCAGTGCCGAGCGCCACGATGCTCGTCGCGCTCTGCAGCGTCTCCAGAGCAATCGTGGGATCGACCGGCTGGAGGGAGGCGTGGTGGACGCCCAGGTGGCGGATGGCGGCGAAGGCGCCCACCCACCAAGCCGACGCCGTACACACGGAGGCCACCGCAGCACGGACCGCCGGATCGGTGAGGGCCTCGACAAGAAGGGCTGCGACCTGGTCGGCACTCGCGGCCAAGGGGGTCGTCCCGGTGCCGGCCGTCCCGAATTCGGCCGGCAATCGCAGCCAGTGTTTGAGGCTGGCCTGGTCGATAACGGCGTTGGCCGCCGGGTCCGCGAGCGCGGCGGGGCGCGCGGTCAGTGCGCTCGGCGAGGTGTGTGCGAACAACGCGACGCCACGCAACGGCTTGGAAATCTGTTCGCGCAGCTGCGGCAGGTGCAGGGCCAGGCGCTGGACCTGCAGTCCGTCTGCAAGCGCCTCCCAGGACGCCTGCATGTTCGGGCCGGGTGGAGAAAGTGACACATGGGCTCCTTCGTCGGGTCACGGACGGAAAATCACTGGGAGACGGAGCGGACGCAGGCGCACTACCCGGGCTCACGAATCACGGCCGCGTGCTGTCCAGACAACTGGCGGCCGAAACCGGGGCAAACGTTCCCCGATCCTAGATCTCGCGGGAGGCCCCTACCAAAACACGGAGCTCTCGAACTGACCTACGGAACTGCGAAGATGGCTCAATCGAGCGTCCTCGGCAGAATTTGGGGGCGTGCATCCGAGGACCCGCAGCCCCCGGACTGGCCCGAGTGCGCGGGGCCTGCCTGCACCGCCACAGTCTCACCTCGACGCGCAAGCCGCCGGCAGCCTGGGCGTGGGGGCACTCCCAACGCTCCGCGAGCTGCGAACCCAGTGGTATCCGGGGTCGGAAAGCCTCAGGCCCGGCCGGTTCTGCAGCCGTTCCTTGCGCACCGCTGTGGCCGGACCGGTTCAGCCTGCTGTTGCCCATGCTGGGCCTCCGATCAGAAGGGCACGGCACCGACGACGCCGACGAGGCGAGTACACCCAAACCCGCCCGCAGGAACCAGTGTTCGGGCGTCATCCGGGGGTCATCCGGCATCCGCCGTTTCGCCACGCTCCACAGCGGCCGGATGGTCAGATGGGGGTGTGGACGCACTCCCTCTGCACCCGCTCGCGGTGGCCCGGTCCCTGCACGCGCTCTCCCAGCGCGACCTGGCCGAAGAGATCAGGCGCGCCGCCCGTCGCCGCGACCGCATGGCGGGCACCACCAAGCAACAGGTTGCCCGGTGGGAGAGCGGAAGCCGCGTCCCGGACGCCTGGTTCCAGTCACTGATCGCCGATGTCTTCGGCGTCGACCCCCAACTCGTCGCCGCTGCGGGGTGGCCGTATTGGCTTCCTGGGGCCGACGCACTTGCCGTTCCCCTGGGCGTCGGGGCGACGGTCACCGCACTCAGAGAGGCGCAACGCCGCACCATGCTCAGCCGCCGCACCGTGCTCGGGCTCGCTCCCGCCATCCTCACGGCACTCGCCCAGCAATGGGCAACTCTCGACCCCGACGTCGCAGCGTCAGCTGCCGAAGGGAAAGCCGTCGCCCCGGAAATGATCAGCTGGCTGGAGACCAGCGTGCAGGACCTCGCGAACATGGCCACCGCCGACCGCCAGCACACCACACAACTCCTCGACAGCTTCTACGACACCGTTGTCGGCCTGCTGGAGAACTCCCGCTACACCCCGGAAACCGGCACCCGACTGCATGCCCTGGCCTCCTCGCTCGCCCAGACCATCGGCTGGCACCGCTTCGACCACGAACACCACACCGCCGCCGGCCACTACTGGAGCGCCGCGCTCCACGCGGCACACCAAGCCAGCGACACCGACCGCGGCGCCGGCATCCTCGCTGATCTCGCCTACCAAAGTGTCTGGCTCGGCCAGGCAGCCCCGGCCATCGACATCCTCGACCAAGCCCTGACCCGCACCACCGACCCCACGGCCCGCTCTCTGCTCCACTTGCGCAAAGCCCGAGCCCTGGCCATGAACGGCGAGGCCCAGGCCTGCCGCCGGAGCCTCGACGCCGCAGAACACTTCCTTCACGCCACGGCCACCACACCGCCCCTGTGGTGCTCCTGGTACGGCGAGGCCGATCTCGCCGTCGACAGCGGACGCTGTCTCATCGACCTCGGTGAACCCGGCCCAGCCCTCCAGCAGATCGACCAAGGCGTCGCCCTGCTGCCGGCCGCCCGCGCGAAAACGCGCGCGATTTTCCTCACCTACCGCGCCGAGACCCTTCTACAGCAGGGCGAAATCGACCAAAGCGCTGCCACCGCCCACCAAGCCCTACAACTCGCGCACCACATCGGCGCCTCCCGCTGCGTACAGCAGATCGCCGCCCTCACACCCCAATACCAGCCCCACCAGTCGGTACACGGCGTGCAAAAACTACTGGCCACGCTGCGGGCGGCCGCCTGACGCGCCTTCCCCGAGTCGCTGAATGGGCCCGGGCGACGTGCACGAGAAGGGATGGGTGACGAACCGACCTGCCCGGCCGGGCAGAGTGCGGGTGTGGCCGCCGCGCTGGATCGACGTCGGCCCGGGGCATCCCGGGGGCATCGTGCGGGGCGGGGCTCGGTGACCACCCCGGTGGGGGCGGCAGGTAAGCGTGGTCTGCGCCCGGGCACGATTTCAGCCCGGGCTGGGTGCTCGGTCTGTACCTGGATGCCACCACCGCGCTCGGCGGATCGATGCCGGATGGGTAGGCAGGCACGCGAAATTTCCTGGCGGACTAGTGATCTTGGCCGTGAGCCCGTCTATCAGGAACTTTCTTCATGCCCGCCATCGGGGCTGCCGGGCCAACCACCCGTCACGGAGCCGTTTGGTCTGCTCGTCGCTAAGAAACTCCACCGGCACGCGACGGATCGCAGACAGCCTCGCTCCAGCCCCGGCGGCGTTTCACCGAACCCCCGGCAACGAGACCAGCCGCCTGGCGAAGCTCGAGGCAGGTGCTGGCGACGCCCTGCTCCAGGCCGTCGCCAGCGCCTTTGCCTGCGGGCCAGGGCGAGTTCAAGCAATGTCCATAAACTGACAGAAAAGCGAATAGTTGGATCCCTTGCCAAAGAATTTGAATTCGCGTATCTTGCCCCAGAAGTCATCGAACCAGTCGAAATCATTTACCGTGAAGGAAACAGTTCCGAGGTTATCATCATGGAAAAGGTCCGATTCTAGATCCCAAGTGTCTTCATCCATCAAGGTAATGGTGAATCGTGTTTCCGGAACCCCGGGAGGGAGGCCGCTGTTGAAGAAGTTAAGGCTGGTGGAATCACCATCATCCAACGACCACACGTCGGGCAACCCTGGTGCTGACACGCGGTGCCCATTTATTATCAAGTAAATCTCATCCGCGCCCGCTCCCAGGCTCGACTTGTGGCACGTCAGAGACAGAAAATGCATGGCGAGCATATCCATCACCCCACGTTCTGGCTCGTTCTTCATCAGCGAGTGACTGCAGATTAGCTCGATCACAAGTGACCGAGGACTGCCCTGCAAATCCCACTGAACGGGCGCATTGCCCGCTCGAACGGGTTACCAAGCAGCCCTCGGAATGGAGGCAGCCGCATTAAACGGCCGTCGGTCGCAGAAACTTCCGGTCTACCAGTCGAAGCCGAAGCACGCGCCGCAGACGTAGCTGGATCCGCAGACGTCCACATACTGTGACTGCTGATAATTCCACTTCTTGCAGCAGTCCTGGCACGTCATGACGACGCCGTAGCAGGCTGTTTTGGCGAACCCCTGGGCACCCTGACATTGTGTCGGGTAAGCCTGAGGCACGACGGTGTTCGCTGAAGACCGCGGAATCAGTTGCTTTCCCGGTCCGGGGATCGGTTCGCTCTCAGGTGTGAGCAGCACGTCGAATCCTGGTATGCTCATGACATTCTCCTGGGATTTGATTTCAGACGCAGGCGTAACAGACCTCCCGCCCAGCTCGCTTGAAGCAGTCGAAGCATTCGCTGCCGGTGACCGCGCAGGAGAGGGCGCATCCCGCCACCGTGCCAGCGCAAGCCATCCACTCCCAGAAATCACAGCTCTGAGCGACCACCCGTTCCGTCCGGTCGGTGAACCGCTCTTCGGCTGACGGGTTCGATACGTGCGCCGCACCCCGAGTGAGCGCCGCTTCGGCAGTAAATCGTGGTGTCGTCATGACGGGCTCCATTGCGGATCCGGCCCGCGAGGGTCACCGCTCGTAGTAGGGAGAGAGTTTCGTGAGAAGGAAGGGAAACTCTTCGGTGACGTCGACTCGGACGAAGGACTTCTCGGTCACGTCCGTCCGCCGACTCGTGTAGGAGAAGATCACATTCATGATGTTCCGGGCACCGCTCAGTCGGGAGGGACGGACCTCGACCCCACTGATGGCCTTCTCCGCCGCGTGAGCTTCAGCGGCCCTCGCGTAGATTCCCGGGTAGCGAACCGCGAGATAGTTCAGAGCCCTGTGCTCGTCGATTGAGCCAGCATTATCGGCCAGTTGCCCAATGGTGTCGAACAGTTCGCCGGCCGAATCCCGGAACGTGTCCGCGGACTGGCCTTCGGGGCGCGGAATTCCGTCGATCAGATCTTCACGACTGAACGAGTACAACTGGTCGAAGGCCACCATGGGTACGGCGAGTCCGCCGCACGTCTGTGGCGGGGCACTGGGGCCAAGCAGGCCGATCACCACATCGACGTCGACGCCGTTTGAATCCGGCCTGACAGCATCGATCAGCATGCTGTAGTCCGCCGGGTCCCGGGGCGCCAGGATGTAGGAGTCGAGCCCCTCGATGCTGAACACCCAGCAGATCTGACGGGCGAGATACCTGGTGGACGAATCGTCGAGGACCGACCGCATTGCCTGCCTGTCCGTTTGCCCGGCAGTGTCGCTCCGCCCTACCGCCTGTGCGAACTCCTTCTCCACGCCGAGGCTGGGGAACCTTGGTTCGACGCGGCCGATGGCGTAGACGAAGGAGACGGGGGTCTTGTCACCGGAGGAGGAACATCCGCCGTTCGCGGCCGACTGTTGCTCGCCACCGGACGATTGTTGCGGCGGACTGCCCGCTGGGGGCTGCTCCGGCTCGGTGGGTCGTGTCGGGAGCGGCCGACTCGCTGACACGCCTGGAGGAGGAGCAGGCGGGACAGAGCCCTGCGGCTTCTCAGCAGGAACGATCTCTACGGCTTCTGTGGACGCGGGTTCCGGAGTCATGTCCGAATTCTCCATTCTCTGAGACTTTTCGTTCAATGACGTCCCGTGAAGACCATCAATTGATTCAGACTGTTGGCGCGTCGGGAGCATCCGCTGCACGGTTTGATTCCAGCGGTCGAAGTCACTTTTTTGATTACATCACCGAGTCCCACCTCCTTCTCCTCGATGAATCCCGGCAGCCGCACCCGGTGAGGGGTTCTCCTCCCCATGTCCGGGCGTTTCTCGCTGTGTTCGTCCACCATCACGAAGCCCTCCTCGACCTCGTCTCCAACAGCAGCGAGTACGCACCCCAAGCGTCCAGGAGCGGCGGTACGACGCTGCTGCGATGAGTTCCGCGTCCACCAAGCACGGCATTCTTTATGTCGGCGGCATCGGCTGACGGGAACAGCGACCAGAGAAGTGCGGCCGCACCGGTGACGAAAGCCGCCGCGACACTCGTGCCACCGGAGGTGGGCGAGAGGTCGCCGTTGATGCCGAGACTCATGATCTTCTCGCCCGGTCCACTGACCCCGCGTTTGCCAAGCGCGTGCGCCAGGTTGGTGTGGCCACTCGGCCGGCCGTCAAGGTTGACCGCGGCGACCGGCAAGACCCAAGGATGGCGGGTGAGGACGCTGGTTCCCAGCGTTCCTTGATTTCCGGCGGCAGCGACAATCAGCACTCCACGCTCGGCTGCATAGTCGAGCACCGCACGAAGTCGCGGTTGTCGAGCCGTGGAGGGATAAGTGGACCCGACGCTCAGGTTGATGATTCGTGCGCCCGCATTGATGCTTTCGAGGATGGCGGATGCCAACTCGTCGACGGTGGTGCCCAGAGGATGCTGGTCTCCCGCGGACGCGTCCGCGAAGACCGGCCGGATCAGAAAGGTGCAGTTCGGGCAGATCGCGGGAGCCGTTCGGCCACGTCGTGCCGCGAGGATCCCGGCGATAAACGTCCCATGCCGCGAAGCCGCACCATGGGACGGCTCGAACAGCCCCGGCTTGGCTTGAAGCCTGTGCATGTTCTCGATCGCCAACTCGGAATTTTCTCGCAGAACCGGGCCGTCCAACAGTGCCACATCAATCTGTGGCGTCCCCTCCGTCAGTGCCATCAACGGAGGAAGGCGTACCAAATCCAAGGGCTTCATGGAATTCCCGTCATGCCAAGCAGTGCACCAATTCGACCTCACGCAGCCGTCAAACAGGCACTGGTTAAACCTTTAGCACTTCAACACCAAAGAGGTTCGGGAGTTGCGGATTTCAAATGATCCACTCGACTGCCGGTCATCGGCCTCTCGTAGCTCGATTTCCCGTCCGACGAGACCTTTCGATAGCCATCATAACGCTGCCAAAAATTTTTCGCAGATGTCAGTACCCTCTGGAACGACAACCAATCGCAAATTCAATATTTGACTCCTTGACAGTGGCCGGCTCGGAACTTGCCTGCGAATTCGACGACCTGACAGCTATCACCGCGATCCCGTTCGACATAGTTCAGGGGGTTGTGACCATACTTGAGTGAGCCGTGGCTTCCATGTCAGCTTCGCGGACACAATTCGGCCACACCACGTTGGAGGTCGGCGAGCATAGTGGTGCACTACTGGGAAAGGCTGCTGCCACTCAGCGCTGCGCTGCTGCCGGTTGCCCCGCCAACCTCCGGGTGAGCGACGCACGAAGGCGACACCATGCCGAGCGGCTGTACGGGCCTCGTACCCGAGTCCCGTACAGCAATGGGAGGTGACGACGCCGCGACGCACCGGTCCCCTAGCTCTCCAAGCCACGATCGCCGGACAGGCCGACCGCGGCAACAGGACCCGTAAACCGCTCGATTCCAAAGGTCATGCAGTCATGAATGCACCCAGCGATGAACAACTGAGCGTCGTAGCCAACATCCAAGTGGGGGTGCAGCCGGTGGGTGTAGCGGTGGACGTCCACGATCATGTCTTCGTTACGAACAGCGGTAGCAACACGGTCTCGGTGATCGACTCCTTGACTAACACTGTGAGCACCACCATCAACGTCGGCTTGCGGCCAGAGGGTGTGGCGACCGACCCCCAGTTCGGCGTCTGCGTAGCCAACAGCGGTAGCAGAACCATGTCGATGATCGACAGATTCAACGCCGTCGTTGCCACCGTCAGTACCGGAGGTCCGCCCGGCCTATCCTTTGGTACGAGGGTGGCCGTCGATCATATTCTTAGTCGCGCCTATATGACGAACCGTTTTGGCGACAGGGTGTCGGTATTCCACATTAGTAGTGATCCGCTTCCCTTCACCCGCGACTTCATCGGCGTCACTGGCTCCCTTGGTGTGGCCGTCGATTCGCTAAATCACCGCGTTTATGTCACGCGCCCCGACGCCAACGCGGTATCGGTGGTCGACCCTGCAAAAAACGAGGTCGTTGCTACCGTCCCGGTACACCAGCAGCCTTCCGGTATCGCGGTCGACGCTCAACGACATCGTGCTTATGTCGCTAATCTTGGCTTCGACGCGGTGTCCGTCATCGACACCGACAACGGCAGCGTCACTGATGTCACCGTCGCTGCAGGACCCAATGACGTGACGCTCGACTCCCGAGGCAACGTCTACGTCACTCATGTCGACGGCACGGTGACCGTGCTCGACGCCACATCTCACAATGTGAACGCCATCATCCCGGTGGGATCCCATCCTGAGGGCTTGGCCTTCGAGCCTCACAGTGATCGCGTCTATGTCGCCAACAGGGACAACGGCACCGTAACGGCGGTGGGCCTTTCCCCCAGTTAAATACCGTTTTGTCCTGGCAGGAGTGTTTGGCAACGCAGTCCTGCCGTGGATGATTGCGGGGTGTTGGTCCAAGTGGAAGCGGTGGGGCAGGTCGCCGACGGGCGTGCGACGGTTCGGGTGCGCTCGGAGGTGGGTGCCGCTGCGGCGTTCTGGTGCGGCGATCCGACGGGTGTGGGCCGCGAACATCATGTGGAGTGGTCCGTTGAAGAGGACGTGGCCTGGGGCAGCAACACACGGCCGACCACTTCATTTTCACCAGGGGTGGATGAGGAGGAGGGCGGTCGGATCGTCTTTCGGGGGCGACTGGGCCTGACAGGCGATGGTGGAGCCGTCCTGGAAGTAGCCGGAACCTGCATCCTGTTCGACCTCGCCGACCCACATTCCATCGACTGTGGTCGATGGAATGTGGGTCGAGATCAGTGTGGAGCGGAACAGCGTCAGCCTGTGGCCCTACCTGCTGTGATTCGCAGGAGCCCGACGCTGCTGCCGTTCAGGCGTCGCGCCAGTTGTGGGTCGATTCGTGGGTGAGTCTGCGGCTCATGAGGTCGACCATGGCCACCTTGATCATGGCTTCCGAGCGGTGGGGGCGGGTTTCGTAGTCGCGGGCGAGGCGGCGGTGGTGCATGAGCCATCGCGGGCTGGCTGGCGACCGTCAGGTCGGTGACGAGCATGCGTGAGCCCGCCACCACCGCCGCAGCCCATGTCACGAGTCCTACACAGAACCATCCGCGGCCCAGGGACGCACACAGAGGGCGGTGAGGATCGGCGTGCGCATGGCCATCGCGGAGGCATGTGCCGAAGACGGCCGTCCCGCCTACAGCATGTCCCTGCCGAGGAGGCCAGGAGCCGCGCGCGACGCGCGGCTCCTGGCCTCCTCGGCTCTCGGCCTGTGGGGCCTGGGAGACATCGAAGACGCAGCCACCCTCGTCGTCACCGAGCTGATGTCGAACGCCGTCGCGCATGCCCGGTGGAGCACCGTGCGAGTGACCGTGACGCGAACGGAACTCCTGGTTGCACCGCTCACGGTGTCGGACTTCTCGAAGGAAGTGCCGCGGCTGCGGCAGACCGGGACAGAAGCGGAGTGCGGTCGCGGTCTCACGATCATCGACGCCGTGACCCAGGGCCGGTGGGAATCCAGTCCCGACGGTGGGGGATGTCCGTGTGGGCCGACCTTCACGCCGGCGCCCCTCTCTGACCCGACACTTCGCCGCCTGCCCTCGCTGACTGCCGATGATTCCGTGAGAAGGCGCCCCGACAAGGCGCCCTTTCGCCCGGCCACAGCATTTCTTAGTCCTGCGGAAGCAGCCGGCCAGGATCAGTGACAGTGCCGCCCGGGAAGCGGCGAGAGAATTCATCACCCCCCATCAGCAAAGTTCGGGCGCAGGCCGGGGATCCCATCACTGGAGGTCATGGTTCTCGATGGGATCCCCGACCAACGTCTCCGGGTGTCCCGCAACGCATTTTCCATGCCCGTACTCTCGCCCGTTTTTGGGCAGCGGGCACACAGCTGACGTGCGGGTGGGCCGCGACGGATATATGTGAGGGGCCCCCCCGCCCGGAAAATGGTAGTGTATTAAAAAAGGGTGGATAAAAAAGTAAAAAACGCGCCCCGCAAAGAGAGAGAAG
>NZ_JBEYCQ010000033.1:0-29555 GCF_040632905.1 Streptomyces sp. NPDC016469
GCCCTTCCGCACCGGGGCCCGCCCCCGGAGCTCTCGCTCCGGGGCCTTCCCCGTATCCGTACGCCGCCCGGGCGGGCTCGGCTCAGACGGTCTTGACGACCTCGTCGAACGCCAGGCGCGGCAGGCGCGGGAACCAGGCGTCCTCGCCCGGCTTGCCGATGTTGACGACCATCAGGACGTTGTGGTCGCCGTCCAGGAACTCCTTCTCGATGCCCGCGGCGTCGTAGCCGGTCATCGGGCCGGCGGCCAGACCGGCGGCGCGGACGCCGATGATGAAGTACGCGGCCTGGAGGGCCGCGTTCAGCGAGGCGGCGGACTCGCGGACCGGGCGCTCCGAGAAGAACATCTCCTTGGCCTGCGGGAAGTGCGGCAGCAGGGCCGGCAGCTCCTCGTGGAACTCGTTGTCCGCGGCCAGGATCGCGACCAGCGGCGCGGTCGAGGTCTTGGGCTGGTTGCCCTCGGCCATGTGCTGGACCAGGCGCGCGCGGGCCTCGTCGGAACGCACCAGCACGACGCGCAGCGGCGACTGGTTGAAGGCGGTCGGGCCGTACTTGACCAGGTCGTAGATGGCCTGGACCTGCTCGTCCGTCACCGGCTCGTCGGTGAACGTGTTGGCGGTGCGGGCCTCACGGAAGAGGAGGTCCTGGGCGGCGGGGTCAAGAACGAGGGACATCGTGCGTATTACCTTCCGGACGTACACGGGGGGATCGGGTCACGGACACGGAGGATCCGGCCACGACGATCACCGTACGGCGAAAGTGCATTAACATTCAACTAAACCAGAAGTGGGGAGACTCACCCCGGGGAGCCGGAATAAGCGGCTACCCCTCCTCCTCCGCCGGACCCGCGAGCGCGGCGTCGAGCCGGGCGCGGGCACCCTCCAGCCAGTGCCGGCACACCTTCGCCAGCTCCTCGCCGCGCTCCCAGAGCGCGAGGGAGTCCTCCAGCGAGGTCCCGCCCGCCTCCAGCCGGCGCACCACCTCGATCAGCTCGTCGCGCGCCTGCTCGTAGCCCAGCGGGCTCGTCGCGGCGGAGACCGCCGTTCCGTCGTCCGTCATGTGTTCCACCCTATGCGTCGGCATGTGTCCGGCCTGTACGTCGTTTGCGGGCCTGCTCCGCAGGGCCCGGGCGGCGCCTACTCCGCGACCCGCACCGCGAACTCGCCCCCCGACACGCGCGCCCGCAGCGGCTCCCCGGCCGCGCCCGCCTCCGCGGGCTGCCGGACCACGTGCCCGTCGGCGCGCTGGAGCACCGCGTAACCGCGCTCCAGGGTCGCTGCGGGCGACAGCGCGAGCACCCGGGCCCTGGTGTGGGCCAGCTCCGAGTCGGCCCGGTCCAGCAGATGGCCCAGCACCCGGCGGGCGCGGCCGGCCAGCGCGTCGACGTCCGCCTCGCGCTCGTCCACCATCCGCCGCGGGTGCTCCATGCAGGGCCGCCCCAGTGCGTGGGCCAGGCCCCGCTCCTCCCGGTCGAGCAGCCCCCGTACCGTCCGCAGGGACCGGTCCCGGAGCTGCCGCACCCGGTCCAGCTCCTCGCCCACGTCCGGCACGACCTTCTTGGCCGCGTCCGTGGGCGTCGACGCCCGCACGTCCGCGACGAGGTCGAGCAGCGGGGAGTCCGGTTCGTGCCCGATCGCCGAGACCACCGGCGTACGGCAGGCAGCGACCGTACGGATCAGCTCCTCGTCCGAGAACGGCAGCAGGTCCTCGACGCTGCCGCCGCCGCGCGCCACGACGATCACGTCCACGTCCGGGATGCCGTCCAGCTCCTTGACCGCCCGCACGACCTGGTTCACCGCGTGCACCCCCTGCACCGCGGTGTTGCGGACCTCGAAGCGGACGGCGGGCCACCGGCGGCGGGCGTTCTCCAGGACATCGCGCTCGGCCGCCGATGCCCGGCCGCAGACCAGGCCGATCAGCTGCGGCAGGAAGGGCAGCGGCTTCTTGCGGTCCAGGGCGAACAGCCCCTCGGAGGCCAGGGACTTCTTCAGCTGCTCAAGGCGCACCAGCAGCTCGCCGATGCCGACCGGCCGTATCTCCGTCGCGCGCAGCGACAGCTGCCCCCGGGGCGCGTACCACTCGGGCTTGGCGAGGACGACGACCCGCGCGCCCTCCGAGACGACGTCGGCGATCCGGTCGAAGACCTGCCGGAAGCACGTCACGCTCACCGAGATGTCGTGCGAGGGGTCGCGCAGCGTCAGGAACACCACCCCGGCACCGGGCCGCCGGGACAGCTGAGTGATCTGGCCCTCGACCCAGACCGAACCGAGCCGGTCGATCCAGCCGCCGATGAGCCGCGACACGTCACCGACGGGCAGCGGGGCTTCCGGGGAAGTGTTCAGAGCCATGCGAGCGAGCGTAACGGCCGGGACCGACAACGGGACCGGCCCTAAGCGGCCACGCCCCGCCGTCCCCGCTGCACCAGGACCACCACCAGCCCCACGGCCAGCCAGCAGGCACCCACCACCTGCGCGCTCTCCGTCGCCTCCACGATCACCGCGATCAGTACCGCCGCGCCCACCACCGGCACCACCAGGTGGCGCCACCAGCTCGGCGGCCCCGCCATCCGCCGCACCACGAACCAGCCGACCACCGACGCGTGCAGCAGGACGAACGCCGTCAGCGCCCCGATGTCCACGACCGAGACCAGATGGTCGAGCCCGTCGTCGCGCCGCGCCGCCCACACCGCCGCGACCAGCGTCACGACGGCCGCGAGCGTGATCGCCACCCGGGGCACCCCGGACCGCGGATCGACCCGCGACAGCAGCCCCGGCAGCCGCCGCTCACGGGCCATCGCGAACAGCAGCCGCCCCGCCGCCGCCTGCCCCGCGAGCGCCGCGAACGCCGCCCCGATCGCCTTGCTCACCGCCACCAGGTCGTGCAGCCAGGTCCCCACCGCCGCGTCCACCGTGTCGTAGAACGCCGAGCCCTGCGCCCCCGGATCCGCGGTCAGCTCCGCCGAGGTCATCGGTTCGAGCAGAGCGGCCAGATACGCCTGCGCCACGAACAGCGTCCCCGCGAGCACCAGGCAGAACAGCACCGCCCGCGCCACCTGCGCGGAGCCGCCCGTCACCTCCTCCGCGAACGAGGCGATGGCGTCGAACCCGAGATACGAGAGCACCGCCACGGACACCGCGCCCAGCACCGCCGTCGTGGAGAACCCGGAATCCCCGGTGAGCGGCGACAGCCAGCCGCGCTGCGCCCCGTCCCGTACGAGGACCACCACGGCGGAGACCACGAACACCAGCAGCACCACGATCTCCATCGCCAGCACCGCGAACCCCACCCGCGCCGCGGCCCGCACGCCCCACAGGTTGAGCAGCGTCGTCACGACCACCGCGAGCGCCGTCCATACCCACCGCGAGACACCGGGAACCAGCGAGTTCATCGCGATCCCCGAGAAGAGGTACGCCACGGCCGGGATCAGCAGGTAGTCCAGCATCGCCATCCACCCGGCGATGAAGCCGGGCCCCTCGCCGAGCCCCTTGCGGGCGTACGCGAACACCGACCCGGCCATCGGGGCGACCCGCACCATCTGCGCGTAACTGAACGCGGTGAACGCCATGACGACGGTCGCGGCGACGTACACCAGCGCGACCGCCCCGTCCGACTTCGCGTCCAGGGTCCCGAACACCCCGACGGGTGCCATGGGGGCGATGAAGAGGAGCCCGTAGACCACCAGGTCCCGGAAACCGAGGGTCCGGCGAAGCCGGGCCCTTTCCGTGGAGCCTTCGCCGCCGGGTTCCGTACCGCTGTCGGCCATGAGCCCTCCATTGGTCGCGTCAAGATCAGTCTCCCGACCTGCTGCCCCCCGCGCCCGTCCGATACGGCCTTACGATGGGACGCATGACTGCTACGACCCCCCGACGCGTCCTCCTCGCCGCTCCCCGTGGCTACTGCGCGGGCGTGGACCGTGCCGTGATCGCCGTGGAGAAGGCCCTGGAGCAGTACGGCTCCCCGGTCTACGTGCGCCACGAGATCGTCCACAACAAGTACGTCGTACAGACCCTGGAGAAGAAGGGCGCGATCTTCGTCGAGGAGACGGCGGAGGTCCCCGAGGGCTCGATCGTGATGTTCTCCGCGCACGGCGTCGCTCCGACCGTGCATCAGGAGGCGGCCGAGCGGAAACTCGCCACCATCGACGCGACCTGCCCGCTGGTCACCAAGGTCCACAAGGAGGCCGTCCGCTTCGCGCAGGACGACTTCGACATCCTCCTCATCGGCCACGAGGGCCATGAGGAGGTCATCGGAACCTCCGGCGAGGCCCCCGACCACATCACCCTGGTCGACGGCCCCGAGGACGTCGAGAACGTCGAGGTGCGCGACCCGTCCAAGGTCGTCTGGCTCTCCCAGACCACCCTCTCGGTCGACGAGACCATGGAGACGGTCGGCGCCCTCAAGGAGAAGTTCCCGCTCCTGATCTCGCCGCCGAGCGACGACATCTGCTACGCCACGCAGAACCGCCAGATCGCCGTGAAGCAGATGGGCGCGGACGCGGACCTGGTGATCGTCGTCGGCTCGAAGAACTCCTCCAACTCGGTCCGCCTGGTCGAGGTCGCCCTCGGCGCGGGCGCCGGCGCCTCCCACCTGGTCGACGGCGCCGACGAGATCGACGAGGCATGGCTGGACGGCGTCTCCACGGTCGGCGTCACCTCCGGCGCGTCCGTGCCCGAGGTGCTGGTCGACGGCGTGCTCGCGTGGCTGGCCGAGCGGGGTTTCGAGGACGTCGAGATCGTGAAGGCGGCCGAGGAGTCCATCGTCTTCTCGCTCCCCAAGGAACTGCGCCGCGACCTGCGCGCGGAGGCGGCGGCCCTGAAGGGCGAGTAGCCGGCGGCACCTTCGGGTGCCGTTCCGGGAGTGATCGCGCGCCGGTGCCCGTACGGTGGATCACATGGAGATCTTCGGCGTGGACATCGGCGGATCCGGGATCAAGGGTGCTCCCGTGGACCTGGACCGCGGAGACCTGGCGCGGGAGCGCCACAAAGTACTGACCCCGCACCCGGCGACGCCCCAGGACGTGGCCGGGTGCGTGGCCGAGGTCGTCGGCCACTTCGACTGGAAGGGCCCCGTGGGGATCACCTTTCCGGGCGTCGTCACGGACGGTGTCACCCGCACCGCGGCCAATGTCGACAAGGGCTGGATCGACCAGGACGCCCGTCGCCTGCTCGGCGACAAGCTCGGCCTCCCGGTCACGGTGCTCAACGACGCGGACGCGGCGGGCATCGCCGAGATGACGTTCGGCGCGGGCCGGGGCCGCGAGGGCACGGTGATCATGCTGACCTTCGGTACCGGGATCGGCAGCGCGCTCTTCATCGACGGCGGGCTCGTCCCCAACACGGAGCTGGGCCACCTGGAGCTCAACGGCCACGACGCGGAGAAGCACGCCTCCACGAAGGCCAAGGAGGACGAGGACCTGGGCTGGCACCACTGGGCCCGCCGGGTCCAGAAGTACCTGGCCCACGTGGAGATGCTGTTCTCGCCCGAACTGTTCATCATCGGCGGCGGAATCAGCCGCAAGGCCGACAAGTTCCTGCCGCTGATCGAACACGTACGGGCGGAAATGGTCCCGGCGGAGCTCCAGAACAACGCGGGGATCGTGGGCGCGGCGATGGCCGCGAAGGCGGCCGCCTCGGACTGACGGCTCGGCGCGAGGGGGCCGGCTCAGCGCTGGGGCGGCCGCGCTCAGCGCGAGGAAGCCCGGCTCAGCGCTGGGAAGGCCGGCGGGGCGCCCGTCCCGCTGCGCGGGCCGCCGGTGACGGCGGGGCGGTGGTGGCCGGCCGGGCGGTGTGCGCGGCCGACATCAGCCGCCGCTGCCGGGCCCGCATCAGCCGCACCTTGCGTACGGAGGCGATGAGGCCCGCGACGAGGGTGCCGCCGTACAGCCAGCCGGCGTGCACGGCGAGGGCGGTGACGACGGCCATCGTCTGCCCGCCGAGGCCGCCGGAGCCACCCGAGAGGGGCGCGATGCCGAGCGCGAAGGCGATGGGCACGCTGATGGGCGCGGTCACCAGGTCGGCCGGCCGCACCCAGAGCGCGGTCAGCGCGCTGACCGGCAGGAACAGCAGCCCGAACACGACAGGGGACTCGTCGAACAGCAGCCGGTCCAGGCAGCCGATCAGGAACATCGCGGCGGCCGCGAAGAGCCCGGCGCCGATTCCGGTGAGCCGGGGATTGGGCAGCCGGCGCAGAGCGCCCACGGCAGGGGAGACCGGCCGCCCGGCGGGCGCGCTCATCACCCGGTGACCGAGGGCCCCCGTGCCGCCGGCCTTCCCGGCTTCCTTGGCCGCCCCCAGCGGGGACAACGGGGCCTGCCGGGTCTGCCTGCGCTGCGGGGGACGTGTCCTGTGCTGCTCCACCGGGACAACGTAGGTCGCCGGGAGGCCGGAACCAGGTGCGGGACACGCGCTTTGGCCGACCTTGGCGATGAGTTCGATGCCACACGGCGCAACGGGAACCGGGCCGGGAGGGCCGCTTAGACTCGTCCGCATGGTCCGGTCGTCGTCCCGTGGTGAGGTGAGCCCGGGGCTGTGGCGGCGCGAGGCGGGCACGGTCGTACGTCGGGCCGGGGCGCTCCCGGAGCGGGCGCCGGCCTCCGGCGCCGTCGTCGCGGAGTTCCGGATCGTCCCCGCCCCCACGGAGTGGGCCCGGCACGCGCACCTGCTGCACGAGCTCGTCTGGGTGCGCGGCGGAACGCTGACGTCCCGGGTGGGCGACCGGGTCTTCACCGTGTTCGAGGGGCACGGGCTCTGGATGCCCGCCGGAGTGGTGCACGCGGGCCGGGCGACGGAGGGTGCGCGGTTCCACAGCGCCTTCTTCACCCCCGACCGCACGCCGTTCGCGTTCGGGGAGCCGAAGGCGATCGCGATGACCCCGCTGCTCGTATCGCTGCTGACGCACCTGTCGCGCACGGATCTCGCCGAGGCGGCCCGGCTGCGGGCGGAGGCCGTCGTGTTCGACGTGATCGAGCCCTCGGAGCACCAGCTGGCGCTGCGGCTGCCCGGTGACCCCCGGATCGACGCGATCGCCGAAGCCCTGCTGGACGATCCCGCCGACGGCCGCTCACTGGAGGAGTGGGCGCGGTGGCTGGGGACCAGCGAGCGCACGATCACCCGGGCGTTCCGCCGGTCGACCGGGCTCTCCTTCGCGCAGTGGCGGCAGATGCTGCGGGTGCACCGGGCGCTGACGCTCCTGTCCGACGGTCTCGATGTGATGTCCGTCTCCGAGCGGCTCGGCTACGCGCAGCCCAGCTCCTTCATCGCCGCCTTCCGGCGCGTCATGGGCACCACGCCCGGCGCGTTCTTCGGGCCGGTGGCCCCGTCCGGGGATGTCCGGAATTCCGTATCGGGTGGCGAGAACACCGGATTGTCTGCCTGACAAGCGGAATATAGTCTTCTTCGAGTTAGGTAACCCTTAGTTGTTGCTCGCCGTATGCGGTGCTGCCCGCGTACGGGAGAGCGTGCGGCCCGGCCCGTGAAGGCCGGGCGGGGGGTGCCCACTCCGCGCCCCTCCGATCACCCGGACCTCCTCATGTTCACAAGCCCCTTCCGCCGTGCCGGAAGACTCCCGGACGGCCCCGCCGCACCGGCGGCCGCGCTCCACGGGCGCGACCTGGTGCTGCGCTACGGCGGCGAGCCGGTCGTCCACGGTGTCTCGGTCACCCTGGAGCCCGGCCGCGCGACCGCCCTCGTGGGGCCGAACGGCAGCGGGAAGTCCACGCTGCTGCGCGCGCTCTCCCGGCTGCACCAGGTGGACGGCGGCCGGGTCACCCTCGGCGCCTCCGACGGAGCGGCCGAGCGTGACGCGGCCCTGCTCAGTCCCCGTGACTTCGCCCGCGAGGTCACCCTGTTCTCCCAGTCGCGGCCCGCACCCCAGGGGCTGACGGTCGCGGAGGTCGTGGCGTTCGGGCGCCACCCCTACCGGCGCGGCTTCGCCGGACCGGCCCCCGAGGACGGTGCCGCCGTCGACCGCGCCATGGGCACCACCGGCGTACGGGACATGGCGGACCGGCAGGTCGGCGAGCTGTCCGGCGGGGAGATGCAGCGCGTCTGGCTCGCGGCCTGCCTCGCCCAGGACACCGGTGTCGTGCTGCTGGACGAACCGACCAACCACCTGGACCTGCGCTACCAGTTCGAGACGCTCGACCTGGTGCGGGATCTCGTGGAGCGCCACGGCCTCGCCGTCGGGATCGTGCTGCACGACCTCGACCAGGCGTCCCGGGTCGCGGACACGCTGGTCCTCATGCACGCCGGCCGTATCCACGCGGCGGGCGCCCCCGCCGACGTGCTCACCGCCGAGAACATCGGCCTGGTCTACGACATCCGCGTCGACGTCGCCCTCGACCCGCGTACGGGCCGGCTGCGCATCGACCCCCTCGGGCGCCACCTCTCCTGACGAGGCCGCCACCCCTTCCGGAGCGGCCGTGCGGCGCTCCGACGCACCCTTCGAAAATGCGAGAAAGAGGACCCTCCATGAACCGCGCCAGCCGCCTGACGGCCGCAGCCACGACCGGGCTCGCCCTGTTCGCCCTCGCCGCCTGCGGCACGACCGACGCCGACGACGTCACGGCCAAGAGCAGCGCCAAGGCCGCCCCCGCCTCCAAGAGCTGCGCCGACGACACCACGACCACGTCGACCGAGCCGGTCTCCCTCACGGACGGCGTCGGCCGGCAGGTGAAGCTCGACAAGCCCGCCAAGCGCATCGCGGTCCTGGAATGGCAGCAGGTCGAGGACGCGCTGACCCTGTGCGTCACCCCCACCGCCGTCTCGGACGCGAAGGGGTACAGCACCTGGGTCAGCGCGGAGAAGCTGCCCGGCGGCGTGACGGACATCGGCACCCGTGAGGAACCCGACCTCGACACCCTGTACGCGGCCGAGCCCGACCTCATCGTCGTGGAGGCGTTCGACGCCAAGGACGAGATGATCAAGAAGCTGGAGAAGCGCGGCGTCCCCGTGCTGGCCACGCGCGGCGCCGACCCGAAGGACCCGATCGGGAACATGCGCCAGGTCTTCAGCATGATCGGCGAGGCCACGGGACGCACCGAGCGCGCCGACCAGGTGCTCAAGGAGTTCGACGACCACCTCGCGAAGGCGAAGCAGCAGGTCACCGACGCCGACCTGCCGACGAAGGACTTCGTGTTCTTCGACGGTTGGCTGGAGGGCAACAACCTCACCGTCCGCCCCTACAGCGACGGCGCCCTCTTCACCGAACTGGGCAAGGAACTCGGCCTGAAGCCCGCGTGGACCAGCAGCGTCAACAAGGAGCACGGCGACGGAGGGGTCGACCCCGCCTACGGCCTCGCGCAGACGGACGTCGAGGGACTCGTCGCGGTGGGCGACGCCAACCTCTTCTACGCCAACGACGAGGGCGCCGGCGGCTATGTCGCCGCGCTCCGTAAGAACCCGATCTGGAAGAAGCTCCCGGCCGTCGAGGAAGGCCGCGCCCACGCCTTCCCGGCCCGGGTCTGGGGCGCCGGCGGCCCCCGTTCCAACGAGCAGGCGATCGACGCCTACGTCGACGTACTCGCCAAGAAGTGAGCGCCGTACGCACAGCGCCGCCCGCGTCGGAAGCGCCGCCGCGTCCACCCCTGGAACGCGGCGGCGGCCCCGCCGGGGCGGCCGTCCTGGCGGTCCTCCTCGCCGCGACCGTCCTGGTGGGCCTGTGGCACCTGACCCAGGGCACATCGGGCGTCGGCGTCGGCGACCTGGTCCGCCACCTCGCCGGGGAACGGGAGGGCGCCGACGGCGCGCCGGTCGGCGAGATCCTCACCGGCTCCCGTCTGCCGCGCCTGTTCGCGGCCGTGGCGGTGGGCTTCGCCCTCGGCTGCGCCGGCACCCTGCTCCAGTCCGTCACGCACAACGCGCTGGCCTCGCCCGACACCCTCGCGGTCTCGGCCGGGTCCTACTTCGCCGTCTCGCTCGTCGCCGCCTTCGGCCTCGCCGTACCGCTGTGGGCCTCGGGCGTCGTCGCCTTCGCCGGCGGCCTGGTCGCGGCGGCCGTCGTGCTGCTCCTCGCGGGCCGGGCGGCGGGCACCTCGGGCACCCGCCTCATCCTCGCCGGATCGGCGATGGCGATGGCCCTGGACTCAGCGACCGGGATGCTCCTCATCCTGTTCAAGCAGAACACCACCGGCCTCTACGCCTGGGGGAGCGGCTCGCTCGCGCAGCTGAACATCGACGCGTCGCTGCGCGCCGTCCCCCTCGTCGTCCTGGTGCTCTGCGCCGCCCTGGCGCTGTCCCGGCGCCTTGACGTGATGAACCTGGGCGACGACACCGCTGCCACCCTCGGCGTGCCGGTCCGGAGCACCCGGGTGGCCGCCGTGGTCTGCGCGGTCCTCCTGACCAGCACCTCGGTGACCCTCGCGGGCCCGATGGCGTTCGTCGGGCTCGGCGCCCCCGTCCTGGCCCGCCTGATCGCCGGGCGGGTCCGCGCGCTGCGCCGGCATCTGTTCCTGATCCCCGCGGCCGGCCTGGTCGGCGCGCTGCTCATCCTGCTCGCGGACGCGGTCCTGCGCGCGGTGCAGGGGGCGGACGGGGCGGCCTCCATCCCCACCGGGGTGCCGACCGCGCTGCTCGGCTCCGTCGTGATCGTGGTCCTGGCGCTGCGGCTGCGCGACACGGGCCGCATCCAGCAGCCCCCACGGGCACGGGTCGCCGCCCGCTCCCGGCGCGCCTACCTCCTCGTCGTGACCGGCGCGGCGGCCCTGCTGCTCGCGGCCGCTCTCGTCGGGACCCTGGCGGGGAGCCTCTGGCTGAAGACCGGGGACCTCGCCCTCTGGATCCAGGGCACCGCCCCCGACCTCATCGGGGCGGCCCTCGACGACCGGGTGCCCCGGGTCACCGCCGCCGTCCTCGCCGGCATGGCGCTCGGACTCGCCGGATGCGTGGTGCAGGGCACCGTACGCAACCCGCTCGCGGAGCCGGGGATCCTCGGCATCACGGCGGGCGCCGGGCTGGGCGCCGCGGGCGTCGTCACCTCGGGGCTCGGCGACGGGCGGACGGCGCTCGTCGCGGTCGCCGTCGCGGCCGGGCTCGCCACCTTCGCGGTGATCGCCCTGCTGGCCTGGCGCGGGGGCTTCCTGCCCGACCGGTTCGTACTGATCGGCATCGGTGTGGGGTACGGCCTCAGCGCCGTGACCACCTTCCTCCTGCTGCGCGCCGACCCGTACAACACGCCCCGCATCTTCACCTGGCTCTCCGGCACGACCTACGGCCGTACGTTCTCCGACGTCGTCCCGGTCGCCGTGGCGCTGGCGCTCGCGCTTCCCGTACTGCTGTCCATGCGCGAGCGGCTCGACCTGCTCGCCGTCGACGAGGACACCCCGCGCATCGTCGGCGTCAGGGTGGAGCGCACCCGGTTCGCCGCGCTGGCGGTCGCCGCGGTGCTCGCCGCGCTCAGCGTGCTCGCCGTCGGTGTCGTCGGCTTCGTGGGCCTCGTCGCCCCGCACCTCGCCCGGTCCCTGGTGGGCGCCCGGCAGGCCCGGGCGATCCCGGTCGCGATGCTGCTCGGCGGGGTGCTGGTGTGCGTGGCGGACGCGCTCGGCCGCACCGTCGCGGCCCCTTCCCAGGTGCCGGCGGGCCTCATGATCGCGCTGGTCGGCGCGCCGTACTTCGTGTGGGTGCTCAAGCAGTCCCGCGCGTGACTTTCTCTGGAGCACTCGATGTCATCCTCCCTGCAAGAAGGCCCCATGCCGTCCGTGGACAGCATCGTCGTGCCGTACGAGCCCGGCACCGCACCGGCCCCGCTCGTACATCAGGACGTGGCGGAGCGCTGGCGCGCCGTCGACCGCTCCGCCCACGCCCCGCACATCGTCGCCGTGACCGGTGACGGCGAGGAGTGGACGGGCGCCGCGCTCGTGACCGCCCGCCCGGACACGGCGTATCTGAAGATCGTGGATGCCGTCGGCGACGTACCGGCCGTCATCGGAGCCGTCGCCGCCCACGCGCGCGACCGGGGGCTCGTACAGCTGAAGTGGGAGGGGTGGACGGCCACGGCGGAGGAGGCCGCCGCCGCGGGCTTCGCCGCTCTGGAGCCGCCGCTCTCGCAGTCGGAGGGCGCGGCCGGTCCGGCCGCCGGTTACGTCCGCTGGCTGAACGACGACGCGGTGACCGCGCCTCCGTACTACGGGCAGACCACCCACTTCACCTGCGGCGCCGTCACCGCCCTCGTCGCCCAGGTGCATGCGGGCGTCCTGCCCCGCGAGGCGCTGGACCGCGGGGCGGAGCTGACGCTGTGGCGCGACGCGACCAACTTCATGGCCTGCGAGCCCGTCGGCCTGGGCGTCGCCCTGCGCCGGGCACGGCCGTCGTCCCAGGTGACGGTCCACCTCGACACGGACCGGCCGGTCATGCTCGACCACCTCGCCCCCGGCGACCAGGAGTGGCGCGCGCTGCTCCAGCGGGCATCGCGTACGGAGGCCGGGCGCATCGGCGTCCCGGTCGACCCCGGCCACTTCCCCCTGAGCGCGGTCCGGGACGCGATCGGCCGGCGGGAACACGTACTCCTGCTGCTCTCGCTCGCCGCGATGCAGGGGTTCGAGGTACCGCACTGGGTGCTCTGCCACGGGGTCGTGCCCGGTGCCGTGGTCATCGATGACCCGTGGGCCAACGGCGCGACCGGGGACACCTGGGTCGACGCCCATCTGCTGCCGGTGCCGGACGCGTTGCTGGACGCGATGTCGAGGATGTCCCCGGGGGACTTCCGCGGGGCCGTGACCCTGCGCTCCGCCCACGAGTAATGCCTGTGCGCCCGGCTCGGGGCCACCCGTACGCTGGGCCCCCTTCCGCACCCGAGGAGAAAGCGGCAGTGATGGAGATCCGTCCCACGACCGATGAGGACCTGGAGGTCTTCGTCGAGACCGTCCACACGGCCTTCGGGCAGTTTCCGGAGACCCCGATCGCGGACGGCGGACGGTGGTGGTCGGCGCTGGAGATGGACCGCGGCCTGCTCGCCGTGGCACCGGACGGGAAGCCCGTGGGCACCGCCGCCGCGTACTCCTTCGAGCTCACCCTGCCCGGCGGGAAGCCCGTCCCGGCCGCCGGAGTGACCGCCGTCGGCGTCGTGCCCTCGCACCGGCGACGCGGCGTGCTCGGCGCGATGATGCGCCACCAGCTCGCCGAGGTGCGGGAGCGGGGCGAGTTCCTGTCGGTGCTGCTGGCCTCGGAGGCGGGGATCTACGGCCGGTTCGGGTACGGCCCCGCGACGTCCACGGCACGGCTGACGGTGCCGCGGCACCGGGCGGAGTGGGCTGCGCCGCGCGGCGAGGCGGCTGACGAGGACACCGGTTCGGTCGAGGTCCTGCGGCGGGCCGACTGCGGCGAGATCCTCGAAGCGGTCTACGACCGCTACCGCCGCGCGCAGCCCGGCGCGCTGTCCCGGCCGCACCGCTGGTGGGAGCTGGGCGCGGGCCAGCCGCCGGTGTCCCGGGCACCCCGCTACGTGGCCGTCCACCGGGACGCGGACGGTACGCCGGACGGGTACGCCAGCTACTCGACCGAGGCCGGCACCCTGACGGTGGACGAGACCATCGCCCTCGGGGGCGCGGCTTTCACCGCCCTGGCCGGGTACGCCCTCGGGCACGACCTGGTCTCCCAGGTCGTCTTCCGGCACCTCCCGCCCGAGCACCCGCTGCGCTGGCAGCTCGCGGACCTCCGGGCCGGCGAGATCGGCGGCCTCACCGACTGGCTCTGGGTGCGCCTCCTCGACGTACCGCGTGCGCTGACGGAGCGCGGCTGGTGCACGGACGGGGAACTCGTGCTGGACGTCGACGACCCGTTCCTGGGCGAGCACGGCCGCTACCTGCTGACCGTCCGGGACGGCAGGGCGGAGTGCGTGCCCACGGACCGGCGGCCCGACCTGTCGTTGGACGTACGGGACCTGGGCTCGGTCTACCTCGGCGGCACCCGCCCGAGCACGCTCGTACGGGCCGGACACATCCGGGCGCACGACCCGGCCGCCGCTGCCCGCGCGGACGCGCTGTTCGGGAGCGACCTGTCCCCGCACTGCCTGCACTGGTTCTGACCACGCCCGCCCGCGACGGCGGCACGGGCCCGAGGGGTCGATCGGGAGTTCGAAGGAGAGCTACTCGCTCCGGTCCCTGTACCGTGATACGCGCACGTGGACGATGGCGCGCCTGGGCCGCCGTCGCGGCCGACCCCACCCTTCTTGATCCTGAGCGGACGTTTGTGGCATGAGTACTAGTATCGGAATCGTCGGACTGCCGAATGTCGGCAAGTCGACCCTGTTCAACGCCCTGACCAAGAACGACGTGCTGGCGGCCAACTACCCGTTCGCCACGATCGAGCCGAACGTCGGCGTGGTCGGCGTCCCGGACCGCCGTCTGGACGTCCTGGCGAAGATCTTCGACTCGCAGAAGATCCTGCCGGCGACGGTGGACTTCGTGGACATCGCGGGGATCGTGCGCGGCGCGAGCGAGGGCGAGGGCCTGGGCAACAAGTTCCTCGCGAACATCCGCGAGTCGGACGCGATCTGCCAGGTCATCCGCGCGTTCAAGGACGAGAACGTCGTCCACGTCGACGGCAAGGTCTCGCCCAAGGACGACATCGAGACCATCAACACGGAGCTGATCCTCGCGGACCTCCAGTCGGTCGAGAAGGCGGTCCCGCGCCTCCAGAAGGAGTCCCGCCTCCAGAAGGAGAAGGTCGCGGTCCTGGCAGCCGTCGAGGAGGCGCAGAAGATCCTCGAAGCCGGCGACACCCTCTTCCACGCGGGCATCACGGCCTCCACGGAAAAGGGCCGCCTCCTCCACGAGCTCCACCTCCTCACCGTCAAGCCCTTCATCTACGTGTTCAACGTGGACGAGGACGAGCTGGTGGACGAGGACTTCAAGAACGAACAGCGCGCGCTGGTCGCCCCCGCCGAGGCGATCTTCCTGAACGCCAAGATCGAGTCCGAGCTGATCGAGCTGGACGACGACGAGGCCCTGGAACTCCTCCAGTCCATGGGCCAGGAAGAACCCGGCCTCGCCACCCTCGGCCGCGTCGGCTTCGACACCCTGGGCCTCCAGACGTACCTGACGGCCGGCCCCAAGGAAACCCGCGCCTGGACCATCAAGAAGGGCGCCACGGCCCCCGAGGCGGCCGGCGTCATCCACACCGACTTCCAGAAGGGCTTCATCAAGGCGGAGATCATCTCCTTCGAAGACCTGGTGGAAACCGGCTCGGTGGCCGAAGCCCGCGCAGCGGGCAAGGCCCGCATGGAGGGCAAGGACTACGTGATGCAGGACGGCGACGTGGTGGAGTTCCGCTTCAACGTGTAGGGGCCCGCTGCCTGATCGGCCTGACTGACCGTCAGGGCAGATGCCTCAGGGAGGGACCGGACCGTGAGGTCTGGCCCCTCCCTGTTTCCTCGAGCGGTTACCGGATCAGTGCCACTCCTCATCGTCCCCGTCGTTCGACTGCGGTGCTTCGGCGTGGTGAGGGGTGTGGGTGGTGTCCCAGAAGTACGGGGGTGTTGTGTCGTCGTACGTGGGTGTTCCCCACTGGCCCCGGTTGTCCGAGTCATCGAGGGCTTCGCTGGGCTCGTCCTCGTCCGTCGGCAGGAACTCCCGCCGGATCTCCTCGGCTGCTTCGTCCAGTCCTTCCGCCTCCAGGGTGACCATCACGCGGTGCGCCGTGACCGTGTATGCGTCCATGTCCGGCTTCAGGCCGACTGCCCCCAACAGCAGGCGCAGCCGTTCCGCGATGCCCACCTCCTCCTCGCGGTCGGGCATCCCGTTCTCATGGACGGAGTTTTCCCACTGCGGGCCTCCGACGGTCGCCTCGGTCCTCACGCCCATGGGTGGGACGAGCAGGTGCCGGAAGAGGTCGGGAACCTCTTCGTCCTTGGCCGCTGCCGCGACCTGGGCGAGCGGGCCGATCATGTCGACGGCCTTCTCGATCTCCTCCTCGTGCCGGGCCAGCCACCACACCACAGCGCTGCCCGTGCTCTTGAGCACGTCTTCACCCAGGTAACGCCGCTTGCTGCGTTCGTGCTGCCGTTCGTGCTCCCAGATCTCCTCGTCCTTACGCAGGTCGCTCAGCTTCCTCAGCCGGTCGCGGTCGGCGGGCGCGAGTGTCAGGGTCACATCTGCCACCATGGACTCCACCCGTCCGCTCCGGTCCGTGAACGGGATGCCGAGCTCCCCCTCCAGCAGGTAGCGCGCGAAGCTCGCTCGGGCAGGGTCCTCATGACGGACCACCGCCGAAGCCCGGTTGACGACCGCGGAAACGGCGAGAGCCGGCGAAGCGCTGCCGGACCAATCGGCATGCCCGGGTGCCGCCCGCCACCACACGGTGGCGGAGAAGAGGAAGTCGTAGCCGTCCCGCGCGCTGGGCAGGGGCGCTTCGCTCACCTGAGTCTCCTGGTACGGCTGCTCCGGGGGTTCCGACGTCCGGGGCTCCGTGGGTTCGCCGACCTGAGCCGGCTCGCGGTGACCGCTCCGCATCGCCAGTACGAGCAGGAGGGAGCCCGACACAGTGACCATGGACATGAAGCCCCAGAGCAGGGGTGACCAGTCCAGAAGGCTCCCGAGCGTGGCTGGAGCAAGGCCGCACACGGTGACGAACAGTAAGCCGGGAAAGCGATCTCTCATCGTGCCTCTTCCGTGGTCCGTGGTCCGGCACCCGCCCGCTGCGCACCCTCCGCACAGCCGTACTGCGCCTGGTCGATGTGCTTCCAGAAACGGGCTGCGACGGATGCCCGGGCGGGGTGGGGTGCGGTCCTCGCCCATGTGCATGCGATGGCGTAAAGGCGGTGCAGGGCGGGCGCGCGGCCGTGCGTCGCACCGACCATCACACGCAGTGCCATGCCTCGCGTGTGGTCCTCGGTCGCGCTGGCCAGCCAACTGCTCACCAGCGGCGCCCAGAGGGCGTCCGGCGGACGGGCGAAGACCGCTTCCCAGCCCACGAACAGATCGGGCCACGAGGGCGGGTCCCCGGCACGGTCGCTCGCCAGTAGCTCGGTGAGCAGGCGCAGGTGAGGCGCCGCCGCGCGTGGCTCCCGGTGCGTTCGGTCGCTCAAGCGGTCGATCAGCAGCCGGTAGAGCCGGCGGTCGCGGCAGGCGAGTTCGAACAGGCTGTCTCTTGCCGTGCGGGCGGCGCCACCGTCCCGTACGGCGAGGTGGTGAAGCCTGACCAGGGCTTGGTCTGGGTGCGTCGTGCTGAGGTACTGGCAGCAGGCGGTCGTCAGCACGCGTACGAGGCCGTCCGACGGAGAGCCGGACCGTGCGCAGTCATAGATACGCCTCCGAAACCACCCGCCGAACCTCTCGTGACTGAGGCCCAACTCGAAGGCCGCGACAGCACGCGGGTCACCGGCGGCTCCGGCCGCGCCGTCCGCCCACCGCACCGCGAGATCGAAGAGATGCTCGGGCCGCTCGACGGCGAGGGAACACCCGCCGAAGCGGATGACGAGGTCGATGCGGTCGTCAAGTGTCAGGTCGGGGTGCCCGGCGGAGCTGCCGATCCACTCCTTGAGGTCGTCGCGTACCCCCGGAAAGTTCGCCCAGAAGTACGTGCGTACCGCGTCGGCGTAGGCAAGCCGCTCGAAGCGAAGCCGTCCGTCGGGGCCCCGTTCGATCTTGAGCGCGTTCAGCCGCTCACCGAAATCCATACCCGCGAGCTCGGTCGCCGTTTCCTCCTCGTGGCCGACCGTCCGCAGCAGCCCGCGCCACACCTCGTACACGGTGTCGGCGCGGGCGCCCTCGAAGACCGCGGCCGCGAGCAGGAGCGCCCGCTCGGCAGTGGCGCGGGCCTCGGCGACTTGCTGGCCCACCTCGCCGGCCCGGTCGGTCACCGCATGGACCGCCTGGTCGAGCCAGCCTGAGAACTCGGTGCCGAATCGTCCGCCGTCACGGGCGGCTCTGACCAAGCGGGCGAGTCTCGCCAGTTCATGCATGGGTGAGCGGTCGCACAGCTGCTGAAGCTCTGCGTTCCGCAGATCCGAGGGGCGGAAGGCCATGCGGTCCATGCGGAAACATCGGGTGAGGACGGCGAGGCCCCTGGGGCGTCCCAGCCCGATGATGTACGGCTCCAGGTCCGGCGCGTGGGTGTGTTCCAGGCCCGACGGCAGGACCGCCACCAAGTGGGCTCCTGCCTGCTGGACCCGCGACCGGCGCACGGCCAGATCGTGCTGGGCCATGGCGTACGTCCTCTCGTCGCGGATACCCGACAGGTCGAGGAGGAACCGGTCGCCCCTGCTCGGCGTGAAGGGCCCCGCGTCCTTGTCCGCCACGGGAAGCTCGTCGAACCGGGCCCCGGTCTCTCCGGTGCCGTCATCCGGCGCGAGGCCGTGCAGCAGCATGATCGCCGCGGCACGGCGGCCGCTCCCGGGCCGGCCTGCCACCAGCACCACCGTCCCCGGCCTCTTCAGACGGTCGGCTGCGACGTGGTAACCCGTCGGCCGGACGAACCGGTCGGCCAGCCGCACCCGGTCCTCGCGGACAATGCGCAGGGTCTCGACTTCCTTGCGGATCATCCAGTCCGTGCCGTAGTAGTGGTTGTTGTACTGAGAGCCGTTGCCACTGTTGACAGGCCCGCGGGGATCGTTGACGGTGACGCGGTCCTGATCGCTCATCGCTCGTCGTCCGAACGCCGGCGCTCGCGCTCGAAGCGCTGATGGACGGTGCCGCTGTTGTCGCCCGCCGTGTACTGGACCCCGGTGTTGTCACCTTCGAAGTGGGGGGCGTTGTACTGGTTTCCCCGGCCCGTGTTCACCGGACCCTGAGGCTCGCTGATGTAGGTCCCGAGATCACCGTTGAGGTTCCCGATGCCGCTGCGGATGCGCTGCTTCACGTCGCGCGTGCGCATCCGGGTGTGCCCGCGTTCCCCGTCCGCCTGCTTGCGGGACTTCTCCTCCGCCCCCTCCTGAGCCGCGCGTGCGTCACGGTCCGCATTGCCCAGCTCCGGCAGCAGCCTGGCGAGTGCGTCGCCCAGCGCCCTGAGGTCCGACTCGGAGTTGCGGTGGTCGAACCGTTTGTACTGGCAGTCCGCCAGCTCCCGCATGTCCTCCGGGAGGACGGCGGGGTCGATGCGCGTAGCCCTTCCGACGAGCACGGGGATGACGAGGGCCCCGTGGCTGAGGGCCGTTTCGATCTCCCGGCGGGTCCAGTCCCGCTCGGATTCGAGGGCGGGACGGCCGTCGCTCCCGTGCACATCGGCCCAGCGGGGACCGATGACGGCGAGGAGTGCCTGGCATTCTTCCACCGCGTCAACCAGCTCCGCCGGGAAGCGCCGGCCCGGCTCGATGGAAGCGCTGGCGAAGAAGATCCGTTCGCGGCCGAACCGCCGGGCGAGCTCACGGTCGATCATGGCCGCCGCTGTTTCCTCGTCACCGGTGCGGTAGTTGACGAAAACGTCAGGCATGGGAGTTCCCTTCGTGAGGAGCTGAGCTGGGAGGGTGTGATGGGGCGCCTGCCTGCGCCCACGACGACTCGGCGTGTCCGCGTGGGGCGCGAGGGCAGGCGGGAGCCCGGGTCGGCTCTCGCGGGCAGCTCGCACGAGGCGGAGTGCCCGGCTGCCGGGTGGGGGAGTTGAGGGGGTCAGGCGTGGGCAGGCGCTAGGACCCGTGCCAGTGCCGGCTGTAGGTTGCGCACGGCCCGATTGCTGCGGAAGCGCGAGAGCTCCCGTGCCAGGCGGCGGACGTCGGTGTTCACCGTTGCCGAGGGAACGGCAGGCATCACGCCCAGCAGCTCACCGGCGATCGCGCACGCATGCTCGACCTCTCCGGCAGCAGCATGGGCCAGGGACCTCCGGAAGCCGTACCGGGCTCGGGTGCGCAGTGCGTGCGCCGGAAGTCGGCGGCATTCCCGGTCGAGGATCTCGGCGGCTGCCGCGGGGCGGCCCAGGTCGTACATGCACCAGCCGGTCGTCATCGCGGCCGGATCGCTCACATGCGTGGTTCCGAGCGCCGGGCCGGCACCGCTGTCGGCCTCGTCGCTCTGCAGAAGGGCGCGTGCGTTGTCGAGCCCGCGGAGGCAGTCCCGTTCCGCGCCCAGGAGCGCATGTCCCTGCGCCTCCCGCTGAGCCGCCAGCCCTCGGATGCGAGATGGCAGATGGCGCCCCTGGGCCCGCCGGGCCAAGGCGATGGTGCTCGCCGCGTCCCCGTCGTAGAAGGTGACGAGTGCGCGACGCACGAGAGCGTATGAACCGAGGTGGGGGTCGCCCCCGGCGTCGGCCAGTTCCGCCGCCTCGGCGGTCCAGTCGAGCGCCGCCGGCGTGTTCCCGGCCTCCTGAGCCATCCAGCCGGTGAATTCCGCGAACCGCGACGCGAGCAGGAGGGCGGGGGCGCGCGTGGCGGGCGATGCCCCGGCGGCGAGCCCTGCGACGAGGCGTGTTTGGCTCTCCAGCAGGGGAAGCAGCACCTTCGGCGACGTGGACTGGCCCAGTGTGCGCAACTGTTGGAACTGCGCTTGGAAGGAGAGAAACAGAGGATCGGCGGCGCTGGGGGCTGTCCGGCCACCCAGCTTCAGTCCGAGATCGAGTATCGCCCCTGTCCCAGACGCGAGCACCGTGCGGCGTCCGGGGTGCGAGAGGCCCTGAGCCGAGGCGTCCGCGCTCTCGGTGACCAGACGCTGAAGCCGGCCGTTCGCGCCGAGGAAGGCGTCGCACCGTCGGGCCAGTTCGGATGAGGCGGAACGCTCACCGCGCTCCACCTTGCTGAGGTATCCCTTGTCGTAGTTGAGCGCTGCGGACAAGCCGCGCAGGGACAAATTCGCTTCCACGCGTAATCGGCGTAGCTCCGGGCCGAAGTGTGACGGCATGTTCGTCATCGGACTCCCCCTCGAAGAGTGACCGTGAGAGCCGCGCGCCCTCACGGGGGACTTTCGGTCGACGTTCCCAGGCGGATGTGGCGAGCAGGCGTGAACACCCTTTGTGAGTGCGCCACTTCGCTCCGCATCCACGAGTGAGTCTGGCACGAAGGTGTGCCTCGGGGATCAAGATTTGGCAGGGTTGCCCGTTGCCTGTTCAGGCAACGGGCGGGGAACGGCTTCGTCGGCTGCGCCGTCACGGGGTGGGCCCTGTCAGCCCTCCGTCAGCCCCGTCCCCCCGCCCCGTGCAGGAACGTCTCCACCACCCGTGCCGCCAGGGCGTCCGGGTCCGTCAGCGGGTCGGACGGGTTGCCGTGGAGGGTCTCGCCGAGCAGGGCGTAGTAGACGCGTTGGAGCCAGGGGAGGTCGGACGAGGGGGCGATGAGGTGGGCTTCGCGGGCCCGGGCCAGGACCGTGAGGCAGTGTTCGGCCATCGTTTCGTGAAGCGCGGCCGCCTCCGTGCCGGGGGTGGCCGGGAGGCTCAGGGCGAACGTCCAGGCGCCCTTGACCTCCAGGACGTTCGCGGTGATGCGGTGCAGGGCCACCAGGGGCGGGGCGGTGGTGGGGCGTCCGTCCTCCACGGCCTGGGCGAGCTGGCGGGCCGCCGACAGGGCCAGGGCGTCGGTCAGCGCCTGGCGGTGTGCGAAGCGGCGGTGGATCGTCGTGCGGGACACGCCCGCCTCGGCCGCGATCTGTTCCATCGAGGCGCCGGGGTCCTTCGAGAGCAGGCGTTCCGCCGCCTCCAGGATCAGGCGCACGCTGCGCTCCGCGTCCGCCCGCAGCGGCCTTGCCGTTGTCTCGCCGCCCATGGCGTTCTCCTCGTCTTCTTGTTGCCCCAGCTCCTGAAACGTAACACCCGTGCGCCATCTCTGGGATATCTGGAACAGTGGTGTTGCAGTTAACGGGAAATTGGGTACTGTGGTGTTTCAGATGCTCAGTTCATCGACGCCTCGCCAAGGAGACCTCCCATGCCCGCAATCGCCCTCGTCACCGGTGCCTCCTCCGGGCTCGGCGCGGAGTTCGCCGCCCAGCTCGCCTCCCGTGGGCACGACCTCGTCCTGGTCGCACGCTCGGAGGACCGGCTCACCGCCCTCGCCGCGCGGCTGGAGGCGGAACACGGCATACGCGCCCACGTCCTCGTCCAGGACCTCGCCGAGCCCGGTGCCGCCCGTGCCGTCGCCGGCCGGCTCGACGCGCTCGGCCTGCGGATCGGGATGCTGGTCAACAACGCCGGGTTCGGGACCTGCGGCCGCTTCGAGGACATCGACGCCGAGCGCGACCACGACCAGCTGATGGTCAATGTCGTCGCGCTCGTCGGCCTCACGCACGCCCTGCTCCCCGGCATGCTGGAACGCGGCACCGGCGCCGTCGTCAACGTCGCCTCCACCGCGGCCTTCCAGCCCGCCCCGTACTTCGCGGTCTACAGCTCGGCCAAGGCGTTCGTGCTGAACTTCGGGCTGTCCCTGCGCCAGGAGTGCCGAGGGCGCGGCGTGCGCGTGCTCACTCTGTGCCCCGGGCCCGTCGACACGCCGTTCTTCGAGGCCATCGGGACGCGTGAGGCGGCTGTCAACGGGGCGATGAGCACGCCGGAGCCGGTCGTGCGCGCCGCGCTGGCCGCCCTCGACCGCGACCGCGCCTATGTCACCCCGGGGTTCGGCAACTCGCTGTCCGCGCACCTGCTGCCGCGCCGGCCGCGCGCCCTGGTCGCCGCGATCGCCGAGCGCGTCACGCGTAAGGTCCTCGCCTCCGGGGGCAGCGCGCGGACCGCGTCGTACGCGGCGTGAGTCCGGCCCCGCACGTACCTCTCCGCGGGGCCGGAGCCCCGCGGAGAGACGCGCGTCAGCAGGCGCCCAGGTCCTCCCAGACGCCCCACTCGCCGGTCGTGCCGGGCTGGTCGCCCTGCACCCACCACTTGGCGCGCCAGGTGTGCCCGTTGTACGAGACCGTCTCGCCGCCGTTGTACACGCGGCCGGCCTCCCAGGCGGAGGCGGCGCAGTCGCCCGGGTCGCCGCCGTCACCGCCGCCGGGGGTGCCGCCCCCGCCGATCTGGACGTCGATGCAGGCGTAGAACGCGTTGGCCGTGTCCGAGATGTTCCAGACGGCGAGCACCTTCTGGCGGCCGGAGTAGCTGCCGAAGTTCACGTGGTGGGTCTTGGTGGCGCCGGGCTGGGCGCCGTTGTCGTTGAACTCCGCGATCTTCGAGCCGCCGATGTAGTACTGCCAGGTGCTCGTGGCGTGGCGGGCCGTCAGCGTCCAGGAGAAGTCCGCGGAGCTGCCGACCGGGGTGGCCTTCCAGCCCTTGCTGTCGTTGTCCAGCTCGGCGAACTGCGCGTTGCCTCCGCTGCAGCTTTTCAGGCCCTTGGGGCCCTCGACGCTCTGCGGCTCGTACTTGATCTGGCCGCAGTCGACCACGCCCGACGCGCACTGCGCCTGGCGGCTCGGCGGCGAGGAGACGTAACCGTGCGCACTGGCCGTGGTGGCCGGCAGGACCACCGCGAGCAGGGGGGCGACTCCCGCACCGAGCACGAGGGCCAGTTTTCGCTTCGCGTTCATGCCAACTCCTTCGCTGGGGACTGCCGCGGGGTGACGGCAGCGGTCGGACATGCCCGCACCGGGCAGCGGCCTTGTCAGGGGGGTGCCGGCGCGGTGGGGGCAGGGGTACGGCCGGTGGCGAGGGGGTGCCGCCCGCAGTCCCCTCGCATGCCGCCGGCCGCCCAGGGCGACCACGGCTCACCTTAGGTCTAGACCATACTCATGGGTGTGTGGTCGTCAATAGGGCTTGCGCGGGCGCATTTTGACGGACCATCAGGTCGGGGGGCGGGCCCTCGCGACCCGCGCGGTCTCCGTCCGGGACTTCGCGCCCACCTCGCGCAAGGGCCTCGGTCGATTGGACTGGACCAAATCTGGGCAGCGCTCTTGTCAGTGTGGCCGAATGTGGGCAGGATCCTTCACACGATCTCCTGATGTGTCAGGAAATCTGCGCTTACGGCCAGTTGGGCGCATCGCGGCGAGTTCCACACCACCGGGCCCACCCACTCACTGGACCCACCCACTGAACCCAAGGAGTCTCATGTTCGGGAAGCGCAGTGTGATAGGTACCGCGGCCCTTGCCATGACCGCGGTCGGCGCGATGCTGACCGCCGCCCCCTCCGCCCAGGCGGCGCCCACCAACTGCACGGTCTCCTACGGGGGCGGCGCCGGCAGCACGATCTCCAGCCTGTGCACGGGCGGCACCGGCCATCACCGCGTCCACGCGGTGCTCAACGCCCTGGACCCGCGCCTTCCGCAGCGGATCGTCCTCGGCGACTGGGCGCCGGTCGGTCAGGCGTCCGTCGCCACCAACCCCTGGGGCTCCGGCTACATCCAGTCCGTCTGGACGGAGACCGTCGACTGGTGACCGCCCCCCGGGGTGTTCCTACCGGCGGGAGAGCCCGCGGTCGACGGCCGTGATCAGCTCGCCGTCCTCCGTGTCGCCGTCCAGCGACCAGAACATCGCGCCGCCGAGCCGGTGGTCACGGATGTACGCGGCCTTGGTGCGCAGCACCTGGGGGTCGTCGTACGTCCACAGCGTGGTGCCGTCGAACAGCCAGGCGCTGCCGTCGCGCACATTGCGGTGCACCTTGTACGTACCGGATTCGGCCAGTTTCCTGAGGGCCTTGTAGTCCTCGTAACCGGCCGCCCAGGTCGCCGGGGCGGGGCCTGCCGCGGGTTGGCCGAGGCCGTCGCCGCCGCCGGTCACGCCCGTCCAGCCCTGGCCGTAGAAGGGCATGCCCATCACCAGCTTGCGCGCCGGGGCACCCCGCTTCAGCCAGTCCCGCACGGTCCGGTCGACGCTGTAGTCGCCCTTCGCGTACAGCGCGGACTGCTGGGCGGTCCTCGCCTCGCCGGAGACGTGGAAGTCGTAGCCCTGGAGGTTCACGAAGTCGAAGTCCCGCATGATGCGCGGTACGTCGAAGCCCGCGTCGATCTTCTCGGGGGACGCCGGGACGAACGCCGAGAGCTCGTAGTGCTTGGGTTTCGCGCCGTGGTGCCGGCCCTTCCGGTCCTTGGCGGCCTGCTTCGCGTAGGCGTCGAGCTGGGTGCGGAACTCGTGGACCAGCGCGGTGAAGTTCCGCTTGTCCTCCGGGCGGTACACCGTGTCGGTGTCACCGGCCGATCCCGGCCATTCCCAGTCGATGTCGATGCCGTCGAAGAGCCCGGCCGCCGCACCCTCGCCGCCGCGCGTCCCGTCCACCGGCAGGTTGCCCTTGATGTACAGGTCGAGGCAGGAGGCGACGAGCGCCTTGCGCGACGCGGCGGTGCGGGCCGCGTCGGAGAAGTGCGTGGACCAGCTCCAGCCGCCGAGCGAGATCATCACCTTGAGGCCGGGGTGCTTCGCCTTGAGCTCCCGCAGCTGGTTGAAGTTGCCCGCCAGCTTCTGGTCGTCGGTGTCGGCGACCCCGTCCACGGAGCCGGCCGCGTCGAGCGGACGGACGTAGTCCGCCCAGGCGTCGGCCTCGCCGGGCACATTGCCCGTGAAGCACTTGCCGTCCGCGCTCACGTTGCCGAACGAGTAGTTGATGTGGGTGAGTTTGGCCGCCGTGCCGCTCGTCTCCAGGTCCTTGACCTGGAAGTCGCGGCCGTAGACGCCCCATTGGGTGAAGTAGCCGACGCGCTTGTAGTCGGGCGCGGAGCCGTGGTGGCCGCTGCCGCCGCCGTGGTGTCCGTGGCTCCCGCGGTGCCCGGACGAGGCGTTGGCGGCGGGGGAGAAGGAGGCCGCGAGCGTGAGGGCGCAGGCGGCGATGGCGAGTGAAGACAGGGTTCTTCGACGCATGAGGCCAGAAGTTATTGGTCTGGACCAAACGGGGTCAAGGGTTTGGCAAAGGCGGTTTAAAGGGGTTCTGGCCTATGCGCCGCCGACTATGCGCAGGCCCGCCCAATGTCATCACTTCGAGTGAAACTGTGGCCTGCGCTTGCGATCCGGAACCCACGGTTGCGACGCTGTCGCAGTCCGTCAACCTCTTGGGGAGTGGCCTGTGGCTTTCGGTGAGCAGCCCGCCTATCTGCGCGTGGCGAGCGATCTGAGAGAGAAGATCGTCAACGGTTCGCTGCCGCCGCATACGCGTCTGCCGTCCCAGGCGCGCATCCGCGAGGAGTACGGGGTCTCGGACACCGTCGCGCTGGAGGCGCGCAAGGTCCTGATGGCGGAGGGCCTGGTCGAGGGCCGCTCCGGATCGGGCACGTACGTGCGCGAGCGGCCGGTGCCCCGCATGGTCGAGCGCTCCGGCTTCCGGCCCGAGGCGGGCGCGGGTCCGTTCCGCCAGGAGCAGGCGGCGGACGGGGTGCGCGGGACATGGGAGTCGCGCAGCGAGCAGGAGGGCGCGAGCGCCGAGATCGCCGCCCGGCTCGGGATCGAACCGGGCGACCGCGTCATGCGCACGCATTACGTGTTCCGGGAGGCGGGTGAGCCGGTGATGCTCTCCACTTCCTGGGAGCCCCTGGCGATCACGGGGCGCACGCCGGTGATGCTGCCGGAGGAGGGCCCGCTGGGCGGCTGCGGGGTGGTCGAGCGGATGGCCGCCATCGACGTGGTCGTGGACAACGTGGCCGAGCAGGTGGGCGCGCGCCCGGGGCTTGCGGAGGAGCTCCTGGCGCTGGGCGGGGTCCCGGGCCATGTGGTGATGGTGGTCGAGCGGACCTTCTATGCCTCGGGGCGGCCCGTCGAAACCGCCGACGTGGTGGTGCCGGCCGACCGCTACCGGGTGGGCTACCGGCTCCCCGTGAGGTGACCGGGGGCGGCCCCCGGACCCTTCCCTGTTGTCATGTCCCGCCCTCTGTGACGCCCCGGGGGCGCATTCGCGAGAATGCGCCCCCGGGGCGTTGGTCCGTTCCTGGCCGGATCAGTACCTCTTTGTGCAAAGACGTATCCGTTGAGTGAAGGTCAGGCGTAGGCTCAGGCATATGCGTACCGGGGTTTCCTGGAGTTCCTTAGAAGCCTGCACATCGTTCAGGGGAGGGGCGCGATGCTCGGGAGAAACACGATGAGTGACAGCGGTGCCGTGCTTCCCTGGCTGGTGATACGGCAGGACGACAACGGCAACCGCTACCGCGTGGGCAGGTACGCCACGCAGGGGGAGGCCCAGCGGGCGGCCGACAAGTTGCAGGACCGGGGGCACAAGCAGCTGTACTGGGTGGAGCGGGTCGGGCAGGCCGCCCAGTCGTAGGGGTGCGGCACACGGGCTAATGCGCCGGTGTGCTCCCGGAGTTGCTCCGGGGTGAGGGGGCGTCGGGCATCGGGGCGGGCGTTCGGGGCTGTCCCTGATGCGCCGTGCGCCGGTACATGACGGCGACCGCGGCGCACTGCGACGCCATCGAGAGGCCCATGGCCAGGCAGATGCCCGGCAGCCCCCACCCCGACATGCCGTGGGCGAGCGCGAGTTGGACGGCGACCCCGCAGGCGGTGACGCGGGCGAGGGCCGGACTCGCGCCGCTGCCCTCGAAGACGCCGCCGAGCGCGATGAAGCAGGCCAGCAGCAGCAGGTACGGTCCCGCGCAGCGCAGATAGAGCGCTCCGGCCCCGGCCACCGCCCCCTCGCCGCCGAAGGCCCGCATGATCCAGGGGGCGGCCGCGAGGAGCGCCGACGCGGCGGCGAGGCCCAGCGCCGCGGCCACCAGCAGTGCCTGCCGCCCGATGGCCCGCCGCGCATCGCGTCCGGCGCCCAGCAGATGGGCGGTGCGGATGGCGGCGGCCTGGCGCACCGCGTAGAAGGCCATCGTCGCGACGTACATCGCCTTCGTCGCGATCCCGTACGCGGCGACCTCGTCCACCCCGATCCGGGCGACGACGGCGACGAGCGCGAGCGCCCCCGCCATCCGCGCGGTGAACTCCGCGGACATGGGCAGGCCCGTGGCGGCGGTCCCACGCGCGTCGGCGACCAGGCCCCCGCGCACGCGGCCCGCACCGGCCGGGGCGGCCCGGCGCAGCACGCCGTTGCGGCGCAGCGCCACGAGACCGCAGACGAGCGCGGCGGTCCGGCCCAGGACCGTGGCGACCGCCGCGCCGCGCACCCCGAGCCCGAACCCCAGGATGAACAACGGGTCCAGGCCGAGGATCAGGCCGTTGGCGAGGATCGCGAGCCGCATCGGTGTACGGGTGTCGCCCGCGCCCTTCAGGATGCCGTCGACCACATTCGTCGCGAAGAACACCGCGATGCCCGGCAGCGCGATCGCGAAGTAGCCGGCGGCCAGGGCCGGTGCGTCGCCGTCGCCGGTTCCGAGGACGAGCCGGGCCAGCGGTACGCGGCAGAGGTAACCGCCCACCGCGACCACCGGCGTGACCAGGGCCCACAGCGCCCAGCCGCCGCGCACCGCCGAGCGCAGCGCCGCCGGATCGCCCGCGCCCCTGGCCCGCGCGACGAGCACGATCGTACCCGAGCCGGCGACCAGGATGACGCCGAGCAGCAGGTTCTCGACGTTGGTGGCGGAGGCCACCGCGGCGACCGCCGCCCCGCCCAGCCGGGCCACCCAGACCATGTTGATGATCCCGGCCGCGACCCCCGCCAGGAGCTCGACGTAGACCGGACCCGCGAGTGCCACCAGTGCGCGCCGGTGCTCAGCCGCTTCCATGACCGCCCCCTCTTTCCGCTGTACCTCGAATCGAGGTACAGCGGAAAGAGATAGCATGAGGGCGCCCGACGGGCAAGCGGATGACGGACGCGGTAAGGAGCTGGGCGCGTGCTGGAGCTGTCGATTCTGGGATTCCTCTCCGAGGAACCCCTGCACGGATACGAGCTGAAGGCCCGCATCCAGGCCCTCAGCGGCCACATCCGCACGGTCAGCGACGGCGCGCTCTATCCGGCCATTTCCCGGCTGGTGAAGGCGGGCCTGGTCGACCAGCACACCGAACCCGGAACGGGGTCGGCGCCCCGCCGGGTGCTCTCCCTCACCGAGGCCGGGCGCGAGGAGCTGTACGCCCGGCTCGGGCACCCCAAGGAGGGCGAAATCACCGACGCGCAGCGCTTCTTCACGCTGCTCGCGTTCCTGCACCACCTCCCGGACCGCGCGGGGCAGGCGGCGGTCCTGCGCCGGCGGCAGGCGTTCCTCGACGCCCCGACGAGCTTCTTCTACCGGGACGGCGAGCCGGTGCGGGCCGAGGAGGCGCCCACGCTCTTCCGGCAGGGCATGCTGCGCATCGCCCGCGCCACGGGCACCGAGGAGAAGACGTGGCTGGCCGAGGCGATCGGCGAACTGGAGGGCGGGGATGCGCCGGTGCTGATCGACACGGTGGCGTGGGTGCGGATCGAGGGGGGCCGCATCCTGTGCGCGCGCCCGCGCGGGAAGGACGTCTTCTACATCCCGGGCGGCAAGCGGGAGGGCGCCGAGAGCGACCTCGACACGCTCGTGCGCGAGATCGAGGAGGAGCTGACGGTCCGCATCGACGCGGAGACCGTCGCGCATGTCGGGACGTACGAGGCCGGCGGCCCCGGCCTCCCGGACGGCGCGGTGGTCCGGATGGCCTGCTACACCGCCGGGTTCAGCGGTGAGCTGAGCCCCAGCAGCGAGATCGAGGACGTGGCGTGGTTCTCGTACGCCGACCGCGACCGGGTGCCGCCCGTCGACCAGCTGCTCTTCGACGACCTCAGGGCGTCGGGCGAGCTGGACTGAGCCTCGCGGGAGGTCGTGGTTCTCGTACGCCGACCGCGACCGGGTGCCGCCCGTCGACCAGCTGCTCTTCGACGACCTCAGGGCGTCGGGCGAGCTGGACTGAGCCTCGC
>NZ_JBEYCQ010000033.1:29653-74232 GCF_040632905.1 Streptomyces sp. NPDC016469
GCGGGAGGATCATGGCGCGGCGCGCGGAACCAGGGGTATGCGCCCCCGCTTCCCGGGCACCCGTACGTGCGCGCCGCCGTACACCCGTACGCCCCGCGTGTCGAGCCCGGCGGTATTTGCTCCTTGATATCGGGTATGTGGTGTTTGGCCCCCGCGTACAGGACGTCACCGTTGCCGGCTCTGGGAGTGATCGGCGTGACCGATACCGAAGGCGATCACGCCGAGTGGAGTTTTCCGGCTGTCCCCGGTGCCGTGCGCACCGCCCGGCACGCCGTCCAGGACACCCTGCGTGGCTGGGGGCTCGACGCCGCCGTCGGTGACGAGGCGATGCTGCTGGTCAGCGAGCTGGTCACCAACTCCATGCGCTACACACCCGGCCCCATCGGGGTGCGGCTGCTGCGCCCCCAGCCGGACGGGGACCGCTCCGCCGCCCGCTCCGGCCTCCTCGTGGAAGTCTCCGACCCCCTCCCCGACCCACCCACCGAACGTACGGCGGGACCCGACGACGAGAGCGGCCGGGGACTGCAGCTCGTGGCCTGTGCGGCCCGGCGCTGGGGGACCCGGCGGGGAAAGAGCGGCAAGACGGTGTGGTTCGAGCTGGCTCTGCCTGGTTAGGAGTGAGGTGGGACGCACAGCGATCACCGAAGGTCGGGGCCGAACCTGGCTGAAATGGACTGAGACCGTGCTGTGATCGTGAACGCCGTGCCGGACGGGGCCGTAGTGCTGAATACTGCGGGCATGACCGGTCCGGTGTGTGAGCTGGAGGGGACGGTCGCGTGAGCGAAATACCTGGGACAGCGGGCGACGTCGTGTGGCAGAGCAGTCCGCCCGGCTCGATCTACGACTACATAAGAGTCGCCTCCTTCTCGATCGGGCCCGACGGGCTGATCGAGCAGTGGAGCCGCCGGGCCGCCGGTCTCTTCGGCGTGGCCGCCCACGAGGCCGTGGGCAGGGACCCGGTCGAGGCGTTCCTGCCCGGCGAGGTCCGCCGCGAGGGCCACCGCAGGATCGGGGAGGTGCTCGACGGCAAGGAGTGGACGGGTCTCGTCCCCTTCCGGATGCCCGGCGGGGACGGGGTGCACGGGCTCGCCGAGATCTATGTGATGCCCAGCGAGACGGCCACCGGCGAACGGGCGGCCGTCTGTATCGTCGTGGACGTCCGCGCCCTGCGCCGTATCGAGACGGACCTCGCCGCCTCGCAGGCGATTTTCGGCCAATCTCCCTTCGGTTTCGTCCTGTTCGGCACCGACCTCACCGTCGTCCGGGCCAACGAGCGCTTCGCCACCGTCTTCGGCGGCCGGGCCGACGACCACCGGGGCCGCACCGTCGGCGACTACCTCACCGGCGCCGAGGCCGACCGCCTGACCGCCACGCTCGAACGGGTCCTGGAGACGGGCAACTCCGTCACCGACCTCCAGCTCGTCGGCACGGCCCCCGGCGACACCGAGCGCCGCCACTGGTCGATGAACCTCTACCGGGTGCACAGCGGATCGGGCCGCCCCATCGGCATCGCCGGGCTCGCCACCGACGTGACCCGGCGTCACACCGCCGCCCGCGAGGCCGCCAGCGCCCGCCGCAACCTCGCCCTGCTCAACGAGGCGAGCGCCCGCATCGGCAACTCCCTGGACCTGGAGACCACCGCCCGCGAACTCCTCGACGTCGCCGTCCCGGTCTTCTGCGACCTGGCCTCCGTCGACCTCTACCAGGCCCTGCTCACCGGGGACGAGGCAGCGCCCGGCGGCTGGAGCCCGCTCAGCCAGGAGGCGGTCGGCGGCTCCGCCGAACTGCGCCGCGTCGCCTTCGCCAGCGCCGTGTCCGGCGCCCTGCCCCATGCCCGGGGCTCGTCCGACTCCGGACCGCCGGGCGGCGCCGCCGCGCCCCCCGCCCTCGGCTCCGTCCACCGCTACCCCTTCGGCTCGCCGTGCGCCACGGCGCTGCGCACCGGCCGTGTGGAGGACGTGCCGGGCGACGAGCGGGGCTTCGTGCAGTCCACGCTGGCCGTGCCGATGGTCGCCCACGACACCGTGGTGGGCCTCGTCCGCTTCTCCCGCACGAAGGGCAGCGAGCCGTTCGACGCCCGGGACCGGGCCCTCGCGACCGAGCTGGCCGCCCGCGCCGCCGTCTGTATCGACAACGCCCGCCTCTACCGCCGCGAGCACGAACGCGCGCTGATCCTCCAGCGCAGCCTGCTGCCCCCCGGCGACCCGGAGGCCGCCGGGCTCGACATCGCCTGCCGCTACCTGCCGGGCAACACCGCCAACGAGGTCGGCGGCGACTGGTTCGACGTGATCGAGCTGCCCGGACACCGCACCGCGCTCGTCGTCGGCGACGTGATGGGGCGCGGCCTGCGCGCCGCCGTGGCCATGGGCGAACTGCGCACCGCCGTGCGCACGCTGGCCCTGCTCGACCTGGAACCCGCCGAGGTGCTGTCCGCGCTGGACGAGGTCGCCCGGGGCCTCGGCACCCCCGGGGCCGCCCCCGCGTCCGGTGGCGGGGGCGCCCAGTGGCCCGGCCGCGCCGCGCACAGGGCCCGCGAGGCGGACCTCTCCGAGGTGTACCTGGCGACCTGCGTCTACGCGGTCTACGACCCGGTCACCCGGCGCTGCACCTTCGCCAACGCGGGCCATCTGCCGCCCGTCGTGGTCGAGCCGGGGGAGGCCGCGACGCTCCTCGACGTACCGCCCGGGATGCCGCTGGGCGTCGGCGGCGAACCGTTCGAGGAGGTCGAGGTCGAGCTGAAGGAGGGCGCGCTCCTCGCCCTCTACACCGACGGCCTCGTCGAGTCCCGCGACCACCCGCTGGACGAGGGCCTGGCCGCCCTCCGCAAGGCCCTGGTCGAACCGGCCCAGCCGCTGGAGGACGTCTGCGACCGGGTCCTCGGCTCGCTGCACACCCGGCACGGCGAGGACGACATCGCGCTCCTGATGGCCCGCATCCAGGGGCTGCCCACCGAGGCCGTCGGCGACTGGCGGCTGCCCCGCGAGCCCCGCTCGGTCGGCCGCGCCCGCGAACTGGCCCGGGGCCAGCTGACCAGCTGGGGCCTCGATGACCTGGTGGACACCACGGAGCTCCTGGTCAGCGAGCTGGTCACCAACGCCCTGCGCTACGGCGAGGGCGAGATCCGGCTCCGCCTGCTGCGCGACCGCACCCTGGTCTGCGAGGTGTGGGACGCCGGTCTCGTCCAGCCGAGGCGCCGGCGCGCCCGGGACACGGACGAGGGCGGCCGGGGCCTCCAGCTGGTCGGGCTCCTCAGCGCGGCCTGGGGGGCGAGGCGGACCCCGCGCGGCAAGACCGTCTGGTTCGAACTGCCGCTGCCCGACGGGCGGCCGGCCGCCGAGCGCTCGGTGGAGGAGCTGCTCAGCATGTTCTGAGCGTGCCGGGCGCGCGGCTCACTTCGTGGTCTTCAGCGCGGCGAGGCGGGCCTCCACCTCGGCGCTGTCGCCCAGCGCGTCCAGCTCCTCGAACTGCGCGTCCAGCGAGGAGGCCGCCAGCTCCTGCTTGCCCAGGGCCCGCGCCTCCTCGCGCCGCACCTTGTCCTCGAACCGGCTCAGCTCGCTCGTCGGGTCCAGGACGTCGATGCTCTTCACCGCGTCCATCATCCGGTTCTGCGCCTGCGCCGACTTGGCGCGCGCCACCAGTTCGTCCCGCTTGGCCTTCAGCTCGGACAGCTTCGCCTTCATCTGGTCCAGGCCCGTCCTGAGCTTGTCGACCACCTCGGTCTGCGCGGCGATGGTCGGCTCGGCGGTCGCGGCCTCCTTCTCCGACCGGAGCTGCCGGCCCAGCGCGACCTTCGCCAGGGTGTCGAACTTGTCCGCCTCGGGCCCGGAGCCGCCCGCCCGCAGCTCATCCGCCTTACGGCTCGCGGCGAGCGCCTTGCCGCCCCACTCGCGTGCCGCCTCGACGTCCTCCCGGTGGTCCTGCTCCATCAGGCGGAGGTTGCCGATGGTGGCGGCCACGGCCTGCTCGGCCTCCGCGATGTTGGCGGTGTAGTCGCGGATCAGATGGTCCAGCATCTTCTGCGGATCCTCCGCCTGGTCGAGCAGCGCGTTGATGTTGGCCTTGGCCAGCTGGGTGACACGGCCGAGGATGGTCTGCTTGCTCATGGGGGCCTCTCTCGTCAGGTTGTGCCGCTCGTGGGGTGACGCATGCGGGGCCGGCGCCGCTCGTGGGTTACGCATACGGCTGTACGGGAAGCTCCTCGCGTCAGAAGCGCCCGCCGCCGCCCCGGCGGCCCCGCGTCCCGCCGCCGCCGAAGCTGCCGGGTCCGCCGCCTCCGCCGAAGCCGCCGCCCAGACCCCCGCCGCCGAATCCGCCCCGGCCGCCCCCGCCCATCAGGCCGCCGAGGATGATGCCGCCCAGCACCGCGCCGCCCATGCCCCCGCCGCCTCCGCCCGCCATGCCCCCGGGGCCGCCGCGCCCGCCGTACCCGTACCCGCGTACGTCCTGCTCGGCCAGGCTCCGCGCCTCGCCGGCCAGCGCGTCCGCGCGGTTCGCCTCGGCCAGGGCGGCCTGCGGGTCGCCGGTGCCCGCCAGTGCCGCGGCCCGCTCCAGCCGGCGCTGCGCCTCGGCGAGCCGGGTCCGGGCGGTGCTGCCGACCGCGCCCCGGTGCGTGGTCACGAAGTCCGCGGCGGCCGCGACCGCCGCGCGCGCGGCGAGCAGCGCCCCGTCGAGCAGCGAGCGCGCCCGGGTGTCGCCCTGTTCCCGCTCCCGGGCCCCGGCCAGCGCCTCGTCCAGCGCCCGGTCCGCCTCCTCCACCCGGCGCAGCGCGTCGATCGGGTGGTAGCGGCCGCCCCGCTCCTCGCCCACGTCGCCGGCCACCGCCCGGGCGCGGGCGATCCGGCCGCTCAGGTCGGCGGTGGACGTCCCCTGCGCCATCCCGTCGAGCAGCCCGCCCGCGTCGGCGAGGTCGGTGTCCAGTTCGGTGAGCGCGGCGGCCAGCCGGTCCGCCGCCTCGTCCAGCTCGCGGGCGCGCCGCTCCACGCCGTCGACGAGGGTGCCCGCCTGGTCGAGCGCGCCCTCGGCGGCCCGGACGTAGACGGCCGCCGCCGCGTGGTCGCCGCCGTCCACCGCCTGCCGGGCCCGGTCGAGGGACGAGGTCGCGAAGGCGAGCCGGTCCCCGGCCTGGCCGGCGTCCTCGGCGACGGGGGCCGACGCCTGGTCGGCGTACCGCTCGCGCATCGAGGCGAGCGCGGACTCGGCGGCCGGGACGCGGCCGGTCAGCTCGCGGAGCGCGGTCTCGGCGGCGGCCAGGGCCTGCGGCGCCTCGCGCTCCAGCTCGCGCAGCCGGTCGAAGTCCTCGGCGACCGCGTCGAGGCGGCCGTCGGCGTCCGCGCAGCGGCCGATGATCTCGTCCAGCATCCGCCGGCGCGTCTCGTCGTCCTCCGGGAACGCGTCGTCCAGCTGCTGGCGCAGCCGGAACGCGGTGGTCAGCTCGCCCTTGGCGTACGCCACCGCCTCGGCGAACGGCGCGGCGGCCTCTTCCCCGAACTGGGCGGTGGCGAACCCCAGCTCCTCCTCGCTCGTGCGGACCGCGTCGTCGGTGGCGACGAGCGTCTCCTTGGCCTTCGCGTCGAGCTCCGGCAGCGGGGTGGGCGGCGGCAAGCCCCCGCCCCAGCCGGTCGTGCCGGGCGTCGTACGGGTGGTGGCGCGCCGCTTGCGCCGCAGGAAGGCGTACGCGGCGACGGCCGCCACCGCGCAGAGGAGGACGATCGGAAGGAGGAGGTCGCCGGTGCTGGTGCCGCCCGAGCCGGAGCCCGGGTCGGAGGCGCCGGGGGTGATCGCGGGCACGGGCACGGGTTCGCCGGCCAGGACGGCGGTGTAGCCGTCGGCGGCCCCGATCGCGGCGCCCGCCCAGTCGTTCCGCTTCAGCGCCGGTTCGATCGCGGTGTTCGCCACGTCCCGCAGCTGCGCGTCGGTGAGGGGGGCGTCCTGGTCGACGGAGTAGGCGTACTGCCGGGCGTGGGTGGCGACGGCGAGCAGGATGTCGTCGCGGCCGAGGCCGTTGCGGTCGGCCGTCTCGTCGGCCCAGTCCTGCGGGGAGCGCCCGGAGAAGTCGCGTACGTACGCCACGAAGAGCTGGAGGCGGTGCTCGGCGTAGAGCCGGTCGAGGGCCGTGACCACCTGGGGGCGGCGGTCGCCGAGGGCGCCCACCTTGTCGGTGATCTGCCCGTCGCGGGACAGCGTGACCGGGTCGTCGGCGCGGGCGGCCGGTGCGGGGGCCAGGGCCAGCCAGCACACCGTCAGGAGCACGGCGAGCAGGGACCGGCCCGGTATGAGGATCCGGGTTCGGCTCACGGGCGGCGTCACGTTTGTGAGGCTATGTCCACCTCTGGGCGGCCGCGACACGAGGTGCCGAGGCCGACACCTTCTCCGTGAGCCCGTCGCATCCATGCCGTCGCGCCCATGACGTCCTTCGCGCACGACTTCCCCTTCGACCCCCCTGAGGAGGAGAGCGACGGCGTTATGCCTCCACGGGGTGGCCCGCACCTCGGTCGGCGGCATCCGCCCGGGCGGCCGGCTCGCGCTGCCCGCGGAGCCCGTACGGCACGGGTTCGTCATCGGCCACGGCCGCCGCGCGGGGGAGCGGAGCTGACGGTGGCGGCGACCGGGCCGGAGAAAAACAGGTCGCCTTGCAAGGTGGCCTGTCGTTCTCGTACGGTGGATGTATGACGCAAGCATCTGGGGCGGCCCCGGACCCCACGGCCGAAGAGGTGGCGAACCAGCTGGCCGCCGTGGTGAGCCGGCTGCTGCGGCGGCTGCGTTCCTCCTCGTCGGAGTCGCTGCTGACGCCGACCCAGCGCTCGGTGCTGGCCCGGCTGGACGACGGGGGCGCCGCGACCACGGCGGACCTGGCCCGCGCCGAATTCGTACGCCCGCAGTCCATGCGGCTGACCCTGGGCGCGCTGGAGACGCAGGGGCTGGTCGAGCGGGCGCCGGACCCGGCCGACGGCAGGAAGTCCGTCATGTCGGTCACGGAGGCCGGGCGCGCCACGCTCGCCCGGGTCCGGGCCGCCAAGCGGAACTGGCTGGCCGAGGCCGTCGCCGCCGAGCTGGACGGGCACGAGCGGCGGACGGTCGCCGAGGCCGTGGCCCTCATCGAACGCCTGGTCGGTTCGTGACCGCTCGCGAGGTGCTCCCCGGAGCGGTACGCGCTGCGGCCCGCCCGGACCGGACGGCGCCCGACCCCGGCTTCGGCGCCCGGCTCACCGCACCGCTGCTGCTCGGCTCACTGCTCAACCCGCTGAACACCACCATGATCTCCACCGCGCTGGTGGCGATCGGGCACCACTTCTCCGTCGGCGCCGCCGACACCGCCTGGCTGATCTCCGTCCTCTACCTCGCCAGCGCCGTCGCCCAGCCCGTCCTGGGCCGGCTCGCCGACGTCCTCGGGCCGCGCCGGGTCTTCCTCGCCGGGCTCGTCGTGGTCGTCGCCTCCGGCCTGGTCGGCACCTTCGCGCAGGGCTTCGGCCAGCTGATCGTGTCGCGGCTGCTGCTCGGCATCGGTACGTCGGCGGCCTACCCGGCCGCGATGGCGGTTCTGCGCGACGAGTCGGCCCGGATCGGCCGGGCGACCCCGCGCCCGGTGCTGGCCCGGCTCTCCTTCGCCGCGCTCGGCAGTGCGGCGGTCGGGCCCACGCTCGGCGGACTGCTCGTCATGACGGCCGGCTGGCGCGGCATCTTCGCCGTCAACGTGCCCGTGGCGCTCATCGCCCTCGGCGCGGCCCTGCTCTGGATCCCCGCCGACCCGCCCCGCGCACGCGTGGCCGGCGGCCCTGCGCCCCGGCTGGGGCTCGACCCGCTCGGCATCGGCCTGTTCGCGAGCGCGCTCACCGTCCTGGCCGTCTTCCTGCTCGACCTCGCGCACCCGATGTGGTGGCTGCTCGCGCCGTTCGCCGCGCTGGGCGCCGCCCTCGTCTGGTGGCAGCTGCGGACCCCCGCCCCCTTCATCGATCTGCGGATGCTCGCGGGCAACGGCGCGCTCTCGCGTACGTACCTCCGGCACGGGATCAGCTACCTGCTGATCTACTGCGTGATGTACGGATACACCCAGTGGCTGGAGGAGTCCCGGGGCTACTCCTCCGGGCACACCGGACTCCTGATGCTGCCGATGTCCGTCGCGGCGCTGGTGTGCTCGCTGCTCGGCGCCCGTACGAAGGGCATCCGGGGCCCGCTCGTCCTGGCCTGCGTCCTGCTCACCGCCGGGGCCGGAATGCTGTTCCTGCTGTCCGGCGACGCGCCGGTCGCCCTCCTGCTGCTCGCCGGCGCCTGCTTCGGCATCCCGCAGGGACTGATCGGGACCAGCAACCAGGCGGCCGTGCAGGCATACGCGCCGCCCGCCTCCGTCGGCTCGGCCGCCGGCCTCCAGCGCACCGCCCAGTACATAGGGGCGATCACCGCCTCCAGTCTCATCGCCCTGGCCTACGGGCAGTCGGCCGGCGACCGGGGGCTGCACCTGATGGCCGCCGTCGCCGCCGTCCTGGGCCTTCTGCTCATCGTCCTCACCGTCACCGACCGCGCCCTGCGCGGGCGCACCTGATCGTCCGTAAGCACCACCACAAGGAGCACCACCATGACCGCCACCGTCCTCGACCCCCGCACCGCGCTGATCGTCGTAGACCTCCAGAAGGGCATCACCGCCCTGCCCGCCGCCCACCCCGCCGCCGACGTCATCGCGAACGCCGCGACCCTCGCCGACGCCTTCCGGGCCAAGGGCCTGCCCGTCGTCCTGGTCCGCGTCACCGGCGGCGCCCCCGGCCGCACCGAGGGCCCGGCCCGGTCCGGTCAGCCGGCCGCCGACTGGGCCGAGATCGTGCCGGAGATGGGCCCCGGCGAGGGCGACATCATCGTCACCAAGCAGCAGTGGGGCGCCTTCTACGGCACCGACCTCGACCTCCAGCTGCGCCGCCGGGGCGTCACCCAGGTCGTGGTGGCCGGCATCGCGACCAGCATCGGCGTCGAGTCCACCGCCCGCTCCGCGCACGAGCACGGCTACCACGTCACCCTCGCCACGGACGCGATGACCGACATGAGCGGCGAGGCCCACGACAACAGCGTGCAGCGGATCTTCCCGCGCCTCGGTGAGACCGGCACGACCGACGAGATCGTCAAGCTCCTGGGCTGACCGGACCCGCACAGGACGGAGCGCCGCGGCGCTCCGCCGTACGGGTGGGCTTCGGGGCGTACGCGCCGTGTCGGCGCGGCGTTCCCGCGCGAGGGCGTTTTCAGTGGAGGGGCGGAACCAGTGTGATCAACTGCAAATGCCACCAAAAACGCTCAATCAGGCCCATTCCCGGTGCGGGGTAGGCCGTCCCCGGAGGTATCAGCCATGTCCCACGTCGGCGTCCCGCGCGGGACGGCCCGAAAGCGGCGCATCCCCGCCCTCCTCACCGCAGGCGTCCTCACCCTCCCCGTGCTGGCCGGATGCGGCTCGGGCGGGGAGGAGACCGCGGCCGTCGCCGCCGTACCGCAGGACGTGGCCCGCGCCGCCCGCGCCCAGGTCGCCGACGGGGGCAAGGTCACCTGGGCGATCGACGCGCTGCCCGCCACCTTCAACGCCTTCCAGGCGGACGCCGACAGCGCCACCACCCGGATCACCGGCGCCCTGCTGCCGACCCTCTTCCCGCTCGACGCCCAGGGCCGGCCGCAGCTCAACCCCGACTACCTCGAATCCGCGAAGGTGACCGAGACCGAGCCCCGCCAGGTCGTCGTCTACCGGCTCAACCAGCAGGCCGTCTGGAGCGACGGCCGAGGGATCGGCGCCCCGGACTTCGTCGCCCAGTGGCGGGCGCTCAGCGGCAAGGACTCCGCGTTCTGGACCGCCCGCAACGCCGGGTACGAACGCATCGAGAAGATCGAGCGCGGCCACGACGACCTGGAGGTCAAGGTCACCTTCGCCAAGCCGTACGCGGACTGGCGCTCGCTGTTCTCGCCGCTCTACCCGAAGCAGGTGACGGGCTCCCCGGACGCCTTCAACGACGGCGCGCGCACCACCCTCAAGGCGACCGCCGGGCCGTTCCGGCTGCGCGAGGTGGACAAGAAGGCCGGGTCCGTCACGCTGACCCGCGACCCGCGCTGGTGGGGCGGCCGCGCCAAGCTGGATTCGCTGGTCTTCAAGGCCGTCGAGCCCGAGGACCGCACCGACGCGCTGGCCGAGGGCGCCGTCGACATCGCCGACATCGACTCCACCACCGCCCACCGCATCGCCCAGGCGGCCCGCGAGGGCGCGGCCGGCGCACCGCCCGCCCACGGCCCCGGCGCCGCGCAGAGCCCGGCGGACGCCCTGCGCTCCTGGGCCGTGGCGCACGGCACCGACGAGGAGGCGGCCGAGGAGGAGCAGGAGGCGCGGGACGACAAGGCCAGGGCCGCCGAGGCGTACGCCACCGAGCAGAGCGGGCTGCGCGCCTACGTGGTCCGCAAGTCGCTGGAGCCCGCCTACACCCAGCTCGCGCTGAACGGCGAGACCGGGCCGCTCGCCGACGACCGGGTGCGCCGGGCGGTGGCCCGCGCCCTGGACCGCCAGGAGCTGGCCGACACCGTGCTCAAGCCGCTCGGACTGCCCGCGCAGCCGCTCGGCAGCCACCTCGCCGTCGCCGGGCAGCCCGCGTACCGGGACGGCAGCGACGCGCTCGGCAAGCAGGACACCGAGCAGGCGCAGGCGCTGCTCGCCGACGCGGGCTGGACGCGCGAGGGCGCCCTGAGCCGGAGCGACGGCACCAAGGCCGGCAGCGAGGGCGAGAGGAAGGGCACGGAGAAGAAGGGGAACGCCGGCAAGGACGCGGACGACGGCAAGGGCAACCGGGCCGCGGGCGAGCCCGCCGCCGACGACGGCCTCTACATCGTCGGCGACGACAAGCCCGGCGGCACCCACGTCCTGGCCCCGGCCCCCGACGCCGCCGCGCAGAGCGCCGCCCTGCTGCGTCAGGCCGGGCACCTCGGCTCCACGGGCACCTCGGAGGACGCCCGGGACGCCGTCCGGGCCCAGGACCGGCAGCCCGGAGGCGCCGCCGGAGCGTACGCCCCGGCGGGCACCGCGGCTCCGGCCGGTGCGGCCGACACCGCGCGCGGTCCGCTCGGCAAGAACGGCAAGCCGCTGAGCCTGCGCTTCGTCCTGCCGTCAGGACCCGGCTCGGCCGGTCTGCGTACCGTCGGCGAGAAGATCGCCGCGATGCTCGACACGATCGGCATCCGCACGGTGATCACCAAGGTCTCCGACGACAGCTACTTCCGCGACCACGTGGCCTCGGGCGACTACGACATGGCGCTGTACTCCTGGCCCGCCACCGCTTACCCGGCCACCGACGACCGCCCGATCTTCGCCAAACCGCTGCCCGCGTCCGACGGCTCGCTGCTCGTGGAGCAGAACTACACCCGCGTCGGCACGGACCACATCGACCAGCTCTTCGACCAGGCGGCGTCGGAGCTGGACGAGAAGGCCGCCCGGGACCTCGTGCGGCAGGCGGACGCCCGGATCTGGGCCGCCGCGGGATCGATTCCCCTCTTCCAGCGCCCCCAGCTGGTCGCCACCGGCAAGCAGCTCGTGAACGTCGGCGCCTTCGGCCTCGGGGTGCCGCACTACCAGGACATCGGCTACAAGGCCCCGCAGACGGCGGGCGCTCCGGCCCAGAGGAAGAAGTAGCGGACATCCGCACCTCGGGGGTTGCTCAAGTCGCTTGTCCGTGAGGTCCCTTACGGCAACCGTGGTCCGTGACCACCGGTGAATTCCACCGGAAGAACGGGCCACGGGGGCGGAACCATGAAGCGGACACGAGCGGTCACCACGGCTGCGGTCATGATGGCGGCGGGCCTCCTCATCGGGGGCTGCACCTCGACGCCGGGCGACCGGGGTGCCGACGACCCGGCCCCGGCCCGGTCGTCGGCGGCGACGGCGGACGAGGCCGTCGCCCGCGAGCCGCAGGCGTGCCGGGGCGGCACGTACACCTGGTTCAACCTGCGCCAGGACTGGGTGATCAACGGGGTCGCCGATGCCCAGCATGTGACAACCCGGTCCGCCCGGGTCGCGAAACCGATCCGGCGGCTGCGCACGGACCCGGTCACCGTGGAGACCGAGGGCGCGGAGGCCGTCCTCCACGCCCTCGGGGCGAGGGTCGGGCTGGTGTCCGCGGACGACGACCCGGCGGAGGGGTCCGGCCTCGGCGAGCCGGGCACGTACGCGCCGCTCGATGAGCCGCTGGGCCGGCTCAGCGACCTGAGGAGCAGTGCGCGGCTGGTGAGCTTCAGCTACTTCAAGCTGATCGAGACGGACTTCCGCTACACGTGCGCCGGCGGCGGGCAGCCGGTCGTGGGACACGTGTCGACCTGGGGGCCTTCCGGCGGGGGCGCGGTGAATTGCGACGAGCCGCTGGGCAAGGACGCCTCCTCCGCCGCGCGCGAGGCCGTCCGGCTGTCCTGCTAGAAACCGCCCGGGAAGCCGCAGCAGCGGCCGCCCCGTACCATGGGAGTAGCCGTGGCGCGTCCGCCCGGCGGGCGTACGAGGACTCAAGACCGACCCAGGCGCCTGAATCCCCGATCCGAGAGAAGCGCAAGCCACACCATGCCCACGCGCCACGACATCCGTAACGTAGCCATCGTCGCCCACGTCGACCACGGCAAGACGACCATCGTCGACGCCATGCTCAAGCAGGCCGGCTCCTTCGCCGCGCACGCCGCCGAGTCGCTCGACGACCGCATGATGGACTCGAACGACCTGGAGCGTGAGAAGGGCATCACGATCCTGGCCAAGAACACGGCCGTGAAGTACCACCCCAAGGATGGCGGCGACGTCATCACCATCAACATCATCGACACCCCCGGCCACGCCGACTTCGGTGGCGAGGTCGAGCGCGGCCTGTCGATGGTGGACGCGGTCGTGCTTCTGGTCGACGCCTCCGAAGGCCCGCTTCCGCAGACCCGCTTCGTGCTGCGCAAGGCGCTCCAGCAGCGCCTGCCCGTCATCCTGTGCATCAACAAGACGGACCGCCCGGACTCCCGTATCGACGAGGTCGTCAACGAGACCTACGACCTCTTCCTCGACCTGGACGCGGACGAGGAGCAGATCGAGTTCCCGATCGTCTACGCGTGCGGCCGTGACGGCATCGCCTCGCTGACCAAGCCGGAGGACGGCACGGTCCCGGCGGACTCCACCAGCCTGGAGCCGTTCTTCTCCGCGATCCTGGAGCACGTCCCGGCCCCGACGTACGAGGAGGGCGCGCCGCTCCAGGCGCACGTCACCAACCTCGACGCCGACAACTTCCTCGGCCGCATCGCGCTCCTCCGCGTCGAGGAGGGCGAGCTGCGCAAGGGCCAGACCGTCGCCTGGATCAAGCGCGACGGCTCCATCCAGAACGTGCGCATCACCGAGCTGATGATGACCGAGGCGCTCACCCGCAAGCCCGCCGAGGTGGCCGGCCCCGGTGACATCTGCGCCGTCGCCGGTATCCCGGAGATCATGATCGGTGAGACCCTCGCCGACCCGGAGAACCCGGTCGCGCTGCCCCTGATCACGGTGGACGAGCCCGCGATCTCCATGACCATCGGCACCAACACCTCGCCGCTCGTCGGCCGGGGCGGCACCGGCAAGGGCGCGGAGGCCAAGGCCGCGGTCAAGGACCGCAAGGTCACCGCCCGCCAGGTCAAGGACCGCCTGGACCGCGAGCTGATCGGTAACGTCTCGCTGCGCGTCCTGGACACCGAGCGCCCCGACGCCTGGGAGGTGCAGGGCCGCGGTGAGCTGGCGCTGGCCATCCTGGTCGAGCAGATGCGCCGCGAGGGCTTCGAGATGACCATCGGCAAGCCCCAGGTGGTCACCAAGCAGGTCGAGGGCAAGACGTACGAGCCCGTCGAGCGCATGACGATCGACGTGCCCGAGGAGCACATGGGCGCCGTCACGCAGCTCATGGGCGTCCGCAAGGGCCGCATGGACAACATGTCGAACCACGGCTCCGGCTGGGTCCGCATGGAGTTCGTCGTGCCGTCGCGCGGCCTCATCGGCTTCCGTACGGAGTTCCTGACGAACACCCGCGGCACGGGTATCGCGCACTCCATCCACGAGGGCCACGAGCCGTGGTTCGGCACCCTGACGACCCGTAACAACGGTTCGCTGGTGGCCGACCGCGCCGGTGCCGTCACCGCCTTCGCGATGACGAACCTCCAGGAGCGCGGCGTGCTGTTCACCGACCCCGGCACCGAGGTGTACGAAGGCATGATCGTCGGCGAGAACTCGCGCGCCGACGACATGGACGTGAACATCACCAAGGAGAAGAAGCTCACGAACATGCGGTCCTCGTCGGCCGACTCGTTCGAGGCGATCGTCCCGCCGCGCAAGCTCTCCCTGGAGCAGTCCCTGGAGTTCTGCCGCGACGACGAGTGCGTCGAGGTGACCCCGGAGGCCGTCCGCATCCGCAAGGTCGTCCTCGACCAGAAGGAGCGCAGCCGCTCCGCCTCGCGCGCCAAGCACGGCTGAGCCGCTACCGGTAGGCGATTTCCGGCCGACGATCCGTCAGCTCCAGGCATTGCCGTAGCCCAGGGCCCTCACAGACACTGTGGGGGCCCTGGGTCTTGGTCAACCGGTTTTCGGCTTGCCTGTCCAGCATCTGAGACAGTTTCATCCGATTATCGGAGGTTGCTCTCCGAAACGTGTGTTAACAGTCCGTTTCGGGGGTGTCTGTCTGGGATCACTTTGTCCGGATTTTGGTCCGCGCAAGGGACGGATGTTGTCAAACCGAGACCCTTTAAGTGTGGTTTACGGCCCAGTCGTACTTAATAGTTGGCTCCATTGAGCTCGGGTCAATGGGTCACGCACTGTGGGGAGTGCGCCGACTCACGAGCACACTAAGGGCACTGAACGATCACCGTCAGGGGTGTCGGTGTATCGACCCAGTGCCCTTCTTGTAGTCAAAAGTGGACTCATGAGGAGGAAACCCATGCGTGGTGCCAAGAGCGCCAAGTGGGTCGCGGGAGCGGCCATCATCGCCCTGGCTGCGACTGCCTGTGGTGGCGGCGACGACGATGCCGACAAGGGCAGCAAGAACAGCGCCAAGGGTGCTGTGAACCCGGACGGTTTCTTCTCCGTCGAGGTCGGCGAGCCGCAGAACCCGCTGCAGCCGGCCAACACGATGGAGTCGAACGGCAGCATCGTCACCGACGCGATCTTCTCGCAGCTGGTGGACTACGACCCGTCCGGCAAGCTCGAGATGATCAACGCCGAGTCCGTCGACACCAAGGACTCGAAGCTCTGGACGGTCAAGCTCAAGAAGGACTGGAAGTTCCACGACGGCACCCCCGTCACGGCCGAGTCCTACATCAAGGCCTGGAACTGGGCCGCCAACATCAAGAACAACCAGACCAACGCGTCCTGGTTCGGCGACATCAAGGGCTTTGCGGACGTCCACCCGGAGGACGCGAAGGCCAAGCCGAAGTCGGACACCATGTCCGGTCTGAAGAAGGTGGACGACTACACGTTCACCATCGAGCTCAACGCCCCGCTCCCGTACTTCTCGTACAAGCTCGGCTACACGGTCTTCTCCCCGCTGCCCGAGTCCTTCTACGCGGACCCGAAGGCCGCCGGTGAGAAGCCGGTCGGCAACGGCGCGTACAAGTTCGTCAGCTGGGACCACAAGAAGCAGATCAAGGTCGAGCGCAACGACGACTACAAGGGTCTCGACAAGGCGAAGAACGGTGGTGTGATCTTCAAGAACTACACCACCCTCGAGACCGCCTACGAGGACCTGAAGTCGGGCAACGTCGACGTGCTCCGCCAGATCGGCCCGAAGGACCTCCCGGTCTACCGGTCCGACCTCGGTGACCGCGCCGTGGACAAGGCGTACTCCGCGATCCAGACGATCGCCGTCGCCTTCTACACCGACCAGTGGAAGAACATCGACCCGAAGGTCCTCCAGGGCCTGTCGATGGGCATCGACCGCGACACCATCACCAAGACCGTGCTCCAGGGCACGCGTGAGCCGGCCACCGGCTGGGTCGCCAAGGGCGTGCTCGGCTACCAGCCGAACGCCACCGGCGACGTCACCAAGTACGACCCGGCCAAGGCCAAGAAGCTCATCAAGGAGGGTGGCGGCGTCCCGGGCAACAAGATCTCGATCCAGTTCAACGCCGACGGCGGCCACAAGGAATGGGTCGAGGCGGTCTGCAACAGCATCACGCAGTCGACCGGCGTCAAGTGCACCGGTGACTCGAAGGCCGACTTCCAGGCCGACACCAACGCGCGTGACGACAAGCAGGTCAAGTCCCTGTACCGCTCCGGCTGGGTGCTCGACTACCCGGTGAACGCCAACTTCATCTCGGACCTGTTCCGTACCGGCGCCGCGGGCAACCAGGGCGACTTCTCGAACAAGAGCCTGGACGCGGAGATCAAGAAGGCCGACTCCGCCGCCTCCCTCGAGGACTCCGTCGCCGCGTACCAGAAGATCGAGAAGGAGCTGGTGAACTACATGCCCTCCATCCCGCTCTGGTACTACAAGGTCAACGCCGGCTACTCGGAGAAGGTCCAGAACGTCGACTACGCCCAGGACGGCGACCCGATCCTGACGCAGATCGAAGTCAAGAAGTAATCACACCGACGTAGTCCGCGCGCACGCGCGGGACCGCAGAAGAACGGTCCCGCGCCTGCCGCTCGCAGTGGCCGGGGGGCCCTTCCACGCAACCGACCCACCCTCAGGGGCAGTCGGCGCGGGGGAGGGCCCGTCGGCTGCCGCCGCCTATTACATGGAGGCATGATGGGGCGCTATGTCGCACGACGACTGCTCCAGATGATCCCGGTCTTTCTCGGGACAACGCTGCTGATCTTCCTGATGGTCTACACGCTGCCCGGCGACCCCGTGCGCGGGCTCTTCGGGGACAAGGGTGCCGACCCGGCCACTCTGGCGAGACTTCGCCACGAGAAGGGTCTCGACCTTCCGATCCTGCAGCAGTACTGGAATTACATGACAGGCATCGTCCTGCACTTTGATTTCGGTGACCAGATAGCCAGCGGACGTCCCGTCACGGATGTTCTCGGCGACGCGTTCCCCGTCACCCTCCGCCTGGCCGGCATGGCGTTCGTCATCGAGATCATCATCGGCATCGGGCTCGGCACCGTGGCCGGTCTGCGAGCCGGCCGGCTCGTCGACAACGCGATCTTGGTGTTCACGCTGCTGATCATCTCGATCCCGGTGTTCGTCCTCGGCTTCATCGTCAAGACGGTGTTCGCCTTCCAACTCGGCTGGATCTCACCGAACGTCTCGGGAGAAGCCAAATGGAGTGAGCTGCTGGCACCTGCGATCGTGCTCGGTTCGCTCTCACTCGCCTACGTGGCCAGGCTCACCCGTACGACGATGGCCGAGAATCTGCGCTCGGACTACATGCGGACCGCGGTCGCCAAGGGCCTCCCGAAGCGCCGCATCGTGGGCATCCACCTGATGCGCAACTCGCTGATCCCCGTCATCACCTTCCTCGGCACCGACCTCGGCGCGCTCATGGGCGGCGCGGTCGTCACGGAGGGCCTGTTCAACGTCAAGGGCGTCGGCGGCACGATCTACGAGTCCATCGTCAAGCGCGAGGGGACGACGCTCGTCGGCCTCGTCACCATCCTCGTGCTCGTCTACCTCTGCATGAGCCTCATCGTCGACCTGCTGTACGCGGTCCTGGACCCGAGGATCCGTTATGCCTGACGCCACCAAGACCGCTTCCGCCCCCGCGCCCGAGGACGCCAAGGCGCCCATCGCGGACCCGGCGGCCACCGTGAAGGCCGAGAAGGCCCGCAGCCTGTGGGGCGACGCCTGGCGGGACCTGCGCTCCAACTGGTACTTCATCATCTCGTCCGTGCTCATCGTCATCCTCCTGGTGATGGCGGTGTTCCCGGGCCTGTTCACCAGCGCCTCGCCGACGTCGGCGGACCTGGTGCACCACTACCTGGGCAAGCCCGAGCTGAGCAAGATCGGCTCCGAGGGCTGGCTCGGCTACGACGGCCAGGGCCACAGCGTCTACGCGCGTGTCGTGTACGGCACCCGCGCCTCGATCACCGTGGGCATCTGCGTCACGATCCTGGTCACCCTCTTCGGCGGGCTCATCGGCATGCTCGCCGGTTACTTCGGGGGCTGGGTCGACGCCCTCCTCTCCGGGTTCTTCACCAACGTGTTCCTCGGCATCCCCTTCCTGCTCGGTGCCATGGTCGTGCTGCAGGCCTTCACCGACCACTCGGTCTGGGTGGTCGTCTTCGCGCTGGCGTTCCTGGGGTGGACCCAGATCGCGCGTGTCATGCGAGGCGCGGTGATCGTGATCAAGCAGTCGGACTACGTGCAGGCCGCCAGGGCGCTGGGGGCGGGGACCAACCGGATTCTCTTCCGGCACATCCTCCCCAACGCCATGGCACCGGTGATCGTGGTCGCCACCATCTCGCTCGGTGTCTACATCTCCGCCGAGGCGACGTTGTCCTACCTGGGTCTGGGACTCGGAGACCCGACGATCTCCTGGGGCATGGACATCTCCGCCGGTGCCAGCTCGATCCGCGTCGCACAGCACATCCTGCTGTACCCGTCGATCTTGCTCAGCATCACCGTATTGGCGTTCATCATGCTCGGCGAAGCCGTCCGCAACGCCCTCGATCCGAAGTCGCGATAGGAGGGCGAACGTGGCCACCATCAACAAGACCGCCGAAGTCCCGTCCGCACGCCGGGGTGACGACCACGTCGGTCCCCTGCTCGAAGTCCGTGACCTGCACGTGGAGTTCCACACCCGCGACGGTGTGGCCAAGGCGGTCAACGGGGTCAACTACAGCGTGGACGCCGGGGAGACCCTCGCCGTGCTCGGTGAGTCCGGCTCCGGCAAGTCCGTGACGGCGCAGGCCATCATGGGCATCCTCGACATGCCGCCCGGGAAGATCCCGCAGGGCGAGATCCTCTTCCGCGGCCAGGACATGCTCAAGATGTCCTACGAGGAGCGCCGGAAGATCCGCGGCCAGAAGATCGCCATGATCTTCCAGGACGCACTGTCCTCGCTGAATCCGGTGCTCACCGTCGGCTACCAGCTCGGCGAGATGTTCCGGGTCCACCAGGGCCTCTCCAAGAAGGAAGCCCGCGCCAAGGCCATCGAGCTGATGGACCAGGTGAAGATCCCGGCCGCCGCGGCCCGGGTCTCGGACTACCCGCACCAGTTCTCCGGCGGTATGCGCCAGCGCATCATGATCGCGATGGCGCTCGCCCTGGAGCCGGACCTGATCATCGCGGACGAGCCGACCACCGCGCTCGACGTGACCGTCCAGGCCCAGGTGATGGACCTGCTCGCGGAACTCCAGCGCGAGTACAACATGGGCCTGATCCTGATCACCCACGACCTGGGTGTCGTCGCGGACGTCGCCGACAAGATCGCGGTGATGTACGCGGGCCGGATCGTCGAGACCGCCCCGGTGCACGAGATCTACAAGCGCCCCGCGCACCCGTACACCAAGGGTCTGCTGGCCTCGATCCCGCGCCTGGACCAGAAGGGCCAGGAGCTCTTCGCGATCAAGGGCCTGCCGCCCAACCTGCTGCACGTGCCGTCGGGCTGCGCCTTCAACCCGCGCTGCACCATGGCCCAGGACATCTGCCGTTCGGACGTTCCGGTCCTCCAGCCGGTGACCGAGCAGGACGGCACCGAGCTGGCCGGCCGCCGCAGCGCCTGTCACTTCTGGAAGGAGACGATCCATGGCTGACATCTCGAAGGAGTCCGTGGACGCCACCCCCAACGTCTCCGAGGTGGAGACCGTCGACGCGGCGAGCGAGGCGGAGGCCGTAGCCGCCATCGACGCGCCCGTGTCGCAGGGGGAGCCGATCCTCCAGGTGCGCAACCTCGTCAAGCACTTCCCGCTGACGCAGGGCATCCTCTTCAAGAAGCAGGTCGGCGCGGTCAAGGCCGTCGACGGCATCTCGTTCGACCTGTACGCGGGCGAGACGCTCGGCATCGTGGGCGAGTCCGGCTGTGGGAAGTCCACCGTCGCCAAGCTCCTGATGACGCTGGAGCGGGCCACCGCCGGCGAGGTCTTCTACAAGGGCCAGGACATCACCAAGCTGTCCGGCCGTGCCCTGAAGGCCGTCCGCCGCAACATCCAGATGGTGTTCCAGGACCCGTACACCTCGCTCAATCCCCGTATGACGGTGGGCGACATCATCGGTGAGACGTTCGAGATCCACCCCGAGGTGGCGCCCAAGGGCGACCGGCGGCGCAGGGTCCAGGAGCTCCTGGACGTCGTCGGGCTCAACCCGGAGTACATCAACCGCTACCCGCACCAGTTCTCCGGCGGCCAGCGCCAGCGCATCGGCATCGCCCGCGGCCTCGCGCTCAACCCGGAGATCATCATCTGCGACGAGCCGGTCTCCGCGCTCGACGTGTCGGTGCAGGCGCAGGTCGTCAACCTGATGGAGAAGCTCCAGGACGAGTTCAACCTCTCCTACCTCTTCATCGCGCACGACCTGTCGATCGTCCGGCACATCTCCGACCGGGTCGGCGTCATGTACCTCGGCAAGATGGCCGAGATCGGTACGGACGCCCAGATCTACGACCACCCGACGCACCCCTATACCCAGGCGCTGCTGTCGGCGGTCCCGGTCCCCGACCCGGAGGCCCGCGAGGGCCGCGAGCGGATCATCCTCACCGGCGACGTCCCGTCCCCGGCCAACCCGCCGTCGGGCTGCCGCTTCCGCACCCGCTGCTGGAAGGCCCAGGACAAGTGCGCCACCGAGGTGCCGCTCCTCGCGGTCCCCGAGCGCTTCAAGGCCTCGAAGACGCCGGCCGCCCACGAGTCGGCCTGCCACTTCGCTGAGGAGAAGGACGTGGTGCACGCGGCCTCGTAACCCGCCGCGCGCGACGAAGGCGCCCCGGAACCGATCGGTTCCGGGGCGCCTTTTCCGTACCGGACCCAATGTGCCTCGAAGCACGCTCGATCATCGCTGCAGTGGCTGCGCGGCTGGGCCCCGTGACCATTAGGGTCGGCGGACGACGGGGGATTTCGAAAAAGGAAGTGATGGGAAATGAAGGCTCGTTCTGCGATTGGAATCTTTTCTTCCGCCATGATCTGCGTGGGGGTTAACTTTGCTGTAGCCCCCCACGCCTCCGCGGTCACCTTCGAGACGGATTACGCGGTCAAGACGAGCGCCAATCCGAACTACACCAGCAGTGGCTGGTGGTATCAGGGGGCGGCGGGAGTCGGTGGGAACGAGATGTCCGCGTTCCAGTCCTACGGTGACGTCTGGTGGCTTCTGGACGGCTTGGCGGACGGCAAGTCAGTCGCGGTGAAGTGGTGGAACATGCGCAACGGAAAGCTGATTCGCCAGGGCGTCTGTATAAACAACCACGGCTCCCCGTCCTGGGCCAAGTGCAACAAGGACTTCGCGGAGGACAGCACTCTTGAGGCCGAGACGTGCCTCTACGAGTCGAGCACCAAAACCTACTCGAAGTGCAATGGTCAGGGCTATCCGTTCAGGGTGAGCGACGCCAGCAACGTCTGACCCGAGTCGTGGGGAATTCGCATAGACGCCCGGCCGATTTTCCGGCCGGGCGCTTTTGCGTGGGTTCGATGAACAGGGCGGCAGCGGCGGGACCGCGCTGCGGAAACCGGCCGACGACGCGACTCGTGCTATGCCGGAAGGAGCCGCGCTGGTGGCCCCGCACACGGTGGCGATCCGGCGGCCGGACGCGGGTCGCGTCCGGGCCCCGGTGGTTCCCTTCAGTTGCGACCGACACTTTCGGCCGCAGTACGAGTGCACTCATCCTCCTATGAGGCGATATTTGACCTCACGTAAGCCGGAGCAGAACGAGGAGGCACTCCATGCGCGGAGCCACGCACGTCAAGTGGGCCGCATGCGCGGCGGCAGTCGCCCTGGCGGCGACGGCCTGCGGCGGGGGCGACAGCGGTGGCGGTGGAGGTGGCGCCGACGGCATCGTCAGCTCGTCCTGGGGCGACCCGCAGAACCCGCTGGAGCCGGCCAACACCAACGAGGTGCAGGGCGGCAAGGTGCTCGACATGATCTTCCGGGGTCTGAAGAAGTACGACCCGAAGACCGGCGAGGCCACGAACATGCTCGCCGAGAAGATCGAGACCAAGGACAACCAGAACTTCACGGTCACGGTGAAGGACGGCTGGACCTTCAGCAACGGCGAGAAGATCACCGCCAAGTCCTTCGTGGACGCCTGGAACTACGGCGCCCTCCTGAAGAACAACCAGAAGAACGCCTACTTCTTCGGCTACATCGACGGCTACGACAAGGTCCACCCCGAGTCCGGGAAGGCCGGCGCCACCAAGCTGTCCGGCCTCAAGGTCGTGAACGACAAGACCTTCACGGTCAAGCTGTCGCAGAAATTCTCCCTGTGGCCCGACACCCTCGGCTACCCGGCCTTCGCCCCGCTCCCCAAGACCTTCTACACCGACCACGCCGGCTGGCTCTCCAAGCCCGTCGGCAACGGCCCGTACACCATCGACAAGTACACCAAGGGCTCCTCGATGAGCCTGCGCAAGTGGGACGACTACCCCGGGGACGACAAGGCCCAGAACGGCGGCATCGACCTCAAGGTCTACACCGACAACAACACCGCCTACACCGACCTGACGGCCGGCAACCTCGACCTTGTGGACGACGTGCCCGCCTCGCAGCTCAAGAACGTCACGTCGGACCTCGGCGACCGCTACATCAACACCCCGGCCGGCATCATCCAGACCCTCGCCTTCCCGTTCTACGACAAGAACTGGAACACCCCCGGCGCGGTCAAGGTCCGCCAGGGCCTGTCGATGGCGATCAACCGCCAGCAGATCACCGACCAGATCTTCCAGAAGACCCGCACCCCCGCGTCCGACTGGACCTCCCCGGTCCTCGGCGAGGAGGGCGGCTTCAAGAAGGGGCTCTGCGGCAAGGAGTGCACGTACAACGCCGCCGAGGCCAAGAAGATGATCGAGGACGGCGGCGGCATCCCCGGCGGCCAGCTCAAGATCTCGTACAACGCGGACACCGGCTCGCACAAGGAATGGGTCGACGCCGTCTGCAACAGCATCAACAAGGTCATGGGCAACAACAAGGCGTGCGTGGGCGCCCCCGTCGGCACCTTCGCCGACTTCCGCAGCCAGGTCTCCCAGCAGAAGCTGCACGGCGCCTGGCGCGCGGGCTGGCAGATGGACTACCCGCTCATCCAGAACTTCCTGCAGCCCGTCTACTACACCAACGCCTCGTCCAACGACGGCAAGTGGAACAACAAGCAGTTCGACGACCTCGTGGACAAGGCCAACGCCGAGTCCGACAAGGCCAAGGCCGTCTCCACCTTCCAGGACGCCGAGAAGGTCATGGTCCAGCAGATGCCCGTCATCCCGCTCTGGTACCAGAACGGCAGCGCCGGCTACTCGGAGAACGTCACCAACGTCTCGCTGAACCAGTTCAGCGTCCCGGTGTACGAGCAGATCAAGGTCAAGTAAGGGGACGAAGCCGGGTGACCCGTGCGGTGACGCACCGGCCGCCCGGCTTCCCCGTCCCCCGACTCCTCAGCCTCCGTCCCCGCGACCCCCGGAGCCCTTCATGGGACGTTATGTGATCCGGCGGCTGCTGCAGATGATCCCGGTCTTCTTCGGCACCACGCTGCTGATCTTCCTGATGGTGAACGTGATGGGTGACCCCATCGCCGGTCTCTGCGGCGACCGCCAGTGCGACCCGGCGACCGCCGCCCAACTCCGCACGGAGTTCGGCCTCGACAAGCCGGTGTGGCAGCAATACCTCACCTACATGGGCAACGTCTTCACCGGCGACTTCGGCACCGCCTTCAACGGGCAGAAGGTCACCGAGCTGATGGGCACCGCGTTCCCCATCACCATCCGCCTCACCCTCGTCGCGATCGTCTTCGAGATCGTCATCGGCATCAGCCTCGGCGTCGTCACCGGGCTGCGCCGCGGCCGGCCGGTCGACACCACCGTCCTCATCCTGACGCTGATCGTGATCTCCGTCCCGACCTTCGTCACCGGTCTGCTGCTCCAGCTGCTCCTGGGCGTCGAGTGGGGCGTCATCAAGCCGTCCGTCTCGCCCGAGGCCCCGCTGAACGAGCTGCTCATCCCGGGCCTGGTCGTCGCCTCCGTCTCGCTGGCGTACGTCACCCGGCTCACCCGGACCTCGATCGCCGAGAACACCCGCGCCGACTACGTCCGTACCGCGACCGCCAAGGGGCTGCCCCGGCGCCGCGTGGTCATCCGGCACCTGCTGCGCAACTCGCTGATCCCGGTCGTCACCTTCATCGGTACGGACGTGGGTGCCCTGATGGGCGGGGCGATCGTCACCGAGCGGATCTTCAACATCCACGGCGTCGGCTACCAGCTCTACCAGGGCATCCTGCGCCAGAACTCGCAGACCGTCGTCGGCTTCGTCACCGTCCTGGTGCTCGTCTTCCTGGCGGCCAACCTGATCGTCGACCTCCTCTACGCCGTACTCGACCCGAGGATCCGCTATGCCTGAGCAGACACCGGACGAGGCGATCTCGGCCGCCGGAGCCGGCGGGCCGACGGACCTCGCGCTCGCGGAGGGCGACAGCCTGGAGAAGACCCCCGGCGGCCCCGAGGGGACCGGGCCGGACACCAAACCGCAGAGCCTGTGGTCCGACGCCTGGCGCGACCTGCGCCGCAACCCGGTCTTCATCATCTCCGCGCTGATCATCCTCTTCCTGGTGGTCATCTCGATCTGGCCGCAGCTCATCGCGTCCGGCGACCCGCTCGACTGCGACCTCGGCAAGGCCCAGCAGGGCTCCCAGCCGGGCCATCCCTTCGGCTTCGACGGACAGGGCTGCGACGTCTACACCCGCGTCGTCTACGGCGCCCGCAACTCCGTCACCGTCGGCATCTGCTCCACCCTCGGCGTCGCCCTGATCGGCAGCGTCCTCGGCGGCCTCGCGGGGTTCTTCGGCGGCTGGTGGGACGCGTTCCTGTCCCGGCTCACCGACATCTTCTTCGGCATCCCCGTGGTCCTCGGCGGCCTGGTCTTCCTCTCCGTGGTGACCAGCTCCACCGTCTGGCCGGTGATCGGCTTCATCGTCCTGCTCGGCTGGCCGCAGATCGCCCGCATCGCCCGCGGCTCCGTCATCACCGCCAAGCACAACGACTACGTCCAGGCCGCCCGGGCCCTCGGCGCGTCCAACAGCCGGATGATGCTGCGCCACATCGCGCCGAACGCCGTCGCCCCGGTCATCGTCGTCGCGACCATCGCGCTGGGCACGTACATCTCGCTGGAGGCGACCCTGTCGTTCCTCGGCGTCGGCCTGAAGCCGCCCGCCGTCTCCTGGGGCATCGACATCTCGGCCGCGTCGCAGTACATCCGCAACGCCCCGCACATGCTCCTCTGGCCCGCCGGCGCGCTGGCGGTCACGGTGCTGGCCTTCATCATGCTCGGCGACGCGGTGCGCGACGCCCTCGACCCCAAGCTGCGCTGAGGAGTCCGCTGCCATGTTGCTCGAAGTGCGCGATCTGCACGTGGAGTTCCACACCCGGGACGGAGTCGTGAAGGCCGTCAACGGGGTCAACTACTCGGTGGCCGAGGGCGAGACGCTGGCGGTCCTCGGTGAATCGGGCTCCGGGAAGTCGGTCACCGCACAGGCGGTCATGGGCATCCTCGACATGCCCCCGGGAAAGATCCCGCAGGGCGAGATCCTGTTCAAGGGCCGCGACCTGCTGACCATGAAGAAGGAGGAGCGCCGGAAGATCCGCGGCCAGGAGATGGCCATGATCTTCCAGGACGCTCTGTCCTCCCTCAACCCCGTTCTGACCGTCGGCGAGCAGCTCGGCGAGATGTACGTCGTGCACCGCGGGATGTCCCGCAAGAACGCGAAGGCCAGGGCCGTCGAGCTGATGGACCGGGTCCGCATCCCCGCCGCCAAGGAGCGGGTGGGCAACTACCCGCACCAGTTCTCCGGCGGCATGCGCCAACGCATCATGATCGCCATGGCGCTCGCCCTGGAGCCCTCCCTGATCATCGCCGACGAACCCACCACCGCCCTGGACGTCACCGTCCAGGCCCAGGTGATGGACCTGCTCGCGGAGCTCCAGCGCGAACTGAACATGGGCCTGATCCTCATCACCCACGACCTCGGCGTGGTCGCGGACGTCGCCGACAAGATCGCCGTGATGTACGCGGGCCGGATCGTCGAGACCTCGCCCGTGCACGACATCTACAAGGCGCCCGCCCATCCGTACACCAAGGGCCTGCTGGCCTCCATTCCGCGCCTGGACCAGAAGGGCCAGGAGCTGTACGCGATCAAGGGCCTGCCGCCCAACCTGCTGCACATCCCGCCCGGCTGCGCCTTCAACCCGCGCTGCCCGATGGCCCAGGACGTCTGCCGCACCGACGTGCCGCCGCTGTACGACGTGGCCGAGCACCGACAGAGCGCCTGCCACTTCTGGAAGGAGACGCTCGATGCACGCTGACCACTCGGGGCGCAAGGAAGCGCGAGAGGAGGGCGAGACGGCGCGCACCCTGCTGTCCAAGTCGCGCCGGCAGAGCGCGTACGCGGGCGGCGAACCGATCCTGGAGGTGCGCGACCTCGTCAAGCACTACCCGCTGACCCAGGGCGTCCTCATCAAGAAGCAGGTCGGCGCGGTCAAGGCCGTCGACGGGGTCACCTTCGACCTCGGGGCCGGCGAGACGCTGGGCGTCGTGGGGGAGTCCGGCTGCGGCAAGTCGACGGTCGCCCGGCTGCTCGTGCACCTGGAGAGGCCGACGGCCGGCTCCATCCGGTACAAGGGCGAGGACATCACCAAGCTGTCCGGCCGCGCGCTCAAGGCCGTGCGCCGCAACATCCAGATGGTGTTCCAGGACCCGTACACCTCGCTCAACCCGCGCATGACGGTCGGCGACATCATCGGGGAGCCGTACGAGATCCACCCCGAGGTCGCCCCGAAGGGCAGCCGGCGCCGCAAGGTGCAGGAGCTGCTCGACGTCGTCGGGCTCAACCCGGAGTACATCAACCGCTACCCGCACCAGTTCTCCGGCGGCCAGCGCCAGCGCATCGGCATCGCCCGCGGCCTCGCGCTCAACCCGGAGATCATCGTCGCCGACGAACCGGTCTCCGCGCTCGACGTCTCCGTCCAGGCGCAGGTCGTCAACCTGCTGGACCGGCTCCAGGCGGAGTTCAACCTGAGTTACGTCTTCATCGCGCACGACCTGTCGATCGTGCGGCACATCTCCGACCGGGTCGGCGTGATGTACCTGGGCCGGTTCGTGGAGATCGGCACCGACGCGGAGATCTACGACCACCCCACGCACCCGTACACGCAGGCGCTGCTCTCCGCCGTGCCGGTGCCGGACCCCGCGGCGCGGGAGTACCGCGAGCGGATCATCCTGCACGGCGACGTGCCCTCGCCCGCCAATCCGCCCTCCGGCTGCCGCTTCCGCACCCGTTGCTGGAAGGCGCAGGAGCGGTGCGAGCTGGAGGTGCCGCTGCTGGCGGTCCCGGCGGCCTTCCTGGACGTGGACAGCCCGGCCCGGCACGCCTCCGCCTGCCACTTCGCGGAGGAGAAGCGGGTGGTCCCGCCCGAGGGCACGCTCGGTTCGGTGCCGGGGGAGGGCGGCCAGGAGGAGGCGGCGGAGCGCGCCGCGGAGGCGGCGGAACAGCCCGGACCGACGGACCGCGACGAGGGCCCGCCCCCGCCCTCGGGGAGCAGCCGGGCCGTCTGACGCGTCGTTAACACACGGGCAACGTCCCCGATATACGGACGCGGCACCATGGACAACGTACGGCCGTGCGGGTGCCGTGGACCGGCCGGCGGGGTGTGACGCCCCCCGGCCGGTCGCCGTGCACGCGGCGGCGCAGGCCCTCTTGTCCGGAGGGCGGACGCACGGAAGTATCGCGGGTGTGATACTCACCCGCGGAGCAAGAGTCACCGGAGCCGTCCTGTCCGCCGTGCTCGCGGTGATCGTCGCGTGCTGGCTGATACGGGACGTCGATGCGATCGGTTTCGGACAACTGTGGCGCTACTGGGCCGGGTTGTACGACAACCGGATGCGGGCCGTCCCCACGACCTCGGGCACGGACCTCGTCCTGTTCGTGGTGTACGTGGCCGTCGCCGTGGCCGCTCTGCGCGCCGCGTCCGCCGCGTCCGCGCTCGTCGTCGCCGGCGTGGTCACCCTCACCGTGCGGCTCCCCGGACTCTGGACCATCGGCACCCGCCGGATGGAGACCGCGTACCCCGACGACCTGCGCTCTCGGGCCCTGATCTGTGCCTTCGCCGCCCTCGCCGCGGCCGCCGCGATGATCATCACCGCCGGAGCGGGCCGCCGGCCACCCGCCGACTCCTACGAGCGGACGCCGACCGGGCCGGGCCCCGGCGCGGGCGTGCTCGCGTTCCTGGCGCTGGGCGCCGCCGGGCTCGTGCTGATCGCCTGGGAGATCCGCCAGATCGTCCGGGACCCGGAGCTCTTCCCCGACTGGTACGTGGGCGGTGACCGGATCGGGCAGTACCTGACCGGTCCGCCGCCGGGCTGGGCCACCGTGATGCTGGCCCTGCTGTGCGTGGCCGCCGGGATCAGCGCCGTGGCCCGGGCCCCGCACGCCCGCCCGTTCGGCCTGGTGGCCGCGGCGGTGCTGCTGCCGGGCGGGGTGTTCGGGGTGGTCCGGATCGTGCACTACGACATGCTCCAGCACTTCGGTGACCTGCCGGTCGAGCTCCAGCTCAGCCAGCTCAGCTCGTTCTTCCAGGTCCTCGCCGCCGTGGCCGCGCTCATCGCCCTCGCCGTGCCGGGGCAGGTCCGCGCCCCGGGCCAGGACCCGTGGGCCGGCGGCGGCCCGGGCTGGGGCCCCGCGCCGGCCGCGCCCCCGTACCCCGGACAGCGGCCCGGCTACGGCTACCCGCAGGGCGGCAGCGGCGGATTCGGCCCGCCCCCGCCGCCTTCGCAGCCCCCGCCCGGCTGGTAGCTCAGAGCCCCAGCGACCGCTTCAGGAAGTCCACCTGGAGCAGCAACAGGTTCTCGGCCACCTTCTCCTGCGGGGTCATGTGGGTCACCCCGCTCAGCGGCAGCACCTCGTGCGGCCGGCCCGCGGCGAGCAGCGCCGACGACAGCCGCAGGCTGTGCGCGACGACCACGTTGTCGTCCGCGAGACCGTGGATGATCATCATGGGCCGCACCTGGTCGGCCGCGTTCGACAGGCCCGCGTCGGTGACCAGCGAGTTGTACGCGTACACCTCCGGGTTCTCCGCCGGGTCGCCCAGGTAGCGCTCGGTGTAATGGGTGTCGTAGAGCCGCTGGTCGGTCACCGGGGCGCCGACGACCGCCGCGTGGAAGACGTCGGGCCGCCGCAGCGCGGCCAGCCCGGCCAGGAGGCCGCCGAACGACCAGCCCCGGATGGCCACCCGCTCCAGATCGAGCGGGAAGCGCTCGGCGAGCGCGTGCAGGGCCTCCACCTGATCGTCGAGGCTGAGGGCCAGATTGTCCTTGACCGCCTTCTCCCAGCCCGGTGAACGGCCGGGCGTCCCACGCCCGTCGGCGACGACGACCGCGAAGCCCTGGTCCGCGAACCACTGCGAGGTGAGATGCGGATTGTGGGCGGCCACGACCCGCCGGCCGTGCGGTCCGCCGTACGGGTCCATGAGGACCGGAAGCGGACCGTCCGACTCCGAGTACCCGGTGGGGAGCAACACGGCGCACGGAATCCGCCGTGCGCCCCCTTCGGTGAACACCGGCCGCGCGGTCAGCACCGGGCGCTCCGCGCGGCTCTCCACGACGGCGATCTCCTTGCCGTCCCGCAGCACCCGCGCCGTCGACCCGGGCCGCTCCGGCGTCGCCGAGACCAGCACCGTCACCCGGCCCGACCGGACCGCCGTATGCACACCGACGCCCTCGGAGACCCGCTCGACGCCCAGCTCGTTGACCCGGTACACATGGCTCTCGCCGGTCTCCGGCTCCTCCGCCTCCGCGCCCGCCGACGCCGACACCAGGACGTCGGAGTCCCCGATGTCCAGCACCGACTGGATGTGCAGCCGGCCCCCGGTCAGCGTCCGGTCGCCGAGCGCGAGCCGCCGCGCCCCGCCCTCGTCCGTGATCCGTACGAGCCGCCCGTCCGGCGCCCACGCGGGCACCCCGGGGAACAGCTCCAGCCACACCTCGTCCTCGTCCGCGTGCACGGTCCGGGTCGCCCCGGTCTCCGGGTCCACCGCCAGGCACAGCTGGCTCTGCTGGTCCCGGGCCTGGACGAGCAGCAGCGGAGCCCCGTACGAGGACCAGTGCACCCGGGCCAGATAGGGGAACCGCGCCCGGTCCCACTCCACTTCGGTGCGCTTGCCTTCCAGGTCCACGACGTGGAGCCCCACCACCGCGTTGGGCGTGCCCGCCGCGGGGTACGCGACCTCGGCCGGCTTGCGCTCGGGATGCGCGGGGTCGGCGATCCACCACCGCCGCACGGGGCTGTCGTCCACCCGGGCCACCAGCAGCCGGTCGGACTCCGGCGACCACCAGTAGCCCCGGTTGCGGCTCATCTCCTCGGCCGCGATGAACTCGGCCAGCCCGTACGTGACATGGCCGTCCTCCGGCTCCGCGAGTGCCCGGTCCGCCTCGCCGTCCACACCGACGACGCGCAGGGCACCCTTGGACACATAGGCGACGTGTCGCCCGTCCGGGGAGGGGCGCGGATCGATCACCGGGCCGGGAACGGGCAGCGCGCGCGCCGTGCCCGCGCCCAGATCCGCGACGTACACCTTCCCGGAGAGCGCGAAAGCGGCCAGCTCGGCGGACCCGTCCAGCGCGTAGCCCACGATCCCCGACGAGCCCTCGCGGCTGCGCTCCCGCCGGGCGCGCTCCTGCGCCGACAGACGCTCCTCCGAACCGCCCAGCAACGCCAGAGGATCGGCCACCAGGCGTTCTCGCGGCCCGGTGCCCTCGTCCAGGTCCAGCACCCAGAGCTGCCCCGCGCGGTCCGTGCCCGAACCCGAGCGCAGGTAGACCACGCGTCCACCGTCGGGTGACACCGTGAACGCGCGCGGTGCCCCAAGGGTGAATCTCATGGTCCGGGCCAACTGGAGCGGAAACGTGATCTCTGACGAAGTCATGCGCCGAACCTATCGGCCGCGCCCGTCCGTGCGCCCCTCGTGCTGCTGTGCCCCGAACAATGCGTTGCCACGGATAGTTATGATCCGTAGCGCTCGGTGGGTATGAACCTGCTGGCTCCACGCGTGCTGCCCGTCCCGACCGTACAGATGGAGGTGAACCGCCGTGGCGCTCTCGATTTCGGCGGTGGTGCTGCTGGCGATCATCGTCTTCCTGCTGATCCGGAAGTCCGGACTGAAGGGAGGACATGCGGTCGTCTGCGCGCTGCTCGGTTTCTATCTCGCCAGTTCGTCCATCGCGCCCACCATCTCCGAGCTGACCACGAACGTGGCGGGCATGATCGGCGGCATCAAGTTCTGACGCGGTCACCCGTCGGCGGGCGGCCGCCCCGCGGGCTCGTAGGCTGGTCCCCATGACGGACCTTCCCGCCCGGCGGCTGCTCCTGGTGCACGCGCACCCGGACGACGAGTCGATCAACAACGGCGCCACCATGGCCAGGTACGCGGCCGAGGGCGCCCTGGTCACGCTGGTGACCTGCACGCTCGGCGAGGAGGGCGAGATCATCCCGCCCGCGCTCGCCCACCTCGCCGCCGACCGCGACGACGCACTGGGCCCGTACCGCGTCGGCGAACTGGCGGCGGCCATGAAGGAGCTGGGCGTCACCGACCACCGCTTCCTCGGAGGCCCCGGCCGCTACCGGGACTCCGGGATGATGGGCGCCGAGCAGAACCGCCGCCCCGGCGCCTTCTGGTCGGCCGACCTCGACGAGGCCGCCGGACACCTCGTCGAGGTGATCCGTGAGGTGCGCCCCCAGGTCCTGGTGACGTACGACCCCGACGGGGGCTACGGGCACCCCGACCACATCCAGGCCCACCGGGTCGCCACCCGCGCCGCGGAGCTGGCCGCCGACGCCGCGTACCGCCCCGGCTCGGGTGCCCCGCACGCCGTCGCGAAGGTCTACTGGAACCGGGTGCCGCGCTCGGTCGCCGAGGAGGGATTCGCCGCGCTGCGCGCCGAGGCCCCGGACGCGTTCCCGGGGATCGCCGCGATCGGCGACGTACCGGGTGTGGTGGACGACGACCGGATCACCACCGAGATCGACGGCGCGGGGCACGAGGACGCGAAGACCGCCGCGATGCGGGCGCACGCCACCCAGATCGCCGTCCAGGGGCCGTACTTCGCCCTGTCGAACGACCTGGGGCAGCCCGTGTTCACCACGGAGTACTACGAGTTGGCCGCCGGGGTCCCCGGCGCTCCGGCGGGCGAACGCGAACGGGACCTCTTCGCGGGTGTGCCGGGGGCCGGCCGGTGAGCGGCAGCAGCAGGGCGCGGGCCGGCGGCAGCCGGACGGAAGCGCAGAAGAAGGTCATTCCGGCCGGCGGTATGGCCGCCCCCCTCAACCCCGCCCGGATCGCCGCCCTGTTCGGGCTCGCGGTCCTCGGTGCCGTCGTGGGCATCGCCGGGACGCTCGTCCAGCCCGCCTGGTTCCCCGGCGGGCTGCTCCTCGCCCTGGCGGCCGCGGCCGGCCTCTTCTACGGCGGGCGCACGCTGACGGGCACCCAGCCGGGAGCGGTGGCGCCGGCGGCGGGATGGCTGATTTCGGTCGTCTTTCTGCTCGGCGGGCGGCCCGAAGGGGACTATGTCTTCGGTGACGCGCTCGGCCTCGGGCTCTTCATGCTGGGCGGAATGGCCATCGCTGTGATCTGTGCCACCATGCCGCGATCGTCCGGACAGCGGGCCGAAAGCGGTCGACCTGCCAAGTAATGTGCTCCGTCCGATCCCGTAATGCCCCCCGCCCGTACGGGGGGTGCGCAGTCGTTTCCCCCGGTCGCGGGGTGTGTGCGGGCGGCGGCCAGTATGGTGGTTCGCGCGCCCGGGCTGCGGCACGGGGGAGTACGGGCGGCGGAGCCAATCGGGAGAACCTGCTTTGAGTCGTGAAACTGACAGTTCGTCCTCCGGGCCCCAGGGTCGCGGAGGAGCCGCGTACCCCTCGGGTACGCCGCCGTACGGATCCCGCCAGTATCCGTCGACGCACCCGTCGCAGGACGCCCAGGAAGGATCCCGGGAACCCGGCGGTGCGGACCGGTCCGACGAGCCGAAGACCGAGACGACGCTGACGACGCGCATCCGGATCAACATCCCGGGCTCGCGCCCCATCCCGCCTGTTGTCATGCGTACGCCCATGAGCGACGCCGACGGCGAGGGCGAGCGCACCGGCTCGACCCCGCGTCCGGGCGCGTCCGCGCCGGGCGGCGCACCGCAGACGCCCCAGGCACCGATCGCGGAGGGCGGCGCGGACGCGGACCCGGCGGAGTCCGACAAGCCGGCCAAGGAGAAGAGCGGCAGCGACTGGTTCGCCCCCCGCAAGCCCCCGGCGGCCGCGACGCCCCCGACGGACGGACGGCCCGGCGGCGACACGGACGGCGCGGGCTTCCCGACGCCGGTCGGTGCCGGTGGTCCGGGCGGTGCCGGTGGTCCGGGTGCGGCTGGTGGTCCGGGCGCTCCGGCCGGGCCTGGTGGTGTCGGCGGGTCCGGCGGTGCTGGTGTGACGGGTGGGCCTGGCGGCTTCGGTGGCCCCGGCGCCCCGACCGGCCCCGGTGCTCCCGGTCCCGGCCGCGTCTCCCCGCCCTCCGGCCCCCGTACCGACCTGCCGTACTTCTCGGACGGCCCGCGGCGCGACTTCCCGGAGGGCCCCGGCGAGGGCCCGGGCGGCCCGGGTTCCACCCCCGACCTGGGCGTCCGCCCGCCGGGCCCGGCCGGCCCCACCACGGGCCCGGCCGCCGGCACCTCGCCGCTCACCCCGAACCTCGACGGCTCCGGCCCCTTCCCGACGGGCCCAGGTCCGCGGAATCCGGGCGGCCCCGGGCAGGGCGGTGTGCCGCCGCGCATGTCCGACGACACCGCCATCCTCACCCCGCAGTTCGCCCCGATCCCGGGCGGCCCCGGCGGCAACGTCTCGGGTGACACGCTGAACAGCGGCATCCCCGTCGTGCCCGGCGACCGGAACGTCCCGGGCGACCCGATGGGCACCGGACCCGGTGGGCCCGGGGGCCCTGGCGGACCCGGAGCCGCGGCGCCGCGGCCGGCCGCGGCGGCCCGGCCCGCTCCGAAGCCGGCGCCCGCCAGGAAGGGCCGCTCGAAGCTGGTCCTGCTCGGCGCGGCGGCCGTCTGCCTGCTCGGTGTCGCGTACGGCGCCGGACTCCTGATGAACCACTCCGACGTACCCAAGGGCACGACGGTCCTCGGCGTCGACATCGGCGGCGGCACGAAGGAGGACGGCGTCGAGAAGCTGGACGCCGCGCTCGCCAAGCGCGCCGCGACCCCGCTCAAGCTGACCGTGGACGGCAAGGAGACGCAGCTCGCCCCGGACAAGGCCGGGCTCTCCCTGGACAGCCAGGCCACGGTGCGCGCCGCGGCCGGCAGCGACTACAACCCGGTCTCCGTGATCGGCTCGCTCTTCGGCGGCGAGCGGACCGTCGAGCCGGTCTTCCCGGTGGACGAGGAGAAGCTGGGCGTCGCGCTCCAGGACCTGGCCGGCGCCTCGGGCACCGCGAAGGACGGCACCATCAAGTTCGAGCCGGGCAAGGCCGTCGCCGTACCGGGCAAGGCCGGCAAGGCGATCGACGTGAACAAGGCGATGGGCTCCGTCCGGGACGCCTACCGCGCCCAGGTCGAGACCGGCAGCTCCAGGCCCGTCGAACTGCCCGTCGTCTCCAAGGAACCCACCATCACCCAGGCCGAACTGGACCGGGCGATGAAGGAGTTCGCGGAGCCCGCGATGTCCGGTCTGATCGTCATCAAGGCCGGCGGAAAGCAGATCCCGTTCGGCCCGGCGAAGTCGCTGCCACAGATCCTGTCGATGAAGCCGGTCGACGGGAAGCTGGTCGACGTCTACGACAAGAAGGCCATCGACCGGCTCCTCGCCGGTGTCTTCGACGGCATCATGATCACCAAGGGCGACGGCAAGAAGCACCAGCTCAGCGCGGACGACGTGGCCTATGCCATGAAGGGCGCGCTGCTGGGGAAGACCCCCGCCGAGCGCACGGTCACGATCGACCTCGACGGCAACGGCTGACCCGCCCGCACCCCGTCCGACCCGCCCCCGACCGGACCCCGGCCGGGGGCGGTGGCGTGAACGGGCGGAACCGTACCCCGGCCGGGGTGGCGGCTTCCCCGCATCCGGCCCCCGCACACCCGTCACCCCCGGCGCATGACATCTGTCATCCCGGATCCACGACCGCTGACCCTGCCGCGCGCACCCTCCGGTCGGCCAGGCTGGACGCATGACAACGACAGCCACCGGAGCGACCGCGACGAGGACCGCGGTGGTCAGCTTCGACCAGGTCAGCAAGGTCTACGGAGACGTACGCGCCGTCGACGGGCTCACCCTGGACCTGCATCCCGGCGAGACCGTGGCGCTCCTCGGCCCCAACGGAGCCGGCAAGTCCTCCACCCTCGACCTGCTCCTCGGCCTGCGCACCGCCGACTCCGGCACGGTCAGCCTCTTCGGCACCACCCCGCAGGGGGCCATCAAGGCCGGCCGGGTCGGCGCCATGCTGCAGAGCGGCGGCCTGATGGAGGACGTCACCGTCGAGGAACTGGTCCGGCTGGCCTGCGATCTGCACCCCCGCCCCCACCCGGTCGGCGAGGTGCTGGCCCGTGCGGGCATCGCGTCGATCGCCGGCCGGATGGTCAACAAGCTCTCCGGCGGCCAGGAGCAGCGCGTGCGGTTCGCACTGGCCACCGCCGGCGCCAACGACCTCATCGTCCTCGACGAGCCGACGACCGGCATGGACGTCACCGCCCGCCAGGCGTTCTGGGCCACCATGCGCGAACAGGCCGAGCAGGGCCGTACCGTTCTGTTCGCCACCCACTACCTCGAAGAGGCCGACGCGATCGCCGACCGCGTCCTGGTCCTGCACAAGGGCCGCCTCCTCGCCGACGGCACCGCCGCCGAGATCAAGGCGAAGGCCGGGGCCCGCCGGATCGCCTTCGAGCTGGAGGGCGCGATCGACCGGGCCGCCCTGAGCGCACTGCCGTTCCTCGCCTCGCTCGACATCAACGGCCGGCGGGTGCGCATCCAGTCGCACAACGCCGACGCGACCGTGCACGCCCTCTACGGCCTCGGTCTGTACCCGCGCGAGCTGGAAGTCGCCGGACTCGGCCTGGAACAGGCATTCGTCGCCATCACCGAGGCCGAGGAGGCCAAGCACTCGTGAACACTCTGATCCGGCTCGAAGTCACCCGCACCCTGCGGAACAAGAAGTTCATGTTCTTCTCGGTCATCTACCCGTCGGTGATCTACCTGCTGATCTCCGGCACCCAGAACGACACCGACAAGATCCCGCACACCGATCTGACCCTCCAGTCCTTCTTCATGGTCTCCATGGCCTCCTTCGGCGCGCTGACCGCCGTCCTCATGGGCAACAGCGAGCGCATCGCCAAGGAGCGCGAGAAGGGCTGGGTGCGCCAGCTGCGGCTGACCGCGCTGCCCGGCCGGGGCTATGTCCTGGCGAAGATCGCCAGCGCCGCCATGGTCACCCTGCCCTGCATCGTCGTGGTCTTCCTCGTCGCCGCCTCGGTCAAACACGTCCGCTTCGACCTCTGGCAGTGGTTCGCCCTGACCGGCGTCATCTGGGCCGGCTCCCTGGTCTTCGCCGCCCTCGGCGTCGCCATCGGTTACCTCACCAGCGGGGACGCGGTCCGCCCGGTCACGATGATCATCTACTTCGGGCTCTCCATCCTCGGCGGCCTCTGGATGCCCAGCGCGACCTTCCCGCACTGGCTCCAGAACATCTCCGAGTGGCTTCCCACGCACGCGTACGCTGCACTCGGCCAGGCCGTCGAGATGGGCGGCGCGCCGCACGCCAAGGACGTCGCCGTCCTCTGTGTCTACTTCCTGCTCTTCGCGGGCGGCGCGGCCTGGCTCTACCGGAAGGACACCCTGAAGGCGTGAACGACGACGAGACGTCGGTGGGGCTGGGGCGGCCGCCCGCGACCGCCCGCCAGGCCGGGATCAAGCTGCTGTGGATCGGCATCTGGCTCGCCTTCATGAGCGCACCGGTCAAGGACCTCGCCGACGGCAACCACACCCGGTGGGCGACCGCGCTCGGCGTCCTCGGACTGCTGGTCTTCGTCGGTGCCTACCTCGTCCTGGTCTTCCGGCACACGTCGAAGGCGCTCGACCTCTTCCGGGTCCGGGCATCGCTCGCCTTCCTCGGGGTCCTGGCGGTCCTGCTGGCGCTGACGTTCGGCACGCCCTGGCTGGTCCTCTTCGTGTACGTGGCGGTGTCGGCGGGTGCCACGATGCCGCTGCGGACCGCGCGGTGGCTGATCCCCGTCGTCACCGCCGTCCTGGTGGGCGTCGGCGCGACTCTGGAGGACCCGCGCGAGACCGTCACCGCCCTGGTCTTCCCCGCCCTGCTGGGCGGCTTCGCGATGACCGGCGTACGGCAGCTGGTCCGCACCACGATCGAGCTGCGCCAGGCCCGGGCCACCGTCGCGCAGCTGGCCGCCAACGAGGAGCGCCTGCGTCTCGCCCGCGATCTGCACGACCTGCTGGGCCACTCCCTCTCGCTGATCACCCTCAAGAGCGAGCTGGCCGGCCGGATGCTCCCCGACCGGCCCGAACTGGCGGCCGCCCAGGTCGCGGACATCGAACAGGTCAGCCGCCAGGCCCTGGTGGACGTACGCAGTGCCGTCACCGGATACCGCCGGCCGACCCTCCCCGGCGAACTGGCCGGGGCCCGCACCGCGCTGGCCGCCGCCGGGGTCGACGCCGACGTCCCGGCCGCCATCCCCGACGGACTGCCCGAGAAGGCGGAGGAGGTGCTCGCCTGGGGGCTGCGGGAGGCCGTCACCAACGTCGTACGCCACAGCGGTGCGCACCGCTGCACGGTGACCCTGGCACCCCGTCAGACACTGGACGGGCGGGTGCTCGAACTGACCGTCGCCGACGACGGCCGGGGCGCCGCCGGAACCACGCCCGGCAACGGCCTCACCGGGCTCACCGAACGCCTCGCCTCGGTGGACGGCACCCTCACCACCCGGGCCACCCAGCCCCGTTCGGGCAAAGGCTTCACCATGGTCCTCAGCATTCCGTTCGAATCCGGCCTAGGATCCGCGGAATGAGCATGATCAGACTTCTCCTCGCGGAGGACCAGTCCATGGTGCGCGAGGCCCTGGCGGCGCTCCTCGGACTGGAACCGGACATCGAGGTGGTCGCCCAGGTCGCCCGGGGCGACGAGGTCCTGGCGGCGGCCCGGGAACACTCCGTCGACGTGGCCCTCCTGGACATCGAGATGCCCGGCATGACCGGCATCGAGGCGACGGCCCGGCTCCGCGAGGCCCTGCCGGACGTGAAGGTCGTGGTGGTCACGACGTTCGGCCGGCCCGGCTATCTGCGCCGCGCCATGGAGTCGGGCGCCGACGCCTTCCTGGTCAAGGACGCCCCCGCCTCCCAGCTCGCCGAAGCGGTACGCAAGGTGCTCGCCGGCGAACGCGTCATCGACCCCGGCCTCGCCGCCGCCGCCCTCGCCGACGGCGCCAACCCGCTGACCGACCGCGAGAGCGAGGTCCTGCGCACCGCCGCCGACGGCTCGACCAACGCGGAGATCGCCGCCGCCCTCCACCTCTCCCAGGGCACCGTCCGCAACTACCTCTCCATGGCGATCCAGAAGCTGGCCGCCCGCAACCGTGCCGAGGCGGTCCGCATGGCGCGCGAGAAGGGCTGGTTGTAGCAGCCCCTCTCACGCACCGCGGACGGGTGTCACCGCCCCGGGGACACCAGCCCCGCCTCGTACGCGATGATGACCAGCTGCACCCGGTCCCGCGCGCCCAGCTTGGCGAGCAGGCGGGTGAGATACGTCTTCGCCGTGGCGACGCTGATGACCAGGCGCTCGGCGATCTCCGCGTTCGAGAGCCCGCCGCCGACCAGCACCAGCACCTCCCGCTCCCGTTCGGTGATCGCGGACAAGGGCGCCGGGACCGGCGCGGAGGGCGCGGGACGGGCCGCGAACTCCTTGATCAGCCGCCGGGTGACGCCCGGGGCGATCAGGGCGTCGCCGGACGCCACCACCCGGACCGCCGCCAGGATGTCGTCCAGCGCCATGTCCTTGACCAGGAACCCGGCCGCCCCGGCGCGCAGCGCCCCGTACACGTAATCGTCGTCGTCGAACGTCGTCAGGACCACCACATGCGCATCGCCGCCCTGTGCGGTGATCCGCTCGGTGGCCTCGATGCCGTCCATGCCGGGCATCCGGATGTCCATCACGACGACGTCCGGCGCCAGTCGGGCGGTCAGCCGGACCGCCTCCTCGCCCGTCCCCGCCTCGCCGACCACCTCGATGTCCGGGGTGTCCGCCATGACCATGCGCAGAGCGGCCCGCACCAGCGGCTGGTCGTCCGCGAGCACGACGCGGACCGGGGGAGGGGCGGCCATCGCACCGTCCGCGTCCTGGGCGGCGTCCACGGGCGCGTCGGGGCGCCCGCCGCCGCTCGTACCGCCGCTCATGCCGCCGCTCCCCGCGCCGGTTCCGGCTCCGGCTCCGGGGGCGCCGGTATCGCCTCCCGCGCACGCTCCGGCGCGGGCACCGGCAGCCGGGCCGCGACCCGGAAGCCGCCGCCCGGGGCCGGGGCGGCGGCGAACTCGCCGTGCAGCAGGGCGACCCGCTCCCGCATCCCGGCCAGGCCGAACCCGGGGGCCGCTCCGCGCCCCGTGGAGCGGCCCGCGCCCCGGTCCCCGCCCCGGCCCCGGTCCGTGATCTCGATGGTCAGCTCCTCTTCGCCGTATTCGACGCGGACCCGGCAGGCGTCGGTCTCCGCATGGCGCACCACGTTGGTCACCGACTCCTGGACGATCCGGAACGCCGAAAGCTCCAACTCCGGTGGCAGTGCCCGTCGTTCGCCCCGCCAGTCCACCTCGACCCGGACCCCGGCAGCGGTCGTGGCCCGGGCGAGCCGGTCGATGTCGGCCAGGCCCTCGGCGGGGCGCAGCGGCGCGTCCTCGCGCCCCGCGGCGTCCTGGCCGGGCCCGGTCTCCCGGAGCGCGCCCAGCATTCTGCGCAGCCCCGAGAGCGTCTCCCGGCCCGCCGCCTCCACCGCGCTCATCGCCTCGCGGGCGGCGTCCGGCTGGGTGTGCACGACCCTGGCCGCGGCGCCCGCCTGGAGGGCGATGATGCCGACGCTGTGCGCGACCACGTCGTGCATCTCGCGGGCGATGCGCAGCCGTTCGGCGACGATCGCCCGGTCCGTTGCCCTGGCCGTCAGCTCCGCGTCGTGCTTGCGGCTCTCGTGCACCGAGCGGCCCACCAGCCAGGCGACGACCGCCGTCAGGGCGACGGCCACCTCCGCCGAGGTGCCGGCGGGCCAGCCGGCGAGCGCCCGGCCGCCCACGAAGGCGATCAGGACGGCGACCGACATGACGAGGGCGAGGACGCCCGTGCGCAGGGGGCGGGCGGCTGCCGTGAAATACAGGGCGACATCGACGGCCAGGAACTGCGCCAGGGGGATCTCCGTGACGCCGAGCGGCATCGTGGCCAGCGCCGAGGCGGCGAGCAGCACCGCCACGGCGCCCAGCGGGCGCCGGCCGAGGCGGAGACACCCGGTGATCAGCAGGGCCGTGGACAGCAGATGCGTCAGCAGGCCGTCCCAGCGGTAGAAGAGGACCCCGCGCATGACGGACGCCTCGTACTCGCCGGGCATCCGCACCCGCATGAGGACGGTCATCGCCAGGCCCCCGAACCAGGCAGCCGCCACCCACGCGGCCGGGGGGACGCGCTTGAGCTGGGGCAGGACCGGTGAGCTGGACATGTGCCGAGCGTAACCAGTGCCGAACACCGGCGCATCGGCCCACGGTTGTACACCCACGGGTGCAGTCCGCCCCGCCCGGTTGTCAGCGACGGCCCGACGACACGGCCCGGTCGCGCCCCGCAGGGTGGGTCCCATGATCGAAGCCAACGGACTGACCAAGCGATACGGCGGCACCACCGCCGTGGACGACCTGACCTTCACCGTCCGGCCGGGCGAGGTGACCGGCTTCCTCGGGCCCAACGGGGCCGGGAAGACCACCACCCTGCGCATGCTCCTCGGCCTCGTCGAGCCGACCGCCGGAACGGCCACCGTCCGGGGCCGCCCCTTCCGCGACCACCCCCGCGGACTGCGCCACGTCGGCGCCCTGCTCGACGCGGGCGACGTCCACGGCGGCCGCACGGCCCGCGCCCACCTCGCCGTGCTGGCCCGGAGCAACGGCATCCCCCGCGCCCGGGTCGACGAGCTCCTGGACGAAGTGGGCCTCGCGGCAGCGGCCCGCCGACGCGTCGGCGGCTTCTCGCTCGGGATGCGCCAGCGCCTGGGGATCGCCACGGCCCTGCTCGGCGACCCGCCCGTCCTGCTCTTCGACGAACCGCTCAACGGCCTCGACCCGGAAGGCGTGCTGTGGGTGCGCGGGCTCTTCCGCCGGCTCGCCGCCGAAGGCCGTACCGTCTTCGTCTCCAGCCACCTGATGACCGAGATGGAGCACACCGCCGACCGGCTCGTCGTCATCGGGAGCGGCGCGCTCATCGCCGCCGAGAGCCTGAGCGCGTTCGCCGCCCGCTCCACCCGCCTCAGCGTCACCGTACGCACTCCGGACGCGGCGGACCTGACGCCGCTGCTGGCCGCCGAGGGCGCCTCGGTGGCCGGGGACGGCGACCGGCTCTCCGTGACCGGGCTCCCCGCCGAACGCATCGGCGAACTCGCCCTGCGCCACCGGGTCCTGCTCCACGAACTGACCCCCCTCGGCGCCTCGCTGGAGGAGGCGTTCATGGAACTCACCGCGGACAGCGTCCAGTACCAGGCAGGAGACCACCGATGACCACGGCGAAGACCACCACGGCACCCACCGCCCCCACCGCCCCCGTGACGCACGACGGGCCCCCCGCGCGCTTCACCGACCTGATCGCCGCCGAGTGGCTGAAGACGTGGTCGCTGCGCTCGACGCCCTGGCTGTACGCGCTCAGCGCGCTGGCCGTCGTCGCGTTCAACGCCGGTACGGCCTACGACCACTACAAGTACTGGTACCAGTACGACAAGGGCAGCCAGGACTTCTTCGCCCACCACCGCCTGGCGCTCCTCGACGCCTTCACCGACAACGCCGCCCTGGTGCTGGTGCTGGCCCTCGCCGCGATCGGCGCCGTGTCGGTCACCGGCGAGTACGGGACGGGGCTCATCCGCACCACCTTCACCGCCGTGCCCGCCCGGCGCTCGGTGATGGCCGCCAAGGCCGTCGTCCTCGCCGCCGTCAGCACGGTCTTCGGTGTGCTCGTCGCCGCCGCCTCCTTCGCCTCGACGCAGGCGTTCCTGTCGGCGCGCGACGCCTCCGTCTCCCTCGGCGACCCCGGCGTGCTCCAGGTCCTCGCCGCCTCCGCGCTGCTCGCCCCGGTCGCCTCGCTCGCGGGCTTCGCGCTGGGCACGGTGATCCGGCACACGGGCACGTCGATCGTGGCGTGCGTGGCGGTGCTGCTCCTGCTCCCGATGCTCCTCAGCGACCGCCGCCACCTGACGGCGGTGCTCCGGCACACCCTGCCGCTGAGTGGGTGGGAGCGCCTGCGGGACGGCGCCCTCGCGCAGGGCGCGCCCGAGCTCTACCCGTGGTCCGAGGCGGGCGCCTGGACCGTGTACGCCCTGTGGGCGCTGGTGGCCGCGGCGGTGGCGGTGTGCGCGGTGCACCGCCGCGACCAGTGAGGCGGCGCGGTGACGCGTTACGCCCCCGGCGCGCCGAAGTAGTGCCCCTGCTCCAGGTCCTCGATGAGCCCCGGCCCGGCAGGCTTCCAGCCGAAGCGGTCGCGGGTCGGGGCGCTGGATGCGGGCGAGTCGAGGTTCACCACGTCGCCCAGCCAGGCGAAGTGAGCGGCCGCGTCCTCGGGGGCGACGGAGGCCGTGGGGACGCCGAGGTGGCGGCCGATGGTCTCGGCGACGGACCGCAGCGCGACGCCCTCCTCGGCCGCCGCGTGCAGCGTGGAACCGGCGGGGGCCTGTTCCAGGGCGAGCCGGAACAGGTGGGCGGCATCCGCGCGGTGGGCGGCCGGCCAGCGCTGGGAGCCGTCGCCGACGTAGCCGGAGACGCCCTTGGCGCGGGCGGTGGCGATGAGGGCGGGGACGAAGCCCTGGTCCCCGTCGCCGTGGACCGTCGGGGGCAGCCGGACGACGGACGAGCGGACGTCGCGGGAGGCGAGGGCGATCGTCGCCCGCGCGTTGTCCTGGCGGCTGCCCGGTCCCCCGGTGGGCGCGTCCGGGTCTGCGCTCTGCCCGTCCTCCTCGGTCGCGACCCGGCCCGGGGCCAGCCCGAGGAGCCCGGACGCGATGACGAAGGGCTTGCCGGAGCCGGCGAGCGCGTCCCCGAAGGCGTCGATGGCCCGGCGGTCCGCGTCGGTGGCGCCCTGGAAGTCCCCGGAGAACGCGATGTCGTGCTTGAAGGCGAGATGGACGACCCCGTCCGCGGCGGCGGCCGCCTCGCGCAGCACGTCCAGGTCGTCCAGTGATCCGCGCCGCACCTCGGCCCCGGCGGCGGCCAGCGCATCGGCCGAGGCATCCGAACGGGCGAGCCCGACGACCTGGTGACCTGCCCCGATGAGCTCGGGAACGACCGCGGAACCGATCCAGCCGGACGCGCCGGTGATGAATACACGCATGAGGAACCTCCTGAACAGGCTGACGAGCCGGGCAGCGGAACACACGGCCGACCCCGATGTCAGCGACTGTCATCAGCCTAGCTCTCATGTCTGTCACTGTCATCCCATAGACTCGCCGCATGGGTCGATGGGAGCCGAACGCGCGCGGCAGGCTGGAGCAGGCCGCCATGGAGCTGTACGGCGAGCGGGGTTACGAGCAGACGACCGTGACCGAGATCGCCAAGCGGGCCGGGCTCACGGAACGCACGTTCTTCCGGCACTACGCGGACAAGCGCGAGGTGCTGTTCGCGGGCTCCACACTGCTCCAGGAGCGCCTGGTGAGCGGCCTCGCCGGGGCACCCCCGTCCGCGCCCCCGATGGACGCGGTGGCGGAAGGGCTCCAGGCGGCCGCGGCCGTGTTCGACGAGCGCCACGAGCACGCCCGGCGGCGGCAGCGGATCATCACGGCCAACGCGGAGCTCCAGGAGCGCGAGCTGGTGAAACTCGCCTCGCTCGCCGCGGCGATGGGGGAGGCCCTGCGGGCGCGCGGCGTCAGTGAACCGGCGGCGAGCCTGGCGGCCGAGGCGGGGATCGCCGTCTTCAAGGTCGCCTTCGAGCGCTGGATCGACACCGTCGGTGCGCGCGGCCTGGGCGCGTTCGTCCTGGAGGGCCTGGCCGGACTCGAATCCCTGATGACGGGCGGCCGCCCCTGACACGACGACACCCGCCCCGTCGGAAGTGACGGAGCGGGCGTGGTTGCGGAGGGCTCCGGCGAACGGAGTCCGTAGCTGCTGAAGCCCTACGGGAACGAAACCACCTGTGACGGGACGGTCGAGGTCCCGGAGGTCGGGGAGCCCGTGTCGTTGATGACGTGGTTGTACTGTCCCTGGCCGCCGAGCGAGACGACGAGCAGGTC
>NZ_JBEYCQ010000034.1:0-70877 GCF_040632905.1 Streptomyces sp. NPDC016469
GGTCCATCCCGCCCACCCGGGGTATAATCCCAGCCTCGCCGGCGTTTGAGGCGCGGGGTCCGGGGCGGAGCCCCGGTTACGGGAAGGGGCGGGTAGGGGAAACGGCCCGCCGCAGGCGCACCCACCCCCACCCCGCCCCGACCCGCCCCCACCTCACCCAGGAATCACCGCATACCGCGCCACCCACGCATGCATGGCAATCGCGGCGGCCGCCCCCGCATTGATCGACCGCGTGGACCCGAACTGCGCGATGGAGCACACCACCTCCGCACACCGCCGAGCCTCCTCCGTCAACCCGGGCCCCTCCTGCCCGAACAGGAGGACACACCGCCGAGGCAGCACCGTCCGCTCCAACGGCACCGCCCCCGGCAGGTTGTCGATCCCAACGATCGGCAGGCCCTCCGCCGCCGCCCAGGCGGTCAGGCTCGCGGTGTCGGGGTGGTGCCGGACGTGCTGGTAGCGGTCGGTGACCATCGCCCCGCGCCGGTTCCAGCGCCGCCGCCCGACGATGTGCACCTCCTTGGCCAGGAACGCGTTCGCGGTCCGCACGACGGACCCGATGTTGAAGTCGTGGCCCCAGTTCTCCACGGCCACGTGGAAATCGTGGCGGCGCAGATCGAGGTCGGCGACGATCGCCTCACGGGTCCAGTAGCGGTACCGGTCGCCGACGTTGCGCCGGTCGCCACCGGCCAGCAGCTCGGGGTCGTACCGCTCGTCCTCGGGCCAGGGCAGCGGATGCGGCCCGACGCCGATCTCCGTCCCGAACCCCTCGTCGTACTGCACGGGCTCGTCGCCCACGGGCGCGCCGTTGCCGCTGGTCTCACCGGTGCTGCCGGTCTCACTGCTCACCCGACGAGGGTATGGCTCCCGTCGCCGTCGGGCTCCGGTGCCTCCGGGCCGTCGGCGGCGCGCGGCGCCGGCACCCGCCCCCGCCGCCGGAACAACCGCTCATGCCCGGTGGCCACCCGCCCGCCGAGCCACACCAGGAAGGCGGTCGGCAGGAAGACGGCGTCCGCGGTGATCATGGCCATCGAGAAGAACGGCAGCCCCAGCAGGAGCGCGATCCCCGCGTGCTCACAGATCATGGCGCCGAGCAGGAAGTTCTTCACGCGCCGGTTGAAGAGGGTGAACGGGAAGGCCACCTGCACGATGACCGTGGCGTACGACAGCACCATGACCATGACGCCGCTGGAGGACAGCAGGTCCGACAGGGCGGGCCACGGGGTGAAGTACTCCAGTTTGAGCGGGTAGTACAGCGCGGTCCCGTCCTGCCAGCGCGAGCCCTGGATCTTGTACCAGCCGGCCGTCGCGTAGATCAGGCAGACCTCGGCCATGATCACGACGAGAGTGGCGTTGTGGGCGAGGTTGGCGATGACGTCGAGAAGGGTGCGGAGCTCGTTGCCCGGCGCGTACCGGTTCGCGGCCCACCAGGCGCCCTGGCCGATCCACAGGCACCACAGGAGGAGCGGCAGCCACACGGTGCCACCCAGACCACCCGCCACCGTGGCCCCCACCAGGACGGCCCCGAGCACCACCCACAGCACGATCCCGGCCCGCTCCCCGGGCACCCGCCGCCCACCGGCCTCCTGGCCGGCGTACACCGACGCGCGGCCCCGCGCCCGCCGGGCGTCCAGCGACCAGACCTGCCCGCAGCGGGTCAGCACCAGGTAGATGGACATCAGGTGGATGACGTTGTCGCCGCCGTCGCCCATGAAGATGCTGCGGTTCTGCAGCGAGAGCACTCCGGCCATGAAGACCACGGAGACGGCGCGGGTGTGCCAGCCGAGCATCAGCAGGAGGGACGAGAGCAGCGCCAGCGCGTAGACGATCTCGAACCAGAGGGCGCTGTCCGACCACATGAGGGTCGTGAACGCCTGGTTCCCGGATATCAGCTGCCGCGCCAGGTCCCAGCGCCAGGGCGCGTCGGGGCCGTACATCTCGTGCCGGTGGGGCAGCTCACGGAGCAGGAACATCAGGAAGGTGGCCGAGAAGCCGATACGGATGACGGCGCTCTGGTACGGGCCGAGGGCCGAGGCCGTGACGCGCTGGATGGAGCCGGCGAGGCCGCGGCCCGGCTGAGGGGTGCTCACTGTCCCGCCCCCTCGGGCAGGTCGTCGGCGCTGACCTTCCACCAGGGCAGGACGCGATAGGACGGACCGGTACTGATCTTCTCGTCGCTCCACTCGGGCGCCGCGACGGCCCGCACTTCGGACCTGACCTGAATCCTCAGGATGGTCCCGCCGTCGTCCTGGCCGCCGAGACGCAGCATCACGAGGCGGCGGACGTACTTCTCGGACAGGGTGCCGCGCAGGCCGTTGGCCCGGTTCTTGTCGTCGTGCGATCCGACGTAGAAGTCCCAGGCCCGGCGGAGTTCGTTCTGCTGGACGTGGCTGGGCAGCGGATTGCCGCGTATCGCCCGGCCGTCCTCGGCGGAGAGATCCCGCCACGCCGTCGTACGGGGGCCTTCGGGGCCGGCCGTCTCGGTGCGCACCTGAACGGCCACGTTCTGCTGCAGCGGGTTGGGAGCGAAGAGCTTCCAGTTCTGCTCGAACTCGGGGTACACCCAGTCGTCCACCGCCGCGCCGTGCTGCTTGGTCAGCGTGTTGGAGGGGGCGACGTGCAGAAAGACCATGGCCAGCTGCATGCAGGCGAGCACCCCGAAGGCGGCGAGCGCCACAGCGGCGACGATCTGGTACGGAAACGAGAGCCCGGCCATTCCGCCGGGCGCCGCGGCCGCCTCGACGGCGGGAGCGGGTCCGCCCCCGCCGCGGGCGTCCCTGTCGTCGTCCGAATCCATCCCGCCCCGATCGCGTCGGTTATCCACAGGGTTGACACCCTACGGGCCCCGGACTCACCATTGAAGACGTTGAACCGAACGATCGGTCGGTAGGGAGTCCGGGATGGCGGCAGGGACTGCGAGCCAGACAGCGCAGACGGCAGCAGGCGGCGATGCGGGGCCCGACGCGGCCCTCCAGGCCGCCTTCGACGCGGCGGTGGCGGCCGACGAGCGCATCGAGCCGCGTGACTGGATGCCCGACGCGTATCGCGCCTCGCTGGTCAGGCAGATGGCCCAGCACGCCCACTCCGAGATCATCGGCATGCAGCCGGAGGCCAACTGGATCACCCGAGCCCCCTCGCTGCGCCGCAAGGCGATCCTCATGGCCAAGGTGCAGGACGAGGCGGGCCACGGCCTGTATCTGTACAGCGCGGCCGAGACCCTGGGCACCGGTCGCGACGAGCTGCTCGACAAGCTCCACGCGGGGCGCCAGCGCTATTCGTCGATCTTCAACTACCCGACGCTGACCTGGGCGGACGTGGGCGCCATCGGCTGGCTCGTGGACGGCGCCGCGATCACCAACCAGGTGCCCCTCTGCCGCTGCTCCTACGGTCCCTACGCCCGCGCGATGGTCCGCATCTGCAAGGAGGAGTCGTTCCACCAGCGCCAGGGTTACGAACTGCTCCTCGCGCTGAGCAACGGCACCCCCGCACAGCACGAGATGGCCCAGGACGCGGTGAACCGCTGGTGGTGGCCCTCCCTGATGATGTTCGGCCCGCCGGACGACGCCTCGGCCCACTCGGCGCAGTCGATGGCCTGGAAGATCAAGCGGCATTCCAACGACGAGCTGCGGCAGCGGTTCGTGGACATCTGCGTCCCCCAGGCCGAGGCGCTCGGCCTGGCCCTCCCCGACCCGGACATCCGGTGGAACGAGGAACGCGGCAGGCACGACTTCGGCGCGATCGACTGGACCGAGTTCCAGGAGGTGCTGAAGGGCAACGGACCGTGCAACGAGCAGCGCCTCACCCAGCGCCGCCGGGCGCACGAGGAAGGCGCCTGGGTCCGCGAAGCCGCCGCCGCATACGCCCGCAAGCACACGCCCGGCGCGGACCCGGCCGTACGGAACGGAAAGGCGACAGCATGAGCAGCTCGACGGACTGGCCGCTGTGGGAGGTGTTCGTCCGCTCGCGGCGCGGGCTCTCCCACACCCACGCCGGCAGCCTCCACGCGCCGGACGCCGAAATGGCCCTGCGCAACGCGCGCGACCTCTACACCCGCCGGTCCGAGGGGGTCTCCCTGTGGGTCGTGCCCTCCTCCCAGATCACGGCCTCCTCGCCGGACGAGAAGGACTCGTTCTTCGAACCGGCCGGGGACAAGCCCTACCGGCACCCCACGTTCTACGAGATCCCGGACGGGGTGAAGCACCTGTGACCGCGGCCCTCGCCCTGGGCGACGACGCGCTGGTGCTGTCGCACCGGCTGGGGGAGTGGGCCGGCCACGCCCCGGTGCTGGAGGAGGAGGTCGCCCTCGCCAACATCGCCCTCGACCTGCTGGGCCAGGCCCGCCTGCTGCTGTCGCTCGCTGGGGACGAGGACGAACTGGCCTACCTCCGCGAGGAGCGCGCCTTCCGCAACGTCCAGCTGGTCGAGCAGCCGAACGGCGACTTCGCCCACACCATCGCCCGGCAGCTCTTCTTCTCGGTCCACCAGCAGGGGCTGTACGAGCAGCTGGCGGCCGGCGCGGGCCCGTTCGCGGGGATAGCCGCCAAGGCGGTCAAGGAGGTGGCCTACCACCGGGACCACGCCGAGCAGTGGACGCTGCGCCTCGGTGACGGGACGGACGAGAGCCACGAGCGGATGCAGCGGGCGGCGGACGCGCTGTGGCGCTTCACCGGCGAGCTGTTCCAGCCGGTCGAAGGCGTCGACATCGACTGGCAGGCGCTGCACAGCCGCTGGCTGGAGGCCGTCACCGATGTCCTCGGCCGGGCCACCCTGGCCGTGCCGACGGGCCCGCAGTCCGGCGCTTGGACGGCGGGCGCGGGCCGGCAGGGCATCCACACGGAGTCCTTCGGCCGGATGCTCGCCGAGATGCAGCACCTGCATCGCAGCCACCCGGGGGCGTCATGGTGACCTGGACCTCCGTCGAGGAGGAGCTGCTGAGCATCGCGGGCTCCGTTCCGGACCCGGAGCTGCCCGTGCTGACCCTGGAGGACCTGGGTGTGGTCCGGGGCGTGGAGGTGCACGACCCGGACCGCGTCACGGTCAGGCTCACGCCGACGTACACCGGCTGCCCGGCGATCGAGGCGATGTCCGCGGACATCGAGCGCGTATTGCACGACCACGGCGTGGCACAGGTGTCCGTGGAGACGGTCCTGGCGCCCGCCTGGTCGACGGACGACATCAGTGCCGAAGGGCGCCGGAAGCTGGCGGAGTTCGGCATAGCCCCGCCCCGGCCGCACGACACCGCGTCCGGCGGTCCGGTGCCGTTGGCCCTGTCCGTGCGCTGCCCGCACTGCGGCTCCACCGAGACGGAGCTGCTGAGCCGGTTCTCCTCCACGGCGTGCAAGGCGCTCCGGCGCTGTGTGGCCTGCCAGGAGCCGTTCGACCACTTCAAGGAGTTGTAGATGTTCCATCCGCTCCGGGTCAGCGGGATCGAGCGGCTCACGGACGATTCGGTGGCCGTCACCCTCGCCGTCCCGCCCGGTCTGCACGAGACCTTCCGGCACAAGCCCGGCCAGCATCTCAACGTCCGCTACACCGTGGGCGGCGAGGAGGTGCGCCGCTCGTACTCCATCTGCGCACCGGCCCCCGAGCCCTCGGCCGGTCCGGCGCTGCGGGTAGGCATCCGCCTCGTGGACGGCGGCGCGTTCTCCACGTACGCCCTCAAGGAGCTGCTGGTCGGGGACACGATCGAGGCGATGCCCCCGATGGGGCGCTTCGTTCTGACGCCCCGCGCCGGGCAGTTCGCGGCGATCGTCGGCGGAAGCGGCATCACCCCGGTGCTGTCCATGGCGGCCACTCTGCTCGCCCGGGAGCCGAACGCCACGTTCTGCCTGGTCCGCAGCGACCGGACGGCTGCCTCGACGATGTTCCTGGACGAGGTCGCCGACCTGAAGGACCGCTATCCGGACCGCTTCCAGCTGGTCACCGCCCTGTCCCGGGAGGAGCAGCAGGCCGGTCTGCCCTCGGGCCGGCTGGACGGCGAACGGCTCTCCGGACTGCTGCCGGCGTTGCTGCCGGTGGCGGAGATCGACGGCTGGTTCCTGTGCGGGCCGCTGGGCCTGGTCCGGGCCGCCGAGGTCGCGCTGCACGGGCTGGGCGTGGACCGCTCCCGCATCCACCAGGAGATCTTCCACGTCGAGGACACCCCCGCCGCGCCCGCGGGGCCCCGGGTCGAGACGCCCGTCGGCGGCACCCTGACGGCGACGCTCGACGGCCGGTCCGGCACCTGGCCGGTGGAAGGGGGCGAGTCGCTGCTGGAGACGGTGCTGCGCAGCCGCTCGGACGCTCCGTACGCGTGCAAGGGCGGCGTCTGCGGTACCTGCCGGGCGTTCCTGGTCTCCGGCGAGGTGCGGATGGACCGCAACTACGCCTTGGAGCCGGAGGAGACGGGCGCGGGTTACGTGCTGGCCTGCCAGTCCCATCCGGTCACCGAGGAGGTGGAGCTCGACTTCGACCGCTGACGCCTCCGGCGCCGGAGGACCGGGGCGGGCCGCGTCAGGCGACGAAGGCCGGGGTGCCGTTGTCGGTGACCATCGGGCGGCCCGCGCCGTCCCAGGCGAGCATGCCGCCGTCGATGTTGACGGCGTCGATCCCCTGCTGCACCAGGTACTGGGTGACCTGGGCGGACCGGCCGCCAACCCGGCACATCACATGCACGCGCCGGCCGTCCTCCACCGCCTCGGTCAGCTCACCGAAGCGGCCCACGAAGTCGCTCATGGGGATGTGCAGGGCGCCCTCGACGTGTCCGGCCGCCCACTCGTCGTTCTCCCGGACGTCCAGCACGAGGCCATCCGCCGGGACGGACGCGACATCGACCGTGGGAAGCGGGCCGAAATTCATGGGTCATGCCTTCTCTCGTCAGTGCGCTCACGGTCACCGAATCAGTGCGCTCGGGGCCACCGAAAACGCTACTGCACCAGAGCCGCGAGCTCCGCTTCCCGCTGCGAGACCTCGCCCAGCAGCTGTTCGGCGATCTGTTCCAGCAGCTGGTCCGGGTCGTCGGGTGCCATCCGCAGCATGGCGCCGATCGCACTCTCCTCCAGCTCGTGGGCCCACTCCGTCAGCAGCTCCTTGCGCCGGGTCAGCCAGTCCAGCCGGGCGTAGAGCTCGTCGGCCTCGCTCAGTTCCTGCCGCGGCGCGGCGGGTCCCGCCGCCCACTCCTCGGCCAGTTCGTTGAGCAGGGCCTCGTCCCCGCGGCCGTAGGCGGCGTTGACGCGTGCGATGAACTCGTCCCGCCTGACCCGCTCCGTCTCGTCCTGGGCCAGGTCCGGATGCGCCTTGCGGACCAGGTCGCGGTACAGCTTGCGCGCCTCGTCGGTGGGGCGCACCCGCTTGGGCGGGCGCACCGTCTGATCGGTCAGCATGGCCGACGCCTCGGGGGACAGGCCCTCGGAGTCCATCCAGTCGTGGAACAGCTCGTCCACGCCCGGCATGGGCATCACGACCGACCGTGCTTCCTCCGCCTTGCGCAGGTCCTCGGGGTCACCGGTCTTCGCCGCCCGCGCCTCGGCGATCTGCGCGTCGAGCTCGTCCAGCCGCGCGTACATCGGGCCCAGCCGCTGATGGTGCAGCCGGGAGAAGTTCTCCACCTCGACCCGGAACGTCTCCACCGCGATCTCGAACTCGATCAGCGCCTGCTCGGCCGCCCGCACCGCCTGGGCGAGCCGCGCCTCGGGCCGCTCCCGCGCCCCGCCCCCGGACGAGCCGTCCCCGGCCTCACCGGCCCCCGACGAGGCGCTCCCGGCCTCACCAGTGCCGGCGCCGGCCTCCGCCTCGTCCCCGCGGCCGGCGTCCCGCACCGCGTCCGGCACCGCATCCCGCACCGCGTCGTCCGGCCGGCCGGCGTCCGGCCGTGCCTCGTCCTGCGGGTCATCGTCGTTCCCGGAGATCGGCACCCCGGCGGCTTCGTGGCTCACCCGCCCAGCGTATGGCCCCGGCCCGCCACCGGGACACGCGGTCACCGCAGCAGGCGCCCCGCTCAGGCTGCAGGCGGCCGGGCAACCCGTCGGCAACCGGGCCGCCAGGGCACCCTCGCCGCCCCGTCACACACCCGCCGTGCCCCCCGCCACGCGCCCGCCACGCCCCTGCTACACGCCCCGCTCCGCCCCGATCCGCCCCGCCCCGATCGCCCGCACCAGCTCCCCGTGGTCCGCCTCCGTGCGGTCCGCGTAGGTCACCGCGAAGGCCGCCACCGCCTCGTCCAGCTCGTCGTTCTTGCCGCAGTAGCCCGCCAGCAGCCTCGGGTCCGCGCTGTGGGCATGGGCCCGGGCCAGCAGCGCCCCGGTCATCCGGCCGTAGTCGTCGACCTGGTCGGCGGCCAGGGCGGCGGGGTCGACGCTGCCCTTGCGGTTCCTGAACTGCCGTACCTGGAAGGGCCGGCCGTCCACGGTCGTCCAGCCCAGCAGATGGTCACTGACGACCTGCATCCGCTTCTGCCCGAGCACCACGCGCCGCCCCTCGTGCGCGACCTCCGGCACCCCGAACCCCACGGCGGCCAGATGCGGGCCGAGCACCGAGGGCCTGGCCTCCTTCACCTGGAGCACCAGCGCCTCCCCCCGGTGGTCCAGCAGCAGCACCACGTACGAGCGGGTGCCCACGCTGCCGGTGCCGACCACCCGGAACGCGACGTCATGGATCGCGTACCGGGCCAGCAGCGACAGCCGGTCCTCGGAGACGGTCCCCAGATAGTCCCCCAGCCCCGCCGCCACGGCCGCGGCCTCCACGTCCCCGACCCGGCGCAGCACCGGCGGCGCGTCCACGAAGCGGCGGCCACCGTCCTCGCAGGCCTCCGTGGACTTGGCCGCGAAGCGGGCACTGGTGTTGTTGCGGGCCTTCTCGGAGACCCGCTCCAGGGTGCCGAGCAGATCCCGCGCGTCGGTGTGGGAGACGAGTTCCTCGTCCGCGATGGCGTTCCACGCGTCGAGCGCGGGCATCCGGGCCAGCAGCCGCATCGTCCGCCGGTAGGCGCCCACGGTGTCGTACGCGGCCCTGCGGCAGGTGTCCTCGTCGGCCCCGGCCTCCCGGCCCGCGAGTACCAGGGAGGTCGCCAGGCGCTTGAGGTCCCACTCCCAGGGCCCGGCCACGGTCTCGTCGAAGTCGTTCAGGTCGATGACGAGGCCGCCCCGCGCATCGCCGTACAACCCGAAGTTCGCCGCGTGCGCGTCGCCGCAGAGCTGGGCGGCGACCCCGGTGACCGGGGTGCCCACCAGGTCATGGGCCATCAGCCCGGCCGCGCCGCGCAGGAAGGCGAAGGGGGTGGCGGCCATCCGGCCCACCCGTATCGGCGTCAGCTCCGGCACCCGGCCCCGGTTGGACTCCTCCACCGCGCGCACCGCGTCCGGCCGCCCGGCCGGCAGCTCCAGCGTCGCGTGCGCGGACCGGGGCACCCTCGCCCGCAGCGCCTTGCCCTTCCGCTTCGGCGTCCCCGCGGTGTCCACGTGTGCCTTGTCCGTACGGCGTGCGAAGCCCGGCACGGCCGGTATGCGCGGCCCGCCCGCGTGCGCCGGGCGCACGGCCACCGCCACCGCGTCCACACCGCTGAGCCCGGTCCGCTGTTCCGGCGGCAGTGCCGTCCCGGTTCCGTCCATGGCGCGCAGCCTCCCCCGCCCGGCACGAGCGCCGGGTACCTGCCTCACATCAACTGCCGCCGACGGTACCGCCACACACCGAACGCCGTCTGCCCCTGTGGACGACCCCGGGCGAGAGCCCTTCCCCGCTGGTCAGCCGCTCAGACGCCCACCGCTTCTTCCATCTCCTCTTCCTCCTCGGCCGACGACCGCACCGGAACGGAGGAGGGGACAGTGGAAGGGGTAGTGGAAGGGGCGTCGGAGGCGGGAGAGACGGCAGCCCTTCGACGCTTCCCCTCGGCCAGCCCGGCGAGCCCCGTCATGACCACACCCGCGGCGAACCAGAGGGCCAGCACCAGCACATGCCCGCCCAGCGCGTGCCCGCCGAAGTACACATGGCTGCGTACGCCCTCGACGAAGCCTGCCCCGTTCCAGAAGGAATGCAGCGCCCCGAAGAATCCGGGCTGGAGCTCGGGGCGGAAGATCCCGCCGGAGCTGGTGAAGTTGAGCATGACGAAGAGCACCATCACCCCGAGCGTGGTCCACCGCTTGAGGAAGGTGTGCAGGCCCACACCGATCAGCAGAATGCCCGCCGAGTAGAGCCACGCCATGGCCCAGAGCCCACCGAGGCCGTGCTCGACGAGTCCGAACAGCGGCCCCGCGAACACCGCCCCGATCGCGCTGACCACGAGCGAGGCGCCCAGGGCGAGCGCCGCGCGCATCCGGAGGCGCAGAACCGCTCCGGCCCCGCCGATCACGGCGACGGATGCGTAGGAGCCGATGCTGACGGCGACCAGCAGGAAGAAGATGCCCTGGCCGGTCGGGTCGCCATGGGCCGTGGGGGCGGTGTCCGTCACCTTCAGCGGGGCGCCCTGTCCGGCCGCGACCTGGGTGAAGACCTTCTCGACCGCTGTCGCGCTGGTGTCGGAGGAGGCGGAGGCGACGAGCAGTTCGGGGGCCGCGCCGGGGACGTAGGCGCCGTAGCTGTCCTGCGTGCGCAGGTGCTCGGCCGCGGTGCCGCGGTCGGGGACGGTACGCACGCTCAGCGCCCCGTCCCCCTTGTCCTGGAGGGTCTGCGCCAGCACCTGCGCGGACGGTCCCGAACCGACCACGTCGACCCGCAGGTCATGCGGTTGCGGAGCGTGGAAAGCGCCCAGGTAGGCGAGGCCCATGCCGATGCACATCAGCAACGGGGTGACGAGGTGGCTCAGTACGTGACGCAGCGCGCCCGCCGGAGAACCGGCGGCGGCGCTCGGGCCTGCGGACATGAGGGCTCCAGACGATCGGCCAGGTGGTTGGCTTTTACAACCCAACTAGTTGGCTTTTACAACTCCACTTTCGTTGTACTATACAACTGAACTTACGAGGAAGGCGACCCGTGCCAGACACCCCCGGAGAACGCGAGGAGTCGCTGGACGTCATCCAGCGCGAACTGACCGCCTTCGCCCGTCGCGCGCGGGCCGCCGCTGCCCGCCTCCACCCCGAACTGCCACTCGTCTCCTACACGCTGCTGGCGCACATCGACGACCAGCAGGGGTGCCGCGCGACCGACCTGGCGGCGCACTACATGCTCGACAAGTCCACCGTCAGCCGGCAGATCGGCGCCCTGGAGAGGCTCGGTCTTGTCGAGCGCCACCCCGACCCGGCCGACCACCGCATCCAGGTCCTTCACCCCACCGAAGCCGGGACGCAGGCCCTAGCCGCCACTCAGGCCAGCCGACGCGCCGCGTATCAGGAGCGCCTTGCGGACTGGACGGAGGACGACCTCGCCCGGTTCGCCGCGTACCTCCTGCGCTACAACACGACGGGCGACGCCCCGCACTCGTAAATCGGGCGTTTCACGTGAAACCAAACACACAGGGAAAGGACCGGCCGGACAAACCGAAGAAGCCCCCCAGGCCGAGGCCTGGGAGGCTTCCTTCTTGTGCGCGAGGGGGGATTTGAACCCCCACGTCCCTAAGGACACTGGCACCTGAAGCCAGCGCGTCTGCCGTTCCGCCACTCGCGCAAGAGTGGTGTTCCGGGCTCTCCCACTTTTCGGTGCGAGCGCCTGGCGACATCCGGAAGATTAGCACGCTGGACAGGGTGGATTCACATCCGTTGTTTCGCCGCCCGATCCCCGGGCACTCGCCGCACGCTCGGCCGACGTCGGCAGAACGTCCGAAAGGAACCGGGAACCCCCAGGGGTCGCCCCCCACTCCTCCTGAGTGCGCCCAAGGTGCGGGACACTGTGAGGAGGCCACCTCTACGATCCGTGTGAGGGGGGACACTCATCCACAGGGCAGACAAGGGGAACCAGCCGATTTCCCGACGCGTGGATACGATCAGTAAGCAGTACAGGGACGACGACACCGGAGGAGGTGCCCCATGGGAGTGATGAAGCGTTTCGAGCAGCGTCTCGAAGGCCTGGTCAACGGCACTTTCGCCAAGGTCTTCAAGTCCGAGGTCCAGCCGGTCGAGATCGCGGGTGCCCTCCAGCGGGAGTGCGACAACAACGCCACCATCTGGAACCGTGAGCGCACCGTCGTCCCCAACGACTTCATCGTCGAACTCAGCGCCCCCGACTACGAGCGCCTGAGCCCGTACTCCGGCCAGCTGGGCGACGAGCTCTCCGGCCTGGTCCGGGACTACGCCAAGCAGCAGCGGTACACGTTCATGGGGCCCATCAAGGTGCACCTGGAGAAGGCCGAGGACCTCGACACCGGTCTCTACCGGGTCCGCAGCCGCACCCTGGCGTCGAGTTCGTCACAGGGGCAGGGCACAGGCCAGGGCCAGAGCTACGGCGGCCAGTCCCCCCAGCAGGGGTATCCCAGCCGTCCCGCCCCGCAGGCCCCCGGCGGTTATGGCTACCCTCCCACCGCCGCCCCGCCCATGCCCGCCGGCCCGCCGCCGGGCGCCGGGCGCCACGGCGGTCCCGACCGGCGTCCGCCGGCCACCCCCGCCTCCCCGCCGAACGTGCAGGTGCGGCGCTGGATCGAGATCAACGGCACCCGCCACCAGATCTCTCGCCCGACGCTGGTCATGGGCCGCAGCACCGACGCCGATGTGCGGATCGACGACCCCGGCGTCTCCCGCCGGCACTGTGAGATCAGGACCGGAACGCCCTCGACGATCCAGGATCTCGGGTCTACCAACGGCATCGTGGTAGACGGGCAGCACACCACCCGCGCTACGCTCCGCGACGGCTCGCGGATCGTCGTGGGCAGCACCACAATCGTTTACCGGCAAGCCGAAGGGTGAAGCGGGGGCAATGTCAGAGCTGACCCTGACGGTCATGCGGCTAGGTTTCCTGGCTGTTCTGTGGCTGTTCGTGATCGTGGCCGTCCAGGTCATTCGCAGCGACCTGTTCGGAACGCGCGTCACGCAACGCGGCTCACGCCGCACCGCGAACGACGCGCGTCCGCCCCAGGGACGCCAGAACGCGGCACCGCCGCAGCAGCGCCAGCAGCCCGGGCGCCAGCGCCGGGGCGCGCCGACCAAGCTGGTCGTCTCCGAGGGCACGCTCACCGGCACCACGGTGGCGCTCCAGGGGCAGACCATCACGCTGGGCCGTGCCCATGATTCAACGATCGTGCTGGACGACGACTACGCGTCCAGCAGGCATGCCAGGATCTACCCCGACCGTGACGGCCAGTGGATCGTCGAGGATCTCGGGTCCACCAACGGCACGTACCTGGACCGGACCCGCCTCACCACCCCGACGCCCGTTCCGCTGGGCGCGCCGATCCGGATCGGCAAGACCGTCATCGAGCTGCGGAAGTAGTACGACAATGAGCGAGCGGAGCGAGCGAGCCGCGGGGGTCCGGGCATCGGACCAGGCCAGGCTCCCGACCGGAGGGTGGGCAGTGTGGCTCGAGACCGGCTGTACCCCGAACCGACGGGTGAGGTGCGCATGAGTCTGTCCCTGCGCTTCGCCGCCGGATCGCACAAGGGCATGATCCGGGAGGGCAACGAGGACTCCGGCTATGCCGGCCCCCGCCTTCTCGCGATCGCCGACGGCATGGGCGGCCAGGCGGCCGGTGAGGTCGCCAGTTCCGAGGTGATCTCCACCCTCGTCCAGCTCGACGACGACGTCCCGGGCTCCGACATCCTCACCTCGCTCGGTACGGCGGTCCAGCGGGCCAACGACCAACTGCGGATGATGGTCGAGGAGGACCCTCAGCTGGAGGGCATGGGCACCACGCTCACCGCCCTGCTCTGGACCGGCCAGCGCCTGGGCCTGGTGCACGTCGGCGACTCGCGCGCGTACCTGCTGCGCGACGGCGTGCTCACCCAGATCACGCAGGACCACACCTGGGTCCAGCGGCTGGTGGACGAGGGCCGGATCACCGAGGAGGAGGCCACCACCCACCCGCAGCGCTCCCTGCTGATGCGCGCACTGGGCAGTGGCGACCACGTCGAACCCGACCTCTCCATCCGTGAGGTCCGGGCCGGCGACCGCTACCTGATCTGCTCCGACGGGCTCTCCGGCGTCGTCTCCCACCAGACGATGGAGGAGACGCTCGCCAGCTACCAGGGCCCGCAGGAGACCATCCAGGACCTGATCCAGCTCGCCCTGCGCGGCGGCGGACCGGACAACATCACCTGCATCGTCGCCGATGTCTTCGACGTCGACAGCAACGACACCCTGGCCGGGCAGCTCAATGACACCCCGGTCGTCGTCGGCGCGGTCGCCGAGAACCAGGCGGCCCAGCTGAACGACGGCGGCGCGATGCAGACGCCCGCGGGCCGTGCGGCCGGCCTCGGCCGTCCCGTACCGCCGCCCTCCGGCAGCTTCGGCCCGCCCGGCAGCGGCGACGACTCCGGCTACGACGGGGTGCCCGAGGGGTCCTTCGGGTCGTACTCCGACGACGACTTCGTCAAGCGCGGCGGCGGGCGCAAGTGGCTCAAGCGGTCCCTGTTCGTGGTGCTCGCGCTGGCCGTCGTCGGCGGCGGGCTCTACGGCGGCTACCGCTGGACCCAGACCCAGTACTACGTCGGCGCGAAGAACGACAACGTCGCGCTGTACCGGGGCATCAGCCAGGATCTCGGCTGGCTCTCGCTCTCGAAGGTCGAGACCGACCATCCCGAGATCGAACTCAAGTACCTCCCGCCCTACCAGCGCAAGAAGGTCGAGGCGACGATCGCCGAGGGCAGCCTCGCCGACGCCCGCGAGAAGATCACCGAGCTCTCCGTCCAGGCGTCCGCCTGCAAGAAGGACGAGCAGCGCCGCGCAGCCGAGAAGGCGCACGGCGACGAGGGACAGGCACAGGGCACGGACACCGACGCCACCAAGGCGTCCAAGTCCGGCAAGACATCCGGTGGCGACACCAAGTCCGAGCAGACTTCCACGACTCCCACTCCTGGGCCCAGCCTCTCGGAGGAAGAGAAGAAGCTGGTCCCGCAGTGCGGTAAGAAGTAGAGCCGTAGGGGGCCTTCAGCACCATGAGCGTTGTCACCAACACGACCACGATCGGCGCGATCGACGCGCCGAGCCGGCGCAACACCGAACTGATGTTGATGGTCTTCGCCATCGCCATCTCGGTGTTCGCCTACGCCAACGTGGGCCTGGCCATGGACGGCAAGCTGCCGTCGGGCATGTTCGGCTACGGGGCGGGGCTCATCCTGCTCGGCGGTGTCGCCCATCTCGTGGTGCGGAAGTTCGCCCGGTACGCCGACCCGCTGCTGCTGCCACTGGCGACGCTGCTCAACGGGCTGGGGCTGGTGCTGATCTGGCGGCTGGACCAGTCGCCGAAGCTGATCAGGGACGCCAAGAGCGCCTTCGGGGTGTTCACCCCGTCCGCCCCCCGGCAGCTGATGTACTCGGCGGTCGGTGTGGCGCTGTTCGTCGGCGTGCTGCTGCTGCTGAAGGATCACCGCATCCTGCAGCGCTACACGTACATCTCGATGGCGGTCGCGCTGTTCCTGCTGATCCTTCCGATGTTCTTTCCGGCCAAGTTCGGAGCGAGGATCTGGATCAACATCGCCGGTTTCTCCATCCAGCCCGGGGAGTTCGCGAAGATCATCATCGCGGTCTTCTTCGCCGGCTATCTCATGGTCAAACGTGACGCGCTGGCGCTCGCCAGCCGCCGCTTCATGGGACTGTACCTGCCGCGCGGACGCGACCTGGGTCCCATCCTGGTCATCTGGGCGCTGTCGATCCTGATCCTGGTCTTCGAGACCGACCTCGGTACGTCGCTGCTGTTCTTCGGCCTCTTCGTGATCATGCTGTACGTCGCCACCGAGCGGACCAGCTGGATCGTCTTCGGCCTCCTGATGTCGGCGGCCGGAGCCGTGGGCGTCGCGACCTTCGAACCGCACGTAGAGGCCCGTGTGACCGCCTGGCAGGACCCGTTCAAGTGCTTCCAGACGAACAACGCCTGCGAGCAGATCGGCAACGCCATCATGTCGTTCGGGTCGGGTGGCACGATCGGCACCGGCTGGGGCCAGGGCCACTCCGACCTGATCGGCTTCGCGGCCAACGCCGACTTCATCCTCTCCACCGTCGGTGAAGAGCTCGGCCTGGCCGGGATGATGGCCGTCCTGCTGATCTACGGCCTCATCGTGGAACGCGGTGTCCGCACGGCGCTCGCCGCCCGCGACCCGTTCGGCAAGCTCCTCGCGATCGGCCTCTCCGGCGCCTTCGCGATCCAGGTCTTCGTCGTCGCCGGCGGCGTCATGGGCCTGATCCCGCTCACCGGTATGACGATGCCGTTCCTCGCGGCCGGCGGTTCGTCCGTGATCGCCAACTGGGCCCTGATCGGCATCCTCATCCGTATCAGCGACACCGCCCGGCGCCCCGCGCCCGCCCCCGCACCCTCGACCGACGCCGAGATGACCCAGGTGGTCCGCCCGTGAACAAGCCACTGCGCCGGATCGCGATCTTCTGCGGCGTCCTGATCTTCGCTCTGCTCGCGCGGACCAACTACCTGCAGTACGTGAAGGCCGACGACCTCAACACCCGCGACGAGAACCGCCGCGTGCGCATCGAGCGGTACGCCCATGAGCGCGGCAACATCATCGTGGACGGCAAGTCGATCACCGGGTCCGCCGAGACCAAGGGCAGCGACTTCAAGTACAAGCGGGTCTGGAAGGACGGCCCCATGTGGGCCCCCGTGACCGGCTACTCCTCGCAGGCGTTCGGCGCCACCCAGCTGGAGAACCTCGAGGACGGCATCCTCACCGGCAACGACGACCAGCTCTTCTTCAACCGGACGATGTCGATGTTCACCGGGGAGGAGAGGACGGGCGGCAACGTCGTCACCACGCTCAACGGCGCGGCCCAGAAGGCCGCCTTCGAGGGTCTCGGCAAGAAGAAGGGCGCCGTCGCAGCCCTCGACCCGCGCACCGGCGCCATCCTGGCGCTCGCCAGCACCCCGTCGTACGACCCCTCGTCCTTCGCGGGCAACGGTCAGTCCGACAGCAAGGCGTGGCAGTCCCTGAAGGACGACAAGAACAAGCCCATGCTCAACCGGGCGCTGCGCGAGACCTACCCGCCGGGCTCGACGTTCAAGGTCGTCACCGCCGCCGCCGCCCTGGAGAACGGGCTCTACACGGACATCGACGCGGCCACGAAGTCGCCGCTGCCCTGGAACCTCCCGCTGACCAGCCCCCCTCAGCCCCTGCCCAACGAGGGCAGCATCCCCTGCGAGAACGCCTCGCTCCGCGAGGCGCTGCGCTACTCCTGCAACACCGTCTTCGGCAAGATCAGCGATGACCTGGGCAACCAGAAGATGATCGACGAGGCCGGCAAGTTCGGCTTCAACAAGGAGATCTTCACTCCGGTCCGCTCGAACGCCAGCGTGTATCCCGAGGACAACCGGCCGCAGAACGCCATGGCCGGCATCGGCCAGGCGTCCAACCGCGCCACCCCGCTCCAGATGGCGATGGTCGCCGCCGCCGTCGCCAACGACGGCAAGCTCATGCAGCCGTACATGGTCGCCGAGCGCAAGGCGCCCAACCTGGACGTGATCTACACGCACGAGAAGGAAGAGTTCAGCCGGCCCCTCTCGGCGGAGAATGCCCAGAAGCTCCAGGAAATGATGAAGACCGTCGTCAAGGAGGGCACCGGCAAGAACGCCCAGATCCCGGGCGTCACGGTCGGCGGCAAAACCGGCACCGCCCAGCACGGCGTGAAGAACAGAGAGAACCCGTACGCGTGGTTCATCTCGTACGCGAAGACCGACTCCGGTTCGCCGGTGGCCGTAGCCGTCGTCGTGGAGGACAGCGACGCCACCCGCGACGACATCTCCGGTGGCGGCCTGGCCGCCCCGATTGCGAAGGCGGTCATGAAGGCGGTCATCGACAGCGAGAAGTGACACCGCTCACACTCGGCCGCGAAAGCGCCTCTGTGGATACCGGTCGGATATCAGGTATCGCCTCCCGGCCGATCAGCTGATGCGCGGCCGGTAGCGTATGCGCGAACAGCACACCGCCGGACCGCACACCGGTGCGGTCAGGACTGACGGAGAGGGCTGGAACAGTTATGGAAGAGCCGCGTCGCCTCGGCGGCCGGTACGAGCTGGGCTCGGTGCTCGGCCGTGGTGGCATGGCCGAGGTCTACCTCGCCCACGACACCCGGCTCGGCCGCACCGTCGCCGTGAAGACGCTCCGGGCGGACCTCGCCCGCGACCCGTCCTTCCAGGCCCGGTTCCGCCGTGAGGCCCAGTCCGCCGCCTCGCTCAACCATCCGGCGATCGTCGCGGTGTACGACACCGGCGAGGACTACGTCGACGGGGTCTCCATCCCGTACATCGTCATGGAGTACGTCGACGGCTCGACGCTCCGCGAGCTGCTGCACTCGGGACGCAGGCTGCTGCCCGAGCGGACGCTCGAAATGACGGTGGGCATCCTCCAGGCGCTGGAGTACTCGCACCGCGCGGGCATCGTGCACCGGGACATCAAGCCGGCCAACGTCATGCTGACCCGGACCGGACAGGTCAAGGTCATGGACTTCGGCATCGCCCGCGCCATGGGCGACTCCGGTATGACGATGACCCAGACCGCCGCCGTCATCGGCACCGCCCAGTACCTCTCCCCTGAGCAGGCCAAGGGCGAGCAGGTCGACGCGCGGTCCGACCTCTACTCGACCGGCTGCCTGCTCTACGAGCTGCTGACCGTCCGGCCGCCGTTCATCGGCGACTCCCCGGTGGCGGTTGCGTACCAGCACGTACGGGAAGAGCCGCAGCCGCCGAGCAACTTCGACCCCGAGATCACGCCCGCGATGGACGCGATCGTGCTGAAGGCGCTCACCAAGGACCCCGACTACCGCTACCAGTCCGCTGACGAGATGCGCGCCGACATCGAGGCGTGCCTCGACGGCCAGCCGGTCGCCGCGACGGCGGCGATGGGCGCGGCGGGCTACGGCGGCGGCTACCCCGGCGGGTACGACAACGACCAGCCCACCACCGCCCTGCGCCCCGCCGACCAGAGCGGCGAGCGCACGTCGATGCTGCCGCCGGTCAACCCGGACGACGGCGGCTACGGCTACGACGACCGCCCCGACCGCCGCAGGCAGAAGAAGAACCACACCTCGACGATCCTCCTGGTCGTCGCGGGCATCCTGGTGCTGATCGGCGCGATCCTCATCGGCCGGGCGGTGTTCCCGGGCGACGGCGGCGACGACGGCGCGTTCGACGTGCCCACCATGGTCGGCATCACGGTCAAGGACGCTCAGAAACTGGCCGACAACGCCAACATCGTTCTCAAGGTCGGCCCGAAGGAAGAGTGCAAGGAGCAGCCCAAGGGCAAGATCTGCCGCCAGACACCTGAGGACGGGCAGATGAAGGAGCAGGAGACCGTCACGGTCTTCGTCTCCAGCGGCCCGCCGAAGGTCGAGATTCCGGATGTGACCGACCAGTCCGAGGATGACGCCCGCAAGAACCTCGAGGCCAAGGGCTTCACGGTCAATGTCACCTCGGTCGAGTCCGACCAGGCCGATCCCGGCACCGTTCTGGAGCAGTCCCCCAAGGGCGGCGAGAAGGCCGAGGAGAACTCCGAGGTCACGATCAAGGTCGCCACGGAGAAGCTGCTCACGATGCCTCCGGTCACGGACCGTTCGTACGACGAGGCGGTCTCCCAGCTGAACGGGGTCGGCTTCAAGAACATCGGCCGCAGCGAGGTCGACTCCGACAAGCCCGCGGGCCAGGTGGTCGAGCAGACCCCCGCGGCCAACGAGAAGGTCGGCAAGGACACCTCGATCATCCTGAAGGTCTCCAAGGGCCCGCCCGAGCCGGAGAAGGTGACCGTGCCGGGTGACCTGATCAACAAGAGCTACCAGGACGCGAAGGCGCAGCTGGAGGGTATGGGCCTGGTGGTCGCGCTCCAGCCCGGTTCGGTCGACAAGCCGGACGCCAAGGTGATCCTGAGCTCCCCGATGCCCAACCAGGAAGTGGAGAAGGGCGGCACGGTCACCCTGACCACCGTCGAGGGTGGCGGCAACATCTTCGGCGGCCCGAACGGCGGCAGGGGTCACTGACCCGCTCCGCACCCGGTACGCATGGGAGGGCCCCGGTCACCACCACGGTGACCGGGGCCCTCCCATGCGTAAGCCTCTCAGCGCAGCTCCGCCGGGATCGTGCGGTCGCGGTCGACCTTCTCCGTACGGACCAGTTCGCCCCAGACGATGTAGCGGTACGTGGACGTGTAGACCGGGGTGCAGGTCGTGAGCGTGATGTAGCGGCCGGCCTTCTTCACCCCGGCGTCCTTCGGGACCGGGCCCAGCACGTCGACGTTGTACTTGGACGTCTCCGGCAGCTCGCTGAAGACCTTGTAGACGTACCAGGTGTCCTTCGTCTCGAAGACGATCGCGTCCCCGGTGCGCACCTTGTCGATGTTGTGGAACTTCGCCCCGTGACCGTCCCGGTGGGCGGCCAGCGCGAAGTTGCCCTCCTTGGCGGAGGGGAGCGCGGATTTCACCGGATCGGTGTAGTAGCCGGCGACACCGTCGTTGAGCGTTTCGGTGTCGGTGCCCTTCTTGACGAGCACCTCGCCGTTCTTCATCGACGGAACGTGGAGGAAGCCGATGCCGTCCTTGGTGTCCAGCGCGCCGGGGCCGTCGGCCCACTTGTCGCGGACGGTGTGGCCCTGCTTGGCGGCTTCGCGGTCGGCGAGGACATTCGTCCACCACAGCGAGTAGACGACGAAGAGGCCGAGCACCAGACCTGCGGTGATGAGCAGTTCACCGAAGACACTGACGGCGGTCGCGAGGGGATGGCGGCCGCCCTTCCGAGCGGGTGGCGCGGACTCGTCGGTCCGCTCCTGGTCCTCGGTCGTCGCTGTCATAGCACCGCCCTGTCGTCATGGCGTCCGGCCCGTTCAGTCCGCGAGCACGTCGGGTTTCCCCTTGCTGCGCGGCCGTTCGTCGACCATCTTGCCCCAGACGATCAAACGGTACGTACTCGTGAATTCCGGTGTACACGTCGTCAAGGTGATGTACCGGCCGGGCTCGGTGAACCCGGACTGCTTCGGCACCGGCGCGATCACGGAGACGTTGGAGGGCGAGGTCTGCGGGAGCACGCTCGTCATCTCGTACGTGTAGTACGCCTCCCGGGTCTCGACCACGATCGGGTCGCCGGGCTTCAGGCGGTTGACGTAGCGGAACGGTTCGCCATGAGTGTTGCGGTGGCCGGCCAGCGCGAAGTTGCCCTCCTTGGCGGAGGGCATCGCCGTCTTCAGCGGCTTCTCGCTGTAGTGCCCGACCATGCCCCGGTCGAGAACCTTCTCCTTGCTGGTGCCCTCGGCGATCGGCGTGACGACGTCCAGCTTGGGGATGTGGAGGATGGCGAAGCCCTGCCCCGGCTCGAACGCCTCCTGCTTCTCGGGGGTCTTCTCGTTCTTGGCCCAGTCGTCCTGGATCTTGTGCGTCTCCCGGCCGGCGATCTGGTCGGCGCGCACATTCGTCCACCAGAGCTGGTAGGTGACGAACAGCAGCATCAGGACGCCCAGGGTGATGAAGACTTCGCCGATGCCCCGGCTGATGACGATCGCGGGGCTGTCCTTGGCGGCCTTGGCCGCCCGGCGCGCCTCCATACGGGTCATGGGCTTCGCGGGCGCCGCGCTTTCCGGACCGGGCCGCGGTGCGGGGCGCCGTCGGCCACGCCCCTTCGCGGCGCGCCTGCGCTCGGCGCGGCCGCCGGTGGGCGGTGGCGTGGGTGCGACCGCGTCGGGTCCGGCCTCGTCGGCCGCGGTGGGCGCCTCCGGCTCCGGGCGGGGCATCGGCACGACCGGGTCGCCCGGATCTATTCGGCCGAAGACCTCGGTGGCCGGCTCCACGGACTCGTCGGCCGGGGGCCGCGGAGCGGCTGCGGGGTCCGGGTCGGCGGGAAAGTACGGGTCGGGCGCGGGCGGCGATGCCGCCAAGGGCTGCTGTACGGACCCCTGGTGGCCGTACCAGTCCCGTTGGTACCCGCCGGGGTCGTACCACTCCTGCGGGGCCTGCTGGGGGCCCTGTGGCTCGTACGGAGCCTGCTGCCGCGGAGCCATGGGCTCCGGCCCCGGCAGCGGGTCGTTCAACGGGTCCGCCAGCCGGTGGACCGCCGCCTCGAACGCGCCCGGGTCCTCGTACGCCCGCGGATCGTGCGGGTCGTCCTGCCCGGCCCCGGCTCCGTGGCGGGGTGGGGTCACGCGACGGCCTTGCCCACCACCGGAGCGAGCCCCGCCGACCTCTCGACGGCTCCGGTGTCCCCGCAGCGCACCAGCCAGTTGGCCAGCATCAGGTGGCCGTGCTCGGTGAGCACCGACTCCGGGTGGAACTGCACGCCCTCGACGGCCAGCTCCCGGTGGCGCAGGCCCATGATGATGCCGTCGGCGGTCCGCGCGGTGACCTCCAGCTCGTCGGGCACGGTGTCCGGTTCGGCGGCGAGCGAGTGGTAGCGGGTCGCGGTGAACGGCGAGGGCAGGCCGGCGAACACGCCCGTGCCCTCGTGGAGCACCGGGGAGGTCTTGCCGTGCAGCAGCTCGGGGGCGCGGCCGACGACACCGCCGTACGCCACCGCCATGGACTGCATGCCCAGGCAGACCCCGAAGACCGGGACGCCGGTCGCAGCGCAGTGCCGCACCATGTCGACGCAGACGCCCGCGTGCTCCGGGGTGCCGGGGCCGGGGGAGAGCAGGACGCCGTCGAAGCCGTCCTGCGCGTGGGCCGTGGTCACCTCGTCGTTGCGCAGCACCTCGCACTCGGCGCCGAGCTGGTAGAGGTACTGGACGAGGTTGAAGACGAAGCTGTCGTAGTTGTCCACGACCAGGATGCGGGCGCTCATCGGGCGGCCCCCGCCGGTGCGCTCGCTCCGTCGACCGTCACGTCACCGAACGGAAGCAGCGGCTCCGCCCACGGGAAGACGTACTGGAACAGCACATAGACGACCGCCAGGGCGAGCACGAGCGAAATGAACGCACGCACCCACACGTTGCCCGGCAGATGCCGCCAGATCCAGCTGTACATCCAGACCCTCCATTCGGTACCGGGTCCAGACTAAAGGGCTCGGGGCCCGGCGTGGGATGCCTGTGGAAAGCTGTGCGGCGCCTGTCGCGGTCTGCTACTTCACCGGCTCCGCGTAGTGCAGGTCCACCGTGCCCGAGTAGCCGGGAAGGGTCGCGGCCTCCTGCTCGTCCACCTTCCAGCCGAGCCCGTACGCCTCCACGTACAGCAGGTAGTTCTGGATCGCCGGCGAGGCGTCGAGCGCCCGGCGCAGCGCACTCGGGTCGCCCACGGCGGTGATCTTGTACGGGGGTGAGTAGACCCGGCCCTGGAGGATCAGGGTGTTGCCGACGCAGCGCACGGCGCTGGTGGAGATCAGCCGCTGGTCCATGACCTTGACGCCCTTGGCGCCGCCCTGCCACAGGGCGTTGACGACCGCCTGGAGGTCCTGCTGGTGGATGACCAGGTCGTTGGGCTGCGGGTCGGGGTAGCCGGGGCTGGCGGTGGCGTTGGGCGGGGCGTCGTCGAGTGTGACGGAGACGGCCCGGCCGGACAGTTCGGTGGTGCCCGCGGTCCGCTCCAGCGCCTTGAGGCGGGCGGCCTCCGCCTTGGTGCTGCCGTTGTCGCGCTGGGCGAGGCTGTCGACGTCCTCGCGCACGGATGCGGCGGACTCCTCCAGGGCGGCGTTCTTCTCGCTGCGCTGCTGGATGAGGTCGGAAAGCTTCAGCAGTGAGGCGTCGGTGCGGATATTGGTGCCCTTCGCCGTATTCGCGCTGGTCACGAAGATGAGTCCGGCAAGGGCGAAAACGGCAGCCGTGAGCACTCTGACCGGGTGCCGGAAGGTGCGGCGGACCGGTCCGGGGGGAGAGTCGGCAGAATTGCTCAACGTACCCTTATCTCCTTCGGTGCCACGGAAGGACTACGCTAACGGACGCCCGGGGGAGGCCACATTCCCCCTCGCGCCCCGCCCCGGCGCCAGCCACAGTTCCCTGCGCGGTCACGCAGCGCATCGACAGGAGAGTTCCTCGTGCCGAAGTCACGGATCCGCAAGAAGGCCGACTTCACGCCGCCCCCGGCGAAGCAGGCGACCAACATAAAGCTGACCAGCCGCAGCTGGGTTGCGCCCGTGATGCTGGCGCTCTTCCTGATCGGGCTGGCCTGGATCGTCGTTTTCTATGTGACCGACGGCGATCTGCCGGTGGAGTCGCTGGGGAACTGGAACATCGTCGTCGGCTTCGGTTTCATCGCCGGCGGCTTCGGCGTCTCCACGCAGTGGAAGTAGTCCGCGCGACCGCGTAGAACCACACGCCGACCCCGCTCCGCAACCCCTGCCCTGAGTTACCCACAGCGTTATCCACAGGTGGGGGAAAAGGTCAGACGATCTGTGGATAACTCTCAGGCCGTTGACGCCGGTGTGACTGCGACCGCCCCCGCCCCGGGGCGGGACGCCCCTTGTCCCGACTGGGAAAACCCAGCTCAGGGACAAGGGGCGCTGTTGTGCCCGCGATATGCACAAGATCCGGGTCGCCTGTGGAACCCTGTGGACAACTTCGGTCACAAATGGTCCACACGCGCCCTTCAGGCACCCCTAGGTGAGGGCGGCCGTCCTGCCCACCACGATCAGGACGACCGCCGCGAGCACCAGGACGCAGGTCCCGAACTGCACCGGATCGCGCCGCTCACGCGGGGCGTGCACCATGCCGATTCCGATCAGGACCCCGGCGATCAGTCCCCCGACATGCGCCTGCCAGGCGATCCCGCCCCAGGGGTTGAAGGTGATGATCAGGTTGAGCACGAAGATCGCGACGACCGGGCGCATGTCGTAGTTCAGCCGGCGCATCAGTACGGCGGTGGCGCCCAGCAGACCGTAGACGGCACCCGATGCCCCGAGCGCGAGCTGGTTCGGTTCCGCGAGCCAGTAGGTCAGGGCACTGCCCGCCAGCCCGGAGATCAGATACAGCGCGAGGAAGCGGACGCGGCCCAGCACCGCTTCAAGGGGGCCGCCGAGCCACCACAGTCCCAGCAGGTTGAAGGCGATGTGCCACACCGCCTGGTGCAGGAACATCGACGTCACCAGCCGGTACCACTCGCCCTGCGAGACCCCCCCGAGCGGCCCGCCCTCGTGGATGATGGCCCGGCCCACGAGGCCCAGGTCCTCGACCAGCGCGCCGTTCAGCCGCACCGCGACGAACACCGCGACGTTGATCCCCAGCAGGATCTTGGTGATCAGCCGGGGGTCCGCCGCGACGACGCCCCCGGCCAGCGTGCGCGGCCGGGCGGCGGACGCGCCGTGCCCCGTACCGGACCCCTGGCGGACGCAGTCCGGGCACTGGAAGCCGACCGACGCGTCGACCATGCAGTCCGGGCAGATGGGGCGGTCGCAGCGGACGCACCGGACCGCCGCCTCCCGGTCCGGGTGGCGGTAGCAGTGGGACGGTCCCTCGACGGGCGGGGGCGGTCCGGACGCACCCGGCGGCTGCTGGTCCATCGGTCCCATGGCTTCCCGGTCCCCTCGGTCCTCGTCGTCGTGCGGGTGCGCACGACACCGCCCCGCGCGTCCGTTCTGTCATGACATACGGATGGACGGGGCGGTTGGTTCCCGAACGTGGAATCGGAGAGTGAGCGGACGGCCGCGAAGGGCGATCAGCGCGTCTCGACGGTGACCGACTCGATGACGACGTCCTGCACCGGCCGGTCGGTACGCGCGTTGGTCGCGGTGGCCGCGATGGCGTCCACCACCTCCCGGCTCTTCGCGTCCTCCACCTCACCGAAGATCGTGTGCTTGCCGGTGAGCCAGGCCGTCGGCGAGACCGTGATGAAGAACTGCGAGCCGTTGGTGCCCGGGCCGGAGTTCGCCATGGCGAGCAGATACGGCTTGGTGAAGGCGAGATCGGGGTGGAACTCGTCCGCGAACTTGTACCCGGGGCCACCCGTACCGTTGCCCAGCGGGTCACCGCCCTGAATCATGAATCCGCTGATCACGCGGTGGAAGACGGTGCCGTCGTACAACTTGTCCGTGGTCGCCTCACCGGTCGCCGGGTGGATCCACTGGCGCTCCCCGTTGGCGAGCTCCACGAAGTTCTTCACCGTCTTCGGCGCATGGTTCGGCAGGAGCCGGATCCGGATGTCGCCCTGATTGGTCTTCAAGGTGGCGTAAAGCTGCTCGGCCACGATCTGCCTTCCGTGAGTCTGCACGTGTGCTCTGCGCGTCTGCGCTGCGCGCCGGCCCGCACCGCTGACAGGGCCGGTCCGACGCTCCGATCCTTGCACGGGCGGCCCCCGCGGCGTCCGAAGCGAGGGCCGGTGCCTCCGCGCCCCGCGGCACGGACGATGCGGCCAAGTGCGTGACGAACCGGCGCGATCCCCGACGAACCATGGCATGGTCGTCGGAAGGTACCGAATGACCCGGATGCCCGCCCCACATGCCGCACAGCGCCCACGCAGGCATGATCTCGAATTGGGTGGAAAGGCGGAGTACCTACCCGCCACCAAGGAGGAGGATCCCGTGACCCGCATCGACAGCGTGCGTGCCGCAACCGACTCGGCGAGGGACAGCGTGCAGCACGCCGCGGAAGTGGTGGCGCCCTACGCCGACTCGGCCAAGGACCAGGCCGTTCACTATGCGCACGAGGCCCGCACGCTGCTCGCACCGAAGGTGTCGAAGGCAGCCAAGCAGGCCCGTGTGCAGTACGGCGCGCACGTCGCCCCGCGTATCGAGCTCGCCCGCACACACGTACCCCCCAAGGTTGACGAGGTCGCCCAGCGCGCCGCGCTCCGCACCCGTCAGGCGGCCCGCAGTGCCGCGGACTACACCGTCCCGCGCATCGAGAGCGCCCGGGCCGCCGCCCAGCCGGTGGCGGAGGAAGCCGCCGCCCGCAGCGCCGCCGCGGTGGCCGCCCTGCGCGGCCAGGTCACGGCGAAGCAGATCCGCAAGCTGGCCCGGAAGCACGACCGGCGGGCCAGGGCCGGCAAGGCGTTCAAGGGCCTGGCCGTGACCGGCGTCCTCATGGGCGCCGGCTACGCGGTGTGGCGCTGGTGGGACAAGCAGGCCAACCCGGAGTGGCTGGTGGAGCCGCCCGCCCCCACCGAGGTCGACGACCGCGCCCCGCTCTCCTCCGTCGACGGGAGCCCGCACGCCTCGACGCTCCTGGACCCCGAGGTCGAGGCCAAGCAGGCCGACGCCGAGGCGGCCGGCGAGGACGGTCCGGACGCCGCGGGCGGCACGGACCTGGACGACCGCCCCTGACCCGCGCACACCGCAGGACAGGCGCACCAGGACGGGCGCCGGAGGACCGCACGGTCTCCCGGCGCCCGCCCGCGTACCCGGGGCCCCTTCCCTCCGCACCCGGCTCCGCGCGGTCGTTCTGTACTACCGTTCGGGGACCGGCAGGAGGCCGTGGAGGGGGAACGTGAGCGCGCGCATTCTGGTCGCCGAGGACGACGCGAAGCAGTCCCGTCTGATCCGGATCTATCTCGAAAGAGAAGGACACGCCGTCCAGGTGGTCGCGGACGGACGGGCGGCGCTGGAACGGGCGCGCTCGGCCCGGCCCGACCTCATCGTCCTCGACGTGATGCTCCCCCTGGTCGACGGCCTCGACGTGTGCCGCATCCTGCGCACCGAGTCCGAGGTGCCGATCCTGCTGCTCACCGCACGGGTGGCCGAGGAGGACATGCTCCTCGGCCTCGATCTCGGCGCCGACGACTACCTCACCAAGCCGTACAGCCCGCGGGAGCTGACCGCCCGGGTGCGGGCGCTGCTGCGCCGCTCGGGACGGTCCGGCGGTGGCGACGGGCCCGCGGTACTGCGGGTCGGCGAGGTGGAGCTGGACACCGCGCGCTTCGAGGTCCGGGTGGCGGGCCGGCCGGTGGAGCTGACCGCGAAGGAGTTCGCCATCCTGGAGACGCTCGCCCGGGAGCCGGGCCGGGTCTTCACCCGCGCCCAGATCATCGAGCGCGTCTTCGGTTTCGACCGGGACGTGCTGGAAAGGACCGTCGACGCCCATGTGATGAACATGCGGCGGAAGCTGGGGACGGGCCCGGACGGCCCCCGCCATGTGGAGACGGTCTACGGCAGGGGCTACCGCCTCGCGGACGGTCCCGTCTCAGCGCCCTCCTGAGGTTTCACCCTCTGTCTGGGATTGGCCGCCCCGCGCCGGGGGAAGAGCGACCGCGACCGTCGTGCCCTCCCCGACCGTGCTGCGCACCTCGATGGCGCCCCCGTGGTCGGCGACGATCTGGCGGGCGATCGAAAGGCCCAGACCGCTGCCTCCGGTGGCCCGGTCCCGCGAGGCGTCCGCCCGCCAGAACCGGTCGAAGAGCCGTGGCAGGTCCTCGGCGGCTATCCCCGTGCCCGTGTCGCGTACCTCCACGACGGCCCGGTCGCCGTCCCCGGGGAGGGCCAGGGTCACGGTTCCCCCCGGGGCGGTGGCGCGCAGCGCGTTGCCGACGAGGTTGCCGACGACCTGGCGCAGCCGGTCCGGGTCGGCCCGCACATGCACCGGCCGTGGCGCCTCCAGGGCCAGCGTGATGCCCGCGCCCCGTGCCTGGGGGAGGTGGGCGCGGTGGCTCGTCTCCAGCAGCTCGCGGAGGTCGACGTCCCTGTGGTGGTAGGCCAGCGTGCCCGCCTCGGCCAGCGCGAGGTCCCGCAGGTCGTCCACGATCCGCTGCTGCAACAGCGCCTCCTCGTGGAGGGATTCGATGAGTTCGGGGGTCGGTTCGAGGACCCCGTCGCTCAGGGCCTCCAGATAGCCCCGGAGATTGGCCAGCGGGGTGCGCAGCTCGTGCGCGATGTCGCCGGTGAGGCGGCGCTGGTGCTCCTCGCTCGCCTGGAGCGAGTCGGCCATGCGGTTGAAGGCCCCGCCGAGCTGCGCGATCTCGTCCCGTCCTGACGCGGGCACCCGCCGCCCCAGGTCGCCCTCACCCAGCCCCTTCGCGGCGAGCGTCAGGGCGCGTACGGGGCGCAGGACGGCCCTGCTCAGCAGCAGCCCGCCCAGGATGACCACGAGGGCGACGCCCGCGGCGACGGCCACGGTGGGCGCGACGGCCAGGGTGGGCGGCGACTCGTCCCGGAAGCCGAGCCCGACCTCCAGGCGGGGCGGGGCCACCGAGGCGACGCGCTCGCCGAAGACCCGCTGCAAACAGTCGGAGAACCGTTTCTCGGACTCGCACGGCCGCAGCGCGTCGAGGTCCCGGGGGGTCAGCGAGTCGTACGCGTCCGTGGGTTCCGGACACTGGGCGGGCCTGCGGTCCGCGCGCACCGTCGGCACACCGAAGGCACCGGTCCCGGTGACGGCCTCGGCCCCCGCGCGGGTCAGGCAGGCCGCGTCGGCGGCGTACGAACGGTAGGCGGCGACGGCGGAGGCGGTCTGCTTCATGGAGGCCCGCCGCACCTGTCCCCCGGCGAGCCGCAGCGTGGGGCGCGCGTCGACCAGCACAGGCGGCCGGCCGCTCACCGCACGCGGTGCACGGCCGGCCAGGGTGTCCGAGTCGGCGAGCAGCGCGCCGGTCTCCGTGGCCACCCGGATGCGCTGCCCGGTGCCCTTCGCGAGCGCCGCGACCGTCGGCGCGAGCCCGTCCCAGGTGGCGTGCGCCAGCCCGTACGCGCGCAGCTCCCCGGCGATCCGGGAGGTGTCCTGCTGACCGGCCGTGACGGTCTCCCGCACCTGGCGGTTGGCCTGGCGCAGGGTCAGCCAGGCGGTGGCCACCGTCGCGGTCATCGCGATCAGCATCAGCAGGCCGAGGGCCCGGATCCGGAAGCTCACCCTGTCCCCTCTCGTTAGGTGCCGGCCAGCGCCTGGGTCGGCGAGAGCCTGCTGGCCCGTACCGCCGGATACAGCCCGGCGGCCGCGCCGATGACCAGGGTCGATCCGATGCCCGCCGCGCTCGCCCACGCGGGCACGACCGTAGGCCAGTCGCGGCTGAGGGCGTACCCCGAGGTGATCAGCGTCCCCAGGACCGTTCCGGCGAGTCCGCCGATGAGCGACAGGAGCAGTGACTCCATCACGAACTGCGTGCGGATCTGCGCCCGGGTCGCACCGAGCGCGCGGCGCAGCCCTATTTCGGTACGCCGCTCCAGTACGGAGATCACCATCGTGTTGCCGACCCCGACCCCGCCGACCAGGAGGGCCACCCCGCCGAGCCCCAGCAGCAGCCCGGTGAGCGCGGACTCGGTGGCCTCGCGGGCGGCGAGCGCGTCCGAGGGCCGCGAGACGCGCACCTCTCCGGGCTTCTCCGGGTACGCCGTGGCCGCGAGCACGTCCCGCACGGCGGCGACCCGGCTGTCCTCCGCCCGTACGTAGACCGTGGACGGGTGGCCGTCGAAGCGGAGGTAGGTCCGCGCGGCCGGCCGGCCGACCAGGGCGGCGCTGTCGAGCTCCGGAGCGAGCGGGACCGGGTCGAGGACACCGATGAGCGAGAACCACCGGGCGCCGATCCAGACCCGGGTGCCCGGCCGGTACACGTCCAGCCGCTGGGCGGCCGTCGCACCGAGCACGACCGCCGGGTACTCCTCGGTGGCGGAGTCCAGCCAGCGGCCCTCGCGGAGACGGCCGCCGACGGCGGGCAGCAGCCCCGTGTCGGCCGCCAGGACGCTCAGCGAACCGGTGCGCCCGACGGCGATGCGCTCGTTGCGGTAGACGTGAGCGCCGGTCTCGCCCGTGGCGGCGACCTCCCGCACCGGCGGGATGCGGCGGACCATCACCACGGTCTCCTCCGGGAGTTCGGCCTTCTCCCCGGAGAGGGATTCGCCGGGGGCGACCCGCAGCAGGTTGGTCCCGAGCGCGTCGAGCCTGCGGTCCACCTCGGCCTGGCCGGAACCGGAGATGCCGACCACCGCGATCATGGCGGCGACCCCGATGGCGATCCCGAGGGCGGAGAGGAAGACGCGGAGGGGGCGGGTGCGCAGCCCGGTGGAGCCGAGCCGTACGACATCGGCGGGGCGGAGCCGGGCGGGGCGCGGGCGGAACGGGCCCCGCCTTCGGTTTCGCGCCTGCCGGGGCGGGAACGGCGAGCGGTCCCCGGCCTCTTCCCGGGCCGGCCCGGGCGTATGCGTGCGGTCCGTCATCGGGGTTCCCCGGTCGTCGTGGCACGGGTGACGTCACCGGTCAGCCGGCCGTCGCGCATGTCGAGGCGGCGGGGGAGCCCGGCGGCGATCTCCCGGTCATGGGTGATGACGACGACCGTGGTGCCCGCCGCGTGCAGCCCGTGCAGCAGTTCCAGCACGGCCGCCCCGGAAGCGGAGTCGAGGTTCCCGGTCGGCTCGTCGGCCAGCAGGACCGAGGGGTCGCCGACCACCGCGCGGGCGACCGCGACCCGTTGCCGCTCACCGCCGGAGAGCTGGTGCGGCAGGTGGTGGACGCGGTGGCTGAGCCCCACCCGGGCGAGCGCGGCGGCTGCCCGGGCCCTGCGGCGGCGCAGCGGCACCCCCGCGTAGAGCAGGCCGTCACCGACCGCGTCGAGCACCGGGACGCCGACCGCCAGGTGGAACTGCTGGAAGACGAAACCGATCCGGGTGGCCCGGAGCGCCGAGACCTCCCGGTCGGACAGCTTCGCCACGTCGTGGCCGTCGATCAGCACACGGCCGGAGGACGGCCGGTCCAGGCTGCCCATCAGATGGAGCATGCTCGACTTGCCGGAGCCCGAAGGGCCGACGACGGCGACCAGCTCCCCGCGTCCGATCCGCAGACTGACGTCACGGACCGCGTGCACCCCGCCCGGATACGTCTTGGAGACGGCGTCGAATTCCACGACCGCCGAAGGGTCCGCGCGGGGGGCCTCAGAGGCCCCGCTGGACGCCGACGAGCCCGCACCGTACGCCGAAGAGTCCCGGCCGGGCACCGAAGCGTCCCCGCCGTGTGCCGAAGCGTCCCCGCCGTGTGCCCAGGAGTCCCCGCCGTGTGCACAGGAGTCCCCGCTCACTCCGGAATCCTCACCTTCAGGCCCTCGCGGACCGCCGGACCGCTCACCTCCACATCCCCGTCCGCGAACAGCCCGGTCTTCACCGCGACGAACGTGCCGTCCGCCTTCTCCAGGCCGTGGCCGCCCTCCGCGAGGGCGACCAGGGTGGCGACCGGGACGGTCAGCACGTTCTCGGCCCGCCGCCCCACGTATGCGACGGTCACGGGCCCGCTCTCCCATTTCCCCACGGCCTCCTGGTCCTTGATGGTGAGGGTCACCGGCACCGTCGCCGCCCGCTCGCCCGTGCCGCCGCCCCCCTCGGCCTCGTCCGCCTGCTTCCCCACGGACGCCACCCGCCCCTTCACGGCGGTCTCGTCGGGCAGCCGGATCGTCACCCCGGCGCCGCGCACGGCCCACGACGCCTCGGCCGCCGAGGCGTTGACGACGACCTTGTGGGTCGTGCCCGTGTAGCTGAGAGCGCCCTCGCCGACGGCGGCGCCCAGCCGGACGCCCGGTCGGCCGATCCGTATCCGCCCGGCGCTGTAGACGACGTCCCCGACGCCGACCGTGCCGGTCTGCGGCAGACCGAGCGACTTCTGCCAGCGTTCGACCGCCGCGGCGGTGCCCTCCGTGAACGTCTCGTCCACCGTGAAACCCGTGTAGCCGAGGGCGGCGAGGTTGGTCTCGAACTGCATGACGTCCATGCCCCGTACAGGCGCGGGCTCCTGGGCGGCCGGATGCGCACCCTTGCCGGGCTCGCCGGGCTCGCCGGGCTCGCCGGACTCACCGGACTCGTCGGACTCGGGGGCGGCCGGGGCGGTCCGAGCCGGCCCCAGGTCGCGGTACATCGGCAGCGCCCCGTAGAGCAGCACGGTCGGGCGGTCGTCGACGCGCAGCAGCGTGTCACCGCGCTCCGCCGTCGTGCCGGGGGCGGGCAGCCAGGTCACCGTGCCCGTCGCCTTGACCGGCAGCGGGATCTCGGGGCCATATCCCAAGGTGCCGTCCACCGTGGTGCGTTCGGTCAGCGTCGCCCGGGTGACGGGGACGGTCGAGCCGGCCCGGGGGAGGGCTTCCGGCCCCTCGTCCCCGCCGCCGCCGAGCCCGAGGGCTCCGGCCACCGCGACCACCGCCGCGACGACCGCACCGGCGACGACGAGAGACGCCCGCCGTCCGCGGGCCCCACGCTTCTCATCGAGGTCTGTCACCGTCTCCACCGCTCAGCCCTTGCCCGGGCCCGGATTCTCGGGGACGCCGATGAGCGGCCCGCAGATCCGGGCGGCCCGCTTGGCTCCGGCCGCGCTCTGATCCCACTCGCCCTGGCCGAGGCCGTCGGGGCCGGGGTCCGGGAAGTCGGCGGCGCCGTTCTTCTGCATGCAGGCGGCGTAGTCGCGCTTCACCTTGATCTGGGCGGCCGACAGCTTGGGCTGGTTGCCCTTCTCGATGCTCTCGGGCACGGCGGAGACGTACCCGGCGCACTTCTCCTGGGCGGCCCTGAATTCCGGGTCCTGCTTCAGTTCACGCCGCTGGTCGCCCGCGCCGAAGTCGATGAAGCCCTTCGCGTCGGGGTCCGGCGCGTCGACGCCGTGTTCCCGCAGGCACTTCACGTACGCGCGCTGCGCCTTCACGTACGCGGCCACGTAGTCCGTGGCCTTTCCCCCCTCGGCCGGTGCCGACACCTTGCCTCCGCCGGCCGTCGGAACCTCCGCGCCGCCGTCGCTCCCGCCGCAGCCGGCCAGCACGAAGGCCATGACCGAGGCCGCGACGGCCGGCCGTACCCGGTTCGTCCTCATCGTTCTCCCGCTCTCCCTGTCGGCCCGGCCGCGGGTGCGGCGGGCAGGGCGAACGTAGGAGCGGAACGATGAAGAACCTTTGAAGAACCTGTCCGCCTGCCGTGCGGTCCGGCACGGGCCGATGCAAAGAGGCCCCCCGACCCGCGTTTCCGCAGGTCGGAGGACCTCTGGGGATGTGGAGCCTAGGAGATTCGAACTCCTGACATCTGCCTTGCAAAGGCAGCGCTCTACCAACTGAGCTAAGGCCCCGACAGCACGCAGCCCGAACACCTCGATGTTCCGGCCACCGCCGCAGAACAGAGTACCGGCTCACCCCCGTGATCCTGCAAAAATTCGGGGACTCCCCGTGCGCGACCACGCTCCGTAAGATGCTGGTCGAGGTTCGCAGCAGCGAAGCGAATGCGAAGGGGAGACGCAATGGATGCAGCGCAGCAAGAGGCCACGGCCAGAGCCAGAGATCTTCAGCGCAGTTGGTACGGAGAGCCGTTGGGGGCGCTCTTCCGCCGGCTGATCGACGACCTCGGTCTCAACCAGGCCCGCCTCGCCGCGGCACTCGGGCTGTCCGCTCCGATGCTCTCCCAGCTCATGAGCGGTCAGCGCGCGAAGATCGGCAACCCGGCGGTCGTCCAGCGGGTCCAGGCCCTTCAGGAACTGGCCGGCCAGGTCGCCGACGGCAGCGTCAGCGCCGCCGAGGCCACAGCCCGCATGGAGGAGATCAAGAAGTCCCAGGGCGGCTCGGTCCTCTCCGGCACCGGCCAGACCACGTCGAGCGGCGGGGCGCCCACCGTGCGACGGGTGGTGCGGGAGATCCAGTCGCTGCTGCGCTCGGTCGCGGCGGCCGGTGACATCATCGATGCCGCGGACTCCCTCGCCCCGACGCACCCGGAACTGGCAGAGTTCCTCCGGGTGTACGGAGCGGGGCGCACCGCGGAAGCGGTGGCGCACTACGAGAGCCACCAGAGCTAGGCCCCGCACGGTACGGGGGCACGGGCCGGAACATGAACGGGGAGCGGGCGCAGCGCCATGGGTGAGGTCTTCGCCGGACGGTACGAACTGGTCGATCCGATCGGACGCGGTGGCGTCGGTGCCGTATGGCGCGCCTGGGACCACCGGCGCCGCCGCTATGTGGCGGCCAAGGTGCTCCAGCAGAGCGACGCGCACACGTTGCTCCGCTTCGTCCGTGAGCAGGCGCTGCGCATTGAGCACCCCCATGTGCTGGCGCCGGCCAGCTGGGCCGCCGACGACGACCAGGTCCTGTTCACCATGGACCTCGTCAGCGGCGGTTCGCTGGCCCATGTCATCGGCGACTACGGCCCGTTGCCCCCTCGGTTCGTCTGCACCCTGCTCGACCAGCTGCTGTCCGGCCTCTCGACGGTGCACGCCGAGGGCGTCGTACACCGGGACATCAAACCGGCCAACATCCTCATGGAGGCCACCGGTAAGGGTCGGCCGCATCTGCGGCTGTCCGACTTCGGCATCTCCATGCGCAAGGGCGAACCCCGTCTCACCGAGACCAACTATGTGGTGGGAACGCTCGGTTACTTCGCGCCCGAGCAGATGATGGGCGCCGAACCGGACTTCCCGGCGGACCTCTTCGCGGTGGGCCTGGTCGCCCTCTATCTTCTCCAGGGCACCAAGCCCGACTCGCAGGAGCTCATCGAGCACTTCGCCGCCCATGGCACGCCCACTGCCCCCGACGGCGTCCCGGAGCCGCTGTGGCAGGTCATCGCGGGGCTTCTGCAACCGGATCCGCAGAACCGCTTCCGTACCGCCACGGGTGCGCGCAAGGCCCTGAACGCCGCCGTCGAGATGCTTCCCGAGCCCTCGGACGCCGAGGAGCCGGTCGAGGTCTTCGACCAGATCGGCCCGCTGCCCGAGGGCTTCGGCCCCGACGGCCCCCTGCGCTCCGGCGGGCCGGCGGCAGCGCAGTCACCGGGCCCCCGTACCACCGGTCAGCCGACCGCGTCGCCCCAGGAAGCCCCGGCTCCCCAGCCGGCGGTGCCCCAGCCGACCGGCCCGCACCCCGGCGGGCAGCAGCCACAGCCCTACCCCTCCGCGCCGGCTTCCATGTCCGAGACGGGCAGCTTCCATCTCCCGCCTCCCGGGCCGGCCGTTCCCGCACACCACGCCCCGCAAACCGCAGCGCCCGCGGCCCCGTACGGCTACCCGAACCCGGTCGGCTACACCGACCCCGACGCGGCCCCCGCGGCCGCACCGGCCCCCGGTCCGCACGACCAGTCCTTCACCCACCCCTACACGAACCCCCAGCAAGGGGCGGCCCCTTTCCAGGCCCCCGCGTCCGCCCCGGGAACGCGTCCGGGACCGTCCCCGAAGGTGGCGGTCCCGGTCCTGCTGGTGGCGCTGGTCTGCTTCGCCGTGGGCGTCTGGGCGCTGACCCAGGCCTGAGTACGAGGGCGGCCGCCCCGCCTGCCAAGGCCGCCCCGCCTACCAGGCCTGGGGCGGCCCGCCGTACGGGGACTGCGCGGCCGGTGCGGCGGCCGCGCGGCGTCGCGCGATCAGGGTCCACGCCCCCAGCCAGAGCACCAGCACGGTGCCGGCGCCGATTCCGGCCGCCGCGACCAGCTTCATCGTGCCGCGCTCGCTCCGGGCCTCGGCGGCCTGCGCCCCGCTCTGCCCTTCCCGCGCCGCGTCCTTGTCGCCCTGGGTCACGGCGAAGATGCCGGCATCCCCCTTGTACGGCGACTTCCCCGCCTCGCCCTTCACGCTGATCTTGAGGGTCAGCGCGATCGGCTTCTGCCCGTACGCCTTCGCGACGTCCGGGCTCAGCGATACGGAGAGGTAGTACCAGCCCGCGAACCGCATCCCGCCGACATCGTCGCTGGAGTCGTACCGGTTCCGGTACGCGACCGGGGGCAGCGGGTCGAAGGAAACGGAGACCGGCTTTCCCGAATAGGACGGGGGCAACGCATCGGCGACATGCCCCAGCGCGGGATTCTCCAGTGACACCGCCAGCGCGCTGCTGACGTACGCGCTCTTCTCGGAGGTGCTGTTGCTCAGTTCCGCCGTGGCGAACAACTGCTGGTCCCAGTCCACCGGCACCCGGTAGAAGAGGGTCTGCCCGGGCTCGATCCGGTCCTTCCACTCGCCGGTCTCCAGGCTCGTGGCGTCGTAGTAACCGGCGCCCCCGCGCCGGGTGTTGTCCGTGGCGGCGGCGGGCGGCTGCGGCGAGGCGGAGGGCCAGGACGTCGGGGCCGTGGTCGGCGCGGACGAGGCGAGCTCCGGCTCGGAGGCGTAACGCAGCTCCAAGTCCCACTCCCCCTGGTCGGAGGTCGCCTTGCTCTCCCGCTCGATCAGTACGTAGTACGTACCGGCGTCCTGGCAGGTGCCGTCCTTGTCGACCCGCCGGGAGGCGTAGGCGGCGATGGGGCGCGGGTACTGCGCGGTCCCGAATACGGCGCCCTGCGAGCTGCACTCGTCGTCCGAGCTGTCCCGGATGCTGACCGTGATCCCGTCCCCGTACGCCACCTTGCCACTGCCCTTCGGGACGACGACGGCGGAGACATAGGCGTTCGTCTTCGCGTCCAGGTCCAGCCGGTAGTACAGCTTCTGCCCGCTCCGGATCGCGCTCTTGTAGGCCCCGCCCGGATTCAGCTTCGCCGCCTCCGCGCTGATCTCGGCACCGCCGACCGACTCGGCGTCCGGATCGAAGGTGTACGAGCCGGGGGCACCGGCCGCGTACGCCTGTCCCGGCAGAGCCGCCACCGCGAACACCACCGCCACCGCCGCGAGCGCCCCCCGCATCCTGCTGCGCCGCCTCATCACGCGCTTCCCCTCGTTATTCGTGCGGCTGCCCTTCGACGGCCGTGTACACATCCGAACACGGCCGGGAGCGCGGCCATGGCGGCAGCCCCCGCGCCCGCGACCGCAACGACGGCCCATCCTGCCCCGCCCGCACCGTCACTGTCTGCGGCACAGCCGAATCGCCCCGCTTGTCCGCTCCCCCGCCTTGCTCGCGCCGCAGCATCGTTGCTCGCGCAAGCTATTGATTCGCTTGCGTGAACTCAAGAGCACACCCGTCACGGTCCCGCAACAGCACGAAGCCCCGGCCGCGTCAGCGGCCGGGGCTTCCTACCAGGCTGTTCCGTCTCAGGCACCCGAACCTGCGGGCACGGAGTCGGTCGCCTCCGTCCACAGATCCTGCTCGGCGCGATCCGCCTGGATCTGGCGGTACACGAGGAGCCCGCCGATGGCGGCCAGTGCGACCAGGAGAAGCTTCTTCACCGCGCGACCTCGTCCTTCGTTGGCGTAGGGGACTTCTGCCGCCCGACTATACACACCGGCCGATATCGACCGGTGACCTCCCCGCAACCCAATTGGCGCCTGCCGACGTGCGGCGGGATCCCCGCTGTGCGTGCCCCTCGGAAGCACCCACCGGAAGCCGGGGCGGGCCGGTTGAACCATACGAGTGGTGTTCATCTGAAGATCGGCGCATGCGCGGCGTCGGTCCACGAAATCGCGGGCCGGATCCACATCATCGGAAAGGTAAGCAAACCGGACCACCCGAAAGTGAGGGGCCATGAGCACCATCACGGCCAAGAACATCTGGACCGCCTTCGTCACCGCGTTCTTCGCACTCCTCGCGGCCCTGGGCCTCGCGAGCTCCACGGCCACCGCCACGCAGGCCACGACCACGAACACGAACACGGAGCCGGCGGCCACGGCCCACGAACACACCCCCGCCGCCCGCGCAACCGCGACCGGACCTTCGGTGCGATGGACCCTTCCGCGTGACCGCGCACTGCCGCCCACGATGAAGCAGCGCATCCGGGCCGAGGCCCACGGCTCCTCACCCGCCACCCGGCATCTGTCCGCCGACACCAGGAACACCGTGAACACCACGGGCTCCGCCCGCGCCTCGCACGGCACTCCGGCACAGGACGCCTCGCTCCTCCCACCGTGACAGCGCCGCCGCACCTGATCCCCTGAGCCCCCGGGCCGGTTCACACCGGACGGGGGCTTTCCCGTGTGCCCGCGCGGACACACATGCCGATTGAGTACGGGTACTCACGCCCGGAGCAGGGCCGGCCACAAGCATGGGGGCCACCAAGTACCGCTACTCCGGGGGGATCCCATGCACGCGCGCGCCCTGCTCCGCCTGACCTTCGCCAACCCGGTCTCCGCCGTCTACCTGGGCGTCGTCGGCGCCTCCATCGCGTTCGAGGCGGCCGCCGCGGTCTTCGGGGACCCCGGTTTCGTCGGGGTCTGGCCGTTCCTCCTCACCGCCCCGGCCTCCCTGCTGTTCGCCATGGTGGGCGCGGCGGTGGGAGGCCCGGCCGAGCTCTCGTACTGGTTCCTGGCCGGCGGAGTCGTCGTCAGCGCCCTGGTCCAGGCGTTCGCCCTCGGCGCGCTCACGGAGACCGTCCGCGGCCGGTTCCGGCGTACGGCCACGAGATAGGACCCGAGGCGATCACGTAATCGCCTCCGGCAACGCCGAAGGCCCCCCACCGTTTCCGGTGGAGGGCCTTCGTGCTGGTGGGGCTAACAGGATTTGAACCTGTGGCCTCATCCTTATCAGGGATGCGCTCTAACCAACTGAGCTATAGCCCCGCCGCGCTTTTCCGTCGCGCTGACTTCTGAAGATTAGCGCACGTCGGGGCCAGTCCCAAAATCGATACCCGCCGGGCTACTCGTCCTCCGCCAGCGTGAGCTCGACACCGCCCACGAAGCCCGCCGACAGGTTGTAGATGAAGGCGCCCAGGGTCGCCAGCGCGGTGGCCAGCACCACGTCGATCACCGCGATGACCGAGGTGAAGATCAGGACCCGGGGCAGCGACAGGAACGCCTGGAGGTCGAAGCCGTTGCCCTCGTTGGAACCGGTCGCCTCGCTGATGGTGCCGCCCACGGTGGAGAAGACGCCCATCGCGTCCATCACCATCCACAGGACCGCCGATGCCACCACCGTGCAGATGCCGAGCGCGATGGACAGCAGGAAGCTGACCTTCATCACCGACCACGGATCGGCCTTGGACACGCGCAGGCGCGCCTTGCGGGTACGCGGAGTGGTCCGCGCCCCCGTCCGCGGCTTGCGGGCCGTCTGGGCCGGTCCCACGCCCTGCTGGGGGCCGTAGGGCCCCGCACCGCCCGGCGTCCCGCCCGGAGGCGAGGGGTAGGCCTGCGGCGGGTGGTACGGGCCCGCCTGACCGGGTGCGGGTTCCCGCTCGCCGGGCAGCGGCCCGGTCGCGTAACCCTCGTATTGGGGCTGAGGGCCCCGCGTATCCGTCACAGTGCCCCCTTGGGAGTCCGTGGCGGGGCCACGGGCACCGTTACCTCCCGCTCCGGAAGCGGCCGAACCGGCGCCCGTGGCTCCACTCACGCTCTACTCCTCGTGCTCCCCGGTCGAGGACGAGGTGTCCTCGACATTGCTGTCGACCGTGCTGCCGGCGGCCTCGTCGGCCGTGGTCGCCTCGGTCGTCCCGCCTTCGGCGTCGCTGTCGACGGGTCCGTCGACCTCGTCGGCCTCGCGGCCCGCCTCGGCGTTGCGGGCGATGCCGACGACGGCATCCCGCTTGCCCAGATTGATCAGTTGGACGCCCATGGTGTCACGGCCCGTCTCCCTGACTTCGTTGACTCGCGTACGAATCACACCACCGCCGAGCGTGATGGCGAGGATCTCGTCCGTCTCCTCGACCACCAGCGCGCCGACCAGCGAGCCCCGGTCCTCCACGATCTTGGCGGCCTTGATGCCGAGGCCACCGCGACCCTGGACGCGGTACTCGTCGACCGGGGTCCGCTTCGCGTAACCGCCGTCGGTGGCAGTGAACACGAAAGTACCGGGCCTGACGACATTCATCGAGAGCAGTTCGTCTCCCTCGCGGAAACTCATGCCCTTGACGCCCGAAGTGGCGCGGCCCATCGGCCGCAGCGCCTCGTCCGTCGCGGTGAACCTGATCGACTGGGCCTTCTTGCTGATGAGCAGCAGGTCGTCGTCGGCCGAGACCAGCTCCGCGCCGATCAGCTCGTCGTCGGCGCCGTCCGCGGTCTCGCGCAGGTTGATGGCGATGACACCACCGGAGCGCGGCGAGTCGTAGTCCTTCAGCGCGGTCTTCTTCACCAGGCCGCCCTGGGTGGCCAGGATCAGATAGGGCGCGGCGTCGTAGTCGCGGATCGCCAGGATCTGCGCGATCCGCTCGTCCGGCTGGAAGGCCAGCAGGTTCGCCACGTGCTGACCGCGCGCGTCCCGGCCGGCGTCCGGCAGCTCGTACGCCTTGGCCCGGTAGACCCGGCCCTTGTTGGTGAAGAACAGCAGCCAGTGGTGCGTCGTGGACACGAAGAAGTGGTCGACGATGTCGTCTTCCTTGAGCTTCGTGCCGCGCACGCCCTTGCCGCCGCGCTTCTGCGAGCGGTAGTCGTCCGTCTTGGTGCGCTTCACATAGCCGCCGCGGGAGATCGTGACGACGATGTCCTCCTCGGCGATCAGGTCCTCGATGGACATGTCGCCCTCGAAGGGCACCAGCTTGGAGCGCCGGTCGTCGCCGAACTTGTCGACGATCGCCGCCAGCTCCTCGCTGACGATCTGCCGCTGCCGCTCGGGCGAGGCCAGGATCTGGTTGTACTCGTTGATCTTCGCCTGGAGCTCGTCGTGCTCGGCGGTGATCTTCTGGTGCTCCAGCGCGGCCAGCCGGCGCAGCTGCATCTCCAGGATCGCGTTCGCCTGGAGGTCGTCGATCTCCAGCAGGCCCATCAGGCCCTCACGGGCGATCTCGACGGTCTGGCTGCGCCGGATGAGGGCGATGACCTCGTCGATGGCGTTCAGGGCCTTCAGCAGGCCGCGCAGGATGTGCGCCCGCTCCTCGGCCTTGCGCAGCCGGAACTTCGTACGCCGGACGATGACCTCGATCTGGTGCGTCACCCAGTGGCGGATGAACGCGTCGATCGACAGGGTGCGCGGCACCCCGTCCACCAGCGCCAGCATGTTGGCACCGAAGTTGGTCTGCAGATCGGTGTGCTTGTACAGGTTGTTCAGGACGACCTTGGCGACCGCGTCCCGCTTCAGTACGACGACCAGGCGCTGCCCGGTACGGGAGGAGGTCTCGTCGCGCACGTCGGCGATGCCGCCGACCTTGCCGTCCTTCACCAGGTCGGCGATCTTCTGCGCGAGGTTGTCGGGGTTGGTCTGGTACGGGAGCTCCGTGACGACCAGGCACTGGCGGTTCTGGATCTCCTCGACCGCCACGACCGCGCGCATCGTGATCGAGCCGCGGCCGGTGCGGTACGCCTCCTCGATGCCCTTGCGGCCGACGACCAGCGCGCCGGTGGGGAAGTCCGGGCCCTTGATCCGTTCGATCAGGGCGTCCAGCAGCTCTTCCTGCGAGGCTTCCGGGTTCTCCAGGTACCACTGGGCGCCGGACGCGACCTCGCGCAGGTTGTGCGGCGGGATGTTGGTCGCCATGCCGACCGCGATGCCCGCGGAGCCGTTGACCAGCAGGTTCGGGAAGCGCGCCGGGAGGACCGTCGGCTCCTGGTTGCGGCCGTCGTAGTTGTCCTGGAAGTCGACGGTCTCCTCGTCGATGTCCCGGACCATCTCCATGGACAGCGGCATCATCTTGCACTCGGTGTACCGCATGGCGGCGGCCGGGTCGTTGCCCGGGGAACCGAAGTTGCCGTTGGAGTCCACCAGCGGCATGCGCATCGACCACGGCTGGGCCAGGCGGACCAGGGCGTCGTAGATCGAGGAGTCGCCGTGCGGGTGGTACGTACCCATGACGTCACCGACGACGCGGGCGCACTTGTAGAAGCCCTTCTCGGGCCGGTAGCCGCCGTCGTACATCGCGTACAGCACCCGGCGGTGGACGGGCTTGAGTCCGTCCCGCACGTCGGGCAGCGCACGCGAGACGATGACGGACATCGCGTAGTCGAGGTAGGAGCGCTGCATCTCCGTCTCGAGCCCGACGGGCTCGACACGCATGCCCACGCCCTCGACGGGCGGTACCTCTTCGGGCGTCACGGGTGCGGGGGTGTTCTCATCGGCCATTGCTGGTCAAAGTCCTTTCGCGCTGCGGCTTGCTTGTACGGCCGACTCAGATGTCGAGGAAGCGGACGTCCTTGGCGTTGCGCTGGATGAACGAGCGCCGCGCCTCGACGTCCTCACCCATGAGCACCGAGAACAGGTCGTCCGCCTGCGCCGCGTCGTCCAGCGTGACCTGGCCGAGCACCCGGTGGTCGATGTCCATCGTGGTGACGCGCAGTTCCTCGGCGTTCATTTCGCCGAGGCCCTTGAAGCGCTGGATCGAGTCTTCCTTGATCCGCTTGCCGTTCTGCTTGCCGAGCGCGACCAGGGCGTCCCGCTCGCGGTCCGAGTACGCGTACTCGGAGTCGTCGCGACCCCACTTGATCTTGTACAGCGGGGGGCGCGACAGATAGACGTGGCCGGCCTCGACCAGCGGACGCATGAAGCGGAACAGGAACGTCAGCAGCAGGGTGTTGATGTGCTGGCCGTCGACGTCGGCGTCCGCCATCAGGATGATCTTGTGATAGCGGAGCTTCTCGATGTCGAAGTCCTCGTGGACCCCGGTGCCGAACGCCGAGATCAGCGCCTGGACCTCGGTGTTCTGGAGGATCTTGTCGACCCGGGCCTTCTCGACGTTCAGGATCTTGCCTCGGATCGGCAGGATCGCCTGGTACATCGGGTTACGGCCCGACTTGGCCGAGCCGCCTGCGGAGTCACCCTCGACGATGAAGATCTCGCACTTGGTGGGGTCGTTCGACTGGCAGTCGCTGAGCTTGCCGGGGAGCGAGGCGCTCTCCAGCAGCCCCTTGCGCCGGGTCAGGTCGCGCGCCTTGCGGGCCGCCACGCGGGCGGTCGAGGCGGCGATGCCCTTGCGGATGATGTCGGCCGCCTCGTTGGGGTTGCGGTCGAACCAGTCCGTCAGCTGCTCGTGGACGACCTTCTGCACGAAGGTCTTGGCCTCCGTGTTGCCCAGCTTGGTCTTCGTCTGGCCCTCGAACTGCGGCTCGCCCAGCTTCACCGAGATGATCGCGGTCAAACCCTCGCGGACGTCCTCACCGGTGAGGTTGTCGTCCTTCTCACGGAGCAGCTTCTTGTCGCGGGCGTAACGGTTGACCAGGGAGGTCAGCGCGGCGCGGAAGCCTTCCTCGTGCGTACCGCCCTCATGCGTGTGGATCGCGTTGGCGAAGGAGTAGACGCCCTCGCTGTACTGCGTGTTCCACTGCATCGCGATCTCGACGGAGAGCAGACGGTCCTTGTCCTCGGCCTCGACGTCGATCACCGACTGGTGGATGACATCGCCCTTGCGGGAGTTGAGGTACTTGACGAAGTCGACGATGCCGTTCTCGTAGTGGTACGTGACCGAGCGGGCCACTTCCTCCTCGGGAACGTCCACCGCCTCGGCGCTGTCCGCGCCGGCCGTCGCCTTCGCCGACTCGCGCTCGTCGGTCAGCTTGAGGGTGAGGCCCTTGTTGAGGAAGGCCATCTCCTGGAAGCGGCGCGAGAGCGTCTCGAAGGAGTACTCGGTCGTCTCGAAGATGTCGCCGTCGGCCCAGAAGGTGACGCTCGTGCCCGTCTCGTCGGTGGCCTCGTTACGCGCCAGCGGGGCGGTCGGGACACCGAACTTGTAGTCCTGGGTCCAGCGGTACCCGTCGGTCTTCACCTCGACCGCCACCCGCGTGGACAGGGCGTTGACGACGGAGACACCGACGCCGTGCAGACCACCGGAGACGGCGTAACCGCCACCGCCGAACTTGCCGCCCGCGTGCAGGACGGTGAGCACGACCTCGACGGCGGGCTTGCCCTCGGACGGCACGATGCCGACCGGGATGCCACGGCCGTTGTCGATCACGCGCACCCCGCCGTCGGCGAGGATCGTGACGTCGATGGTGTCCGCGTGCCCGGCCATGGCCTCGTCGACCGAGTTGTCCACGACCTCCTGCACGAGGTGGTGGAGACCGCGCTCACCGGTCGAGCCGATGTACATGCCGGGTCGCTTGCGGACCGCGTCCAGGCCCTCCAGCACGGTGATCGCGCTGGCGTCGTACGAGGGCTGTGCCTCGGCCGGGGCGGGAGCGGCGTCGCCCTCCCCCTGGGTGGACGGAATGTTCTCGTTGGGGTTGCCGGAATCGGCCACGAAGCGCCCTTTCTGGCACAGCACAGGCCGTTCTCCGGGCAGGCGGGAGCGGCTGCGTCGTTCGGCTTGTATCGACGAATCCCGCCAGACGCGGGATTGTTCATCAGTCTACCGGTAGCGCCGACCCGAATGGGGGTTTGCGGGCACCTGAGTACGCATGTGCCGCCCTGAATGAGCGGCTGACGACTCCCCATATCCGGGACGGGGCCTCAAGGGGCTCACGCAGGCGTTGAGCGCTTCGGCCTGTCAGCCCTCCGCTACGGTGAGGGACGCCCGCTCACCACCACCTGGTTTCACGTGCCACGTAATCGGGCCCCCGGGCGCCCTGGACGCCCCGCGCCCCCTCCGTACGCACCGGCCCCCATCCGCGTACGGGCTGGAAAAGCCCAGGTCGCGGCGGGTCAGCCGTAGGTGTCGCCCGGGCCCGTGCTCCCCGGGGCACGCAGCGGGCCGAACCTGTGCTGCGGCCCGCCGGGACCCAGCACCTTGATCATCCGGACCGTGCCGTTGCCCAGGTCCGCGTTGAGCCGGGCCACCAGCTGGGGAGCCAGCAGCCGCAGCTGCGTCGCCCAGGCCGTCGAATCGCACTGCACCGTCAGCACCCGCTGGTCCGGCTCCTCGTCGTACCGCACGGGCACACAGTGCAGGGCGAGGTCGTCACCGACGATCTGCGGCCAGCGGCCCATCACCCCGCCGACCGCCGCCGGGGTCTCCCAGCCTCGCTCGGTGATCAGCCGGTTGATCGCGGCGCCCAGCGGCAGTGGGTCGCGGCCGTCCCGCCGCGCCCCGGAGCGCAGCCCGCCCCCGCGTCTGGCCTGCTTCTTCTGCTGCGCCGCCTCGCCGCGCGCCCGCGCCTGCTCCTTGGCCGCGCGCAGCGCCACCCGGGCCAGGTCCACGCCGGACGGCTCGGCCGGCTTCGCCCGGTCCTCGGAGCCCGGGGCCTTCTCCTCACCGGCGCCGCTCACACCCGCTCCACCTCGCCGGCGGACACCGCGTACCGCGTCCCCGCGAGCGCCCCAGGCACGTCGTCGTCCACCGCCGCGGTCACCAGCACCTGTTCGGCCGGCGCCACCAGCTCCGCCAGCCGCTCCCGGCGGCGGGCGTCCAGTTCGGCGAACACGTCGTCCAGCACCAGCACCGGTTCGTTGCCCTCGCCGCGCAGCAGCTCGTACGAGGCGAGACGCAGCGCCAGCGCGTACGACCAGGACTCCCCGTGGCTCGCGTACCCCTTGGCGGGCATCCCGCGCAGGCCCAGCACCAGGTCGTCGCGGTGCGGGCCGACCAGCGTCACTCCGCGCTCGATCTCCTGCTTGCGGACCCCGGCCAGGGCCTCGATGAGCTGTCCGTACAGCTCCTCACGCGTGCGTGCGGGGCCGGCCTCGCCGCCGACGGAACTGCGGTAGTCCAGCGCCACCGGGCCGCCGCCCGGCGCCACGTCCCCATACGCCTTGTCGGCCAGCGGCTGGAGCGTGGCGATCAGGTCCAGGCGCTGGGTCAGCAGCTCCGCGCCCACCGCGGCCAGGTGCTGGTCCCACACGTCGAGCGTCGACAGGTCCAGGGAGCGCCCGCCGTGCCTGCGGGCCATCGCGGCGGACTTCAGAAGTGTGTTCCGCTGCTTGAGCACCCGCTCGTAGTCGGATCGCACCCCGGCCATCCGGGGCGACCGCGCGGTGACCAGCTCGTCCAGGAAGCGCCGGCGCTCGCCGGGGTCGCCCTTCACCAGGGCCAGGTCCTCCGGAGCGAACAGCACCGTCCGCACGATGCCGACCACGTCACGTGGTCTGACCTGCGACGATCTGTTGATCCGGGCACGGTTCGCCTTGCCCGGGTTGAGTTCGAGCTCGACCAGCTGCGAGCGCTCGCCCTGGGTGACGGCCGCCCTGATCACCGCCCGCTCGGCGCCCATGCGGACGAGCGGGGCATCGGAGGAGACGCGGTGGCTGCCGAGCGTGGCGAGATAGCCGACGGCCTCCACCAGATTCGTCTTGCCCTGGCCGTTGGCCCCCACGAACGCGGTGACGCCCGGGTCGAGGGACACCTCGGCCCGGGCGTACGAGCGGAAGTCGGCCAGCGACAGATGCGTGACGTGCATGGTGTGCGCCGACCTTCCCGGCTTCCTGCTCCGTGCTCCGACGGCGGGAGGGGCGGTAGGCCCTCCCGCTCCTCGTTGCGGGTTACTTCTTGTTCTCGACCGCGTGGCCGCCGAACTGGTTGCGCAGCGCGGCGATCATCTTCATCTGCGGGGAGTCGTCCTGGCGCGAGGCGAAGCGCGCGAAGAGCGACGCCGTGATCGCGGGCAGCGGCACCGCGTTGTCGATCGCGGCCTCCACCGTCCAGCGGCCCTCGCCCGAGTCGGCCGCGTAGCCGCGGAGCTTGTCGAGGTGCTCGTCGTCGTCCAGGGCGTTGACCGCCAGGTCGAGCAGCCAGGAGCGGATGACCGTGCCCTCCTGCCAGGAGCGGAAGACCTCGCGCACGTCGGTGACGGAGTCGACCTTCTCCAGGAGCTCCCAGCCCTCGGCGTACGCCTGCATCATGGCGTACTCGATGCCGTTGTGGACCATCTTGGCGAAGTGGCCGGCGCCGACCTTGCCCGCGTGGACCGCGCCGAAGTCGCCCTCGGGCTTCAGGGCGTCGAAGATCGGCTGGACCTTCGCCACGTCCTCGGCGTCGCCGCCGTACATGAGCGCGTAGCCGTTCTCCAGGCCCCAGACGCCACCGGAGACGCCGCAGTCGACGAAGCCGATGCCCTTGCGGCGCAGCTCCTCCGCGTGCTTCTCGTCGTCGGTCCAGCGGCTGTTGCCGCCGTCCACGACGATGTCGCCGGGCGAGAGGAGCTCGGCCAGCTCGTCCACGGTGGACTGGGTCGCGGCTCCGGCCGGGACCATCACCCATACGACCCGGGGGCCCTTGAGGTTGCCCACAAGCTCTTCCAGGCTGTGGACATCGGCGAGATCCGGGTTGCGGTCGTAACCGATGACGGTGTGGCCTGCGCGGCGGATGCGCTCGCGCATGTTGCCGCCCATCTTGCCGAGGCCGACGAGACCGAGCTCCATCAGAGATTCCTTAGCGTTGTGCCGATTCGTACCCAAGTCCGAGCCTACGCCCGGAAGGGGACAGGACGCCGGGCGTGCTCGGCGCTGAACACGCCCGTCGGGCCCCGCCGGGGCGGGGCCGGGGGAGGTCAGCCGGAGAGGCGGACCGGCATGATCAGGTACTTGTACGCGTCGTCCGCCTCGGCATCCACGGCCGGGCGGCCGCTGAGCAGCGCCGGCTTGGTGGAGGTCGTGAACGAGAGCTGGGCGACCGGGGAGTCGATGGCGCTGAGGCCGTCGAGCAGGAAGGTCGGGTTGAAGGCGATCGAGATGTCGTCGCCCTCCAGCACGGCGTCGACCCTTTCCACAGCCTGTGCGTCGTCGCTGGAGCCGGCCTCCAGGATCAGGACGCCCTGCTCGAAGGTCAGCCGGACCGGGGTGTTGCGCTCGGCCACCAGGGCGACGCGCTTGACGGCCTCCACGAACGGGGCGGTCTCGATCACGGCGACCGAGTTGAACTCGGTGGGGAAGAGCGTGCGGTACTTCGGCAGGTCGCCTTCGAGCAGTCGGGTGGTCGTACGCCGCCCGGCGCCCTCGAACCCGATGAGCCCTTCGCCCGAGCCCGAGCCGGACAGCGCCAGGGTGACCGTGTCACCGCTGGTGAGGGCCTTGGCGGTGTCCAGCAGCGTCTTGGCGGGCACCAGGGCGACGGCGGAAGCCTCCGGGTCCTCCGGCTTCCAGAGGAACTCACGGACCGCGAAACGGTAGCGGTCGGTGGAGGCGAGGGTGACGGTGTCGCCCTCGATCTCGATGCGGACGCCGGTCAGGACGGGCAGCGTGTCGTCGCGGCCCGCGGCGATGGCGACCTGGGCGGCGGCGGAGGCGAAGACCTCACCGGGGACGGTGCCGGTCGCGGTCGGCATCTGCGGAAGCGCCGGGTACTCCTCCACAGGAAGGGTGTGGAGGGTGAATCGCGAGGAGCCGCAGGAGACGGTGGCCCGTACACCGTCTGTGGAAATCTCCACCGGACGGTTGGGGAGGGCGCGGCAGATGTCGGCGAGCAGCCGGCCGGAGACGAGGACGGTGCCGTCCTCCTCGACCTCGGCCTCCACCGAGACCCGTGCCGAGACCTCGTAGTCGAAGCTGGAGAAGCTGAGCGCGCCGTCCTCGGCCTTCAGCAGAAGGCCCGCGAGAACGGGCGCCGGCGGACGGGCCGGAAGGCTGCGGGCCACCCAGGCCACCGCCTCCGCGAGTACATCGCGCTCCACCCGGATCTTCACCGGAACCGCCTCCTGCTGTTTTCGCCCTGTCGGCCTTCGTCGTCTGGTCGGGTCGCTCCGCCGAAGAGAGGGGGAGGACGCCGGGGACCAGTCTGACGCACCGCACCGACACTCGTTGCTGCTCGGGGTCAAATCGCGGCGAGCAGCCCGGAGCGCTCCGAGGGCGAGTTGTGCACAGGCCCCACTTCGAAACGGATTCCGAGCTAACTATGAGTGGTGGTAGTAGTAGGCCCTGTGGAAACCGTGGATAACCCCGTTTTCGCAGCTCAGAGCCGGTTTTTTATCCACCGACCCTGTGGGTGGAACCGGTGGACAACCCGGGCTTTCTGTGGACAGCCGGAAGTTGTGCACAACCCGTACACAGGGGAGGGCGGTTTCTCCCCAGGTCTGTCCCCAGCTTTACCCCCGTTCCCCACAGGCCAACCCTGCCTCTTGGTGTGACGCCTTTCACTCGGGCTGGTGACGGGGCCTGTCGTGTTGCCGAACAGTGGACAGCGGTGTGGAGAAGCGGGCTCTTGCTGGGGAAAACGGCCTCGGACCTGTGGGCAGTCGGTGGACAACCCCGGGCCCGGCCTGTGGACGAAAATTTTGTCCACAGGCTGTGGATCATCGTTGACCACAAATCCCCAACCCGCTGAGCTGGCCTGATGCTCTCCCGAAGGTTCTGCCTGTGGATGCAGTATGGACAACTTTTGGATCCCCAGGCTGTGGAGGGAAAAAAGTGCCCGGATCTGTGGAGAACACCCGTGACCTCCCGATTAATCGAACAGACCGGGACCTCCAGCAGCGGGACCGGTGGACGGCCGACCGGTGTCCGGAGCCCTGCGCAGGGGGTTGCGAGCCGGCTTTCGGGGAACACAGGAGGGCGCTGTGCGGACTCCTGACGAGTCCGCACAGCGCCCTCGGGGTACGTGCGGGTGTCGGCGCGGGGCGCCGTCAGCCGTTCTTGATGCGGTTCGTGAGCTCGGTGACCTGGTTGTAGATGGAGCGCCGCTCCGCCATCAGCGCCCGGATCTTGCGGTCCGCGTGCATCACCGTCGTATGGTCCCGGCCGCCGAACTGCGCACCGATCTTCGGCAGTGAGAGATCCGTCAGCTCGCGGCACAGGTACATGGCGATCTGCCGGGCCGTCACCAGCACCCGGCTGCGCGACGATCCGCAGAGGTCTTCCACCGTCAGGCCGAAGTAGTCCGCGGTCGCCGCCATGATGGCGCTCGCCGTGATCTCCGGGGCCGTGTCCTCGCCACCCGGGATCAGATCCTTCAGCACGATCTCCGTGAGCCCCAGGTCCACGGGCTGCCGGTTGAGGCTCGCGAAGGCCGTCACCCGGATGAGAGCGCCCTCCAGTTCACGGATGTTGCGCGAGATACGGGAGGCGATGAACTCCAGCACCTCCGGAGGCGCGTTGAGCTGCTCCTGCACCGCCTTCTTGCGCAGGATCGCGATCCGGGTCTCCAGCTCGGGGGGCTGGACGTCGGTGGTCAGCCCCCACTCGAAACGATTCCGCAACCGGTCCTCCAGAGTGACCAGTTGCTTCGGCGGCCGGTCGGAGGAGAGCACGATCTGCTTGTTGGCGTTGTGCAGTGTATTGAAGGTGTGGAAGAACTCCTCCTGCGTCGACTCCTTGCTCGCCAGGAACTGGATGTCGTCGACGAGCAGGATGTCGACATCGCGGTACCGCTTGCGGAAGGTGTCGCCCTTGCCGTCGCGGATCGAGTTGATGAACTCGTTGGTGAACTCCTCGGAGCTCACGTACCGCACCCGGGTGCCCGGGTAGAGGCTCCGCGCGTAGTGCCCGATGGCGTGCAGCAGATGGGTCTTGCCGAGTCCCGACTCCCCGTAGACGAACAGGGGGTTGTACGCCTTCGCGGGCGCCTCGGCCACCGCCACGGCCGCGGCGTGCGCGAAGCGGTTCGAGGCACCGATGACGAAGGTGTCGAAGAGGTACTTCGGGTTCAGCCGGGCGTGCGGCTCGCCGGGGCCGGGGGCCGGTGCGGGCTGTGCGCCCATCGGGCCCGGGGCTCCCCCGGGACGGCCGGTGCCGGCGCCGGGACGGTGCTGCGGCTCCGGGTGCTCGGGGCGGGAACGCTCGCCGTGCTGCGGGTCGTACCCCTGGCGCTCCGGCGGCTGCGGGCGGTAGTCGTGCTGCGGCTGCTGCGGGGAACGGCCGCCGTACGGCTCGCGCCACTGGTCGGGGGACGGTTCGCGGTCCTGGAATCCGCCGAGCCGGGGCTGCTGCCAGGACAGGTCCTCCTGGGTTCGCGGCCAGGCGCCGGGCTCCGGGCGCTGCTGCTGGTAGTCCGGGTAGGCGGGCCGCGCGCTGGGCATGCCGTCGTCCGAGGACCGGGTCCCGTAGCCGTCGTACCCGTCGCCGTGCCGGCCCTCGTCGTGCTGCGGGCCCTGGTAGCGGTGGGACGGCTGGGGGGACTGGTGCATCGGGGGCGCCGGCGGGCCCGGCGGTTCGCCCGCGGAGTCGTCGACCGTGATCGCGATCCGGATGGGGCGCCCGCACTCGCGGCTCAGCGTCTCGCTGATGAGGGGGGCCAGGCGGCCTTCGAGGACCCGCTTGCCCCACTCGTTGGGAACGGCAAGCAGCGCGGTGTCGGCCACCAGGGCGAGCGGCTGGCAGCGCTCGATCCACTGCTTGTCCTTCGGCTCGATGCCCTGCTGCCCCTCCCCGAGGAGCTGCTCCAGCACTCGCGGCCACACTGCGGCAAGATCGGCAGGTACGTCAGCCACAGGGCACGCTCTCTCGCTGGTCCCACGAATGTGTGGTTCTCGGGACGGTATGGGTCGGGGTGGGTGAGGACCGGCAGGCGGGAAGAAAAAGAACCGGAGTTCAGCCACGGTAGTCAGCCCGACCCGCGACGTTCAAGTCGTTGTCCACAGCCTGTGCACAATGGGGGGTCCGACAGGGTCGGTTTGACCGGATGGCGCAGCCGCGCGTACCGTGACCAGGTCGAGTTGTCGATGGCTGCTGCCGCCTGCCTCCGATGGGCAAAGATCACGATCTGTGATTGTGAATGCGGTGCACTAGGGCGTTTACGCGAGTCTCTCGTGGGCGCACGGTGACAGCCAGGCGATGTCCCGCCAACACACGAGTCATTTCTGGAGCCCCCGAGTGAGCAAGCGCACCTTCCAGCCGAACAACCGTCGTCGCGCGAAGACCCACGGCTTCCGGCTGCGTATGCGTACCCGTGCCGGCCGCGCGATTCTCGCGTCCCGCCGTAGCAAGGGTCGCGCCAGCCTGTCCGCCTGATCGCGTACAGGTCGTCATGACGTGCTGCCTTCCGAGAATCGGCTGAGGCGGCGCGAGGACTTCGCGACCGCGGTACGACGAGGACGCCGGGCCGGTCGTCCGCTCCTCGTCGTCCATCTACGAAGCGGTGCAACCGACCCGCACGTGCCTGGGGAGAACGTTCCCCCGCCGCGTGCGGGTTTCGTTGTCAGCAAAGCCGTGGGTGGTGCGGTCGTCCGCACAGCGGTGAAGCGCAGGCTTCGCCACCTGGTCCGAGAACGGCTTGCCCTGCTGCCCCCCGGTAGCCTGGTTGTCGTACGAGCGTTGCCCGGAGCGGGCGACGCCGGCCATGAACAGCTGGCCCGAGACCTGGACGCCGCCTTGCAGCGGCTGCTGGGAGGGGGCGTGCGATGAAGTACCCGCTGCTGGCTCTCATCAAGCTGTACCAGTGGACGATCAGCCCACTTCTCGGGCCTGTCTGCCGTTACTACCCGTCGTGTTCCCACTATGGATATACGGCGATCGACCGGCACGGAGCGATCAAGGGCACGGCGCTGACAGCCTGGCGCATCCTGCGATGCAATCCGTGGTCACCCGGCGGCGTGGACTACGTACCACCACGCAAACGTCCGCGGTGGCACGAACTGCTGCGCAGCGCCCTACGCGGCAGCAAGGGCGGGGACTCCGCCGCTGACGTGCCTCCCGGGGGTTCGGCCACCGAGCTCCCGAGTTCGGCCGCAGAGACTTCGCCCAAAGCTCAAGGAGCCTGATTAGTGGACACGATTGCCAGTCTGTTCAGCTTCATCACTTGGCCCGTCTCCTGGGTCATCGTCCAGTTCCACAAGTTGTACGGGGCGATCTTCGGCCCTGACACCGGATGGGCCTGGGGTCTGTCCATCGTGTCCCTCGTGGTGCTCATCCGTATCTGCCTGATCCCGCTGTTCGTCAAGCAGATCAAGTCGACGCGGAACATGCAGCTGCTCCAGCCGAAGATGAAGGCGATCCAGGAGCGCTACAAGAGCGACAAGCAGCGTCAGTCCGAAGAGATGATGAAGCTGTACAAGGAGACGGGTACCAACCCGCTCTCCTCGTGCCTGCCCATCATCGCGCAGTCGCCGTTCTTCTTCGCGCTGTACCACGTACTCTCCGCGATCGCATCGAACAAGAAGATCGGCGTCATCGACCAGTCGCTGCTGGACAGCGCCCGGCAGGCCCACATCTTCGGCGCTCCGCTGGCCGCCAAGTTCATGGACAGCGCGGACAAGGTCGATGCCCTCGGCGCTTCGCTGACCGACGTCCGGGTCGTCACCGCGGTCATGATCGTGATGATGTCGGCCTCGCAGTTCTTCACGCAGCGCCAGCTGATGACGAAGAACGTCGACCTGACGGTCAAGACGCCGTACATGCAGCAGCAGAAGATGCTGATGTACATCTTCCCGCTGATCTTCGCGGTCATGGGCATCAACTTCCCCGTCGGTGTCCTCGTCTACTGGCTCACCACGAACGTCTGGACCATGGGTCAGCAGATGTACGTGATCAACCAGAACCCGACGCCGGGCAGCAAGGCCCAGGAGCAGTACCTCGGACGCGTGCTGAAGAGCGTTACCGCGCACGGTGAGGTCCGTGGCCGGACCCGGCGCAACACCGTCAAGCGGATCGTGGCCAAGGGCCCGGACCGCAATGACATCGAGCGCAAGTTCGTCGTCGGACTGGCCAAGCTGGGGCTCGCTCCCCAGGAGGACGGCACGGTGGCCAAGAGCGACACCGCCGTCGCCGAGGCCGAGGGCGGAGCCCCGCAGCGCCGCCAGCAGCCCAAGCGGCAGACGAAGGCGCAGCGCCAGACCGGTGCGGTCCACCAGGGCGGTGCCAAGGAGGACGACGCAGGCGAGCCGGCGTCCAAGACTTCCCTGAAGAAGAGCACCGCGCAGGACGACAAGTCGAAGCCGGCGGGCAAGACCGCGTCCGGCTCCTCACGCCAAGCCAAGTCCGGACAGCGCAAGGGCCCGCAGCGGCCCAAGCACCCGTCCAAGAAGTAAGAAGGAGTCCATCCGTGACGGAAGGCACCATCTCCACGGCCGCTGAGGGCAGCGACACCCTGACCCGCCTTGAGCAGGAAGGGGAGATCGCAGCGGACTACCTTGAGGGCCTGCTCGACATCGCCGACCTCGACGGCGACATCGACATGGACGTCGAGGCGGACCGGGCCGCGGTCTCGATCATCAGCGACTCGGCGCGCGAGCTGCAGAAGCTCGTGGGGCGCGACGGTGAGGTCCTGGAGGCGCTTCAGGAACTGACTCGGCTCGCCGTGCACCGCGAGACCGGTGACCGGAGCCGTCTGATGCTGGACATCGCCGGTTTCCGGGCCAAGAAGCGCACGGAGCTCGCCGAGCTGGGTGCCAAGGCGGCGGACAGGGTCAAGAGCACTGGTGAGCCGGTGAAGCTGGACCCGATGACGCCCTTCGAGCGCAAGGTCGTGCACGATGCGGTCGCGGCGGCGGGCCTGCGCAGCGAATCGGAGGGCGAGGAGCCGCAGCGCTTCGTCGTCGTCCTGCCGGCCTGACCGGCTCCTTACCTGTCGGCCCCGTCTGTTCGCAGACGGGGCCGATCTTTGTCAGCCTGATAGACAGCCACCCATGGTGCGGTAGTGCGGTACGGAAGGACGGTCCCCCCGTGACGGAGGAAGTAGCGCTTCCCCAAGCGCCCGACGAGGCCCGGGAAGTATTCGGTGAGTGCTTTCCCGAGGCTGTCCGGTACGCGGAACTGCTGGCCGACGCGGGGGTCACGCGCGGACTGATCGGGCCACGCGAGGTTCCGCGTCTGTGGGAGAGGCACCTGCTGAACTGCGCGGTGCTCTCCGAGGTCGTCCCCGAGGGGGTCACGGTCTGCGACGTGGGGTCGGGGGCCGGGCTGCCGGGCATTCCCCTGGCGCTGGTGCGCCCGGACCTGAAGATCACCCTTCTGGAACCGCTGCTGCGGCGGACGAACTTTCTCCAGGAGGTCGTGGAGCTGCTGGGGCTCGATCATGTGACGGTCGTCCGGGGCCGGGCCGAGGAGGTACTTGGCTCCCTGCAGCCGGTGCATGTGGTGACTGCCCGGGCGGTGGCCCCGCTGGACCGGCTGGCCGGCTGGGGCGTGCCCCTGCTGCGCCCGTACGGCGAGATGCTCGCGCTCAAGGGCGACACCGCCGAGGAGGAGATCAACGGGGCTCGGGCCGCGCTCAGCAAGCTGGGCGTGGTGGACACAGAGGTGCTGCATGTCGGCGAGGGCGTGGTCGACCCGACGTCCACTGTGGTCCGGGTGGTGGTCGGCGAGAGCCCGGGAGGTGTGAGGTTCGCCGCAAAGCGAGCCAAGGCAGCGCGGACCAGCCGGACGCGACGTCGTCGCTGAACCCTGCGCGGAGTGTCGTGGCTCTGTAGCTACCCTGCGGAGGCATCGTGTTTCACGTGAAACGTCGTTCTCTGCTGCATGGAATCATCGGCCGCGGTCATGAGGCAGCCGCCCCTCCCCATCGCAGGCCCGTTAGGGCTACGGAGTTGTCCACAGAAGTGGTTTCATCCACAGAAGAGCGGGCCTCGCTGGTTCACGACCCCGAAACCATGACAGGCTCTGCTCATTGCGAGCCTGAAGTCGAGGAGAGTGAATCCTTGCGGTCCGACGCCAACATCGCGGGGCCGATGACCGATCCGGTCCCCGGCCCCCGAACCGAATCGGCGGGGAACGGTGTTTCACGTGAAACACCGCCGCCGATGGACGACACACCCATCGGTCGTGCGGCACAGCTGGCGGTGGAGGCCCTTGGCCGAGCCGGCGAGGGACTGCCGCGACCCGAGCAGACCCGCGTCATGGTCGTGGCCAACCAGAAGGGCGGGGTGGGCAAGACCACCTCGACGGTCAACCTCGCCGCGTCGCTGGCACTTCACGGGGCACGGGTTCTGGTGGTGGACCTCGACCCGCAGGGCAACGCCTCGACGGCTCTGGGCATCGATCACCACGCCGAAGTCCCCTCGATCTATGACGTTCTGGTGGAGAGCAGGCCGCTCTCCGACGTGGTCCAGCCCGTCCCGGACGTCGAAGGTCTCTTCTGCGCCCCGGCCACCATCGATCTCGCCGGTGCGGAGATCGAGCTGGTGTCGCTGGTGGCGCGGGAGAGTCGACTCCAGCGTGCCATCCAGGCGTATGAGCAGCCGCTGGATTACATCCTGATCGACTGCCCGCCCTCGCTGGGCCTGCTGACGGTCAACGCGCTGGTGGCCGGTGCGGAGGTGCTGATCCCTATTCAGTGCGAGTACTACGCGCTGGAAGGGCTGGGTCAGCTCCTGCGGAACGTCGAGCTGGTACGGGGCCATCTGAACCCCGATCTCCATGTCTCGACCATCCTGCTCACCATGTACGACGGTCGGACCCGGCTGGCGTCACAGGTGGCGGAGGAGGTTCGCAGCCACTTCGGCAAGGAGGTGCTGAGGACCAGCATTCCCCGGTCGGTCCGCATCTCCGAGGCGCCGAGCTACGGGCAGACCGTGCTCACGTACGATCCCGGTTCCAGCGGGTCACTGTCCTACCTCGAAGCAGCCCGCGAGATCGCGTTGCGAGGGGTTGGGGTGCACTACGAGGGACAGCACGCCCACTCGGGCGGTTCGATCAGTCAGCAGAGCAATTCGGAGGGGATCCAGTGAGTGAGCGTCGTCGAGGGTTGGGGCGAGGGCTCGGTGCCCTGATCCCAGCCGCTCCCCAGGAGAAGCAGTTGTCGTCCGCCGGCTCCGGGGCTTCTTCGCCCGTTCTGACCACGGAGCGGGGTGTGGCGGCCGCCAAGGTGGCCACGCTCGGGGCCACTCCCGTCGTGCCGGAGCCGAGCTCGCCGATGTCGGGGACCGAGCCGACGGTCTCGGGCGATGTGGCCGGCGCGTACTTCGCCGAGCTGCCGATCGACTCCATCACGCCGAACCCGCGTCAGCCTCGTGAGGTCTTCGACGAGGACGCGCTCGCGGAGCTGGTCACCTCCATCAAGGAGGTCGGGCTTCTCCAGCCGGTCGTGGTGCGCAAGATCGGGTCCGACCGTTTTGAGCTCATCATGGGTGAGCGGCGCTGGAGGGCCTGCCGCGAGGCGGGCCTGGAGCGCATCCCGGCCATCGTCCGGGCCACGGACGACGAGAAGCTGCTCCTGGACGCCCTCCTGGAGAACCTGCACCGGGCTCAGCTGAACCCGCTGGAGGAGGCGGCCGCCTACGACCAGCTGCTCAAGGACTTCAAGTGCACGCATGACCAACTGGCGGACCGGATCGGCCGTTCCCGGCCGCAGGTGTCCAACACCCTGCGTCTGCTGCGGCTGTCCCCTCCCGTGCAGCGCCGGGTCGCCGCCGGGGTGCTGTCGGCGGGCCACGCGCGCGCACTGCTGTCGGTGGACGACTCCGAGGAGCAGGACAAGCTGGCCCATCGCATCGTGGCCGAAGGGCTCTCGGTGCGTGCGGTCGAGGAGATCGTGACGCTCATGGGCTCTCGGCCCACGAGCGCCAAGAAGGCCAAGGGCCCCCGGGCGGGGGCGCGGCTCTCTCCGGCGCTCTCCGATCTGGCGTCGCGGCTCTCCGACCGGTTCGAGACCCGGGTGAAGGTCGACCTCGGGCAGAAGAAGGGCAAGATCGTCGTAGAGTTCGCCTCGATGGAGGACCTGGACCGCATCCTCGGCAGCCTCGCCCCGGGCGAGGGCCGAGTCCTGGACCGCGCTCCCTCCGAGGAGTCGGCCGAGGACGACGAGAGCTGACGCACGCCGAACGGTGAGGGCGGGCTGTTTCCGGTTCACGGAATACAGCCCGCCCTTTGCTCTGTCACGGTGTCGGCTTGATCCGGCGGTGGTTACGATGCGTTCCGGCAGGGCATTTCCGTCCATGACGCAGTGGGCGCGAGAAGTGAGGAACAGCCTTCATGGGGCGTCGGCTCGTACCGCTCACGCTGGACAACCTTCCCGACCTTCCCCGGCGCTGCCGCTCCTGTGTCTTCTGGGAGCTCGACCCCGTCAGCGGAGAGGCCGCCGTCAAGAGCGGGACATCCGACCGGGAGAAGGAGGCGTGGATCTCCGGGGTGCTCCTGGAATGGGGCTCCTGCGGGCGGGTGGTCTACGTCGATGACGTGCCGGCCGGCTTCGTGCTCTACGCACCACCCGCGTACGTTCCGCGCGCCACCGCCTTCCCGACGAGCCCCGTCTCCCCCGATGCTGTTCAGCTGATGACCGCGCTGATCATGCCGGGCTACCGGGGGCAGGGGCTGGGGCGGGTGATGGTGCAGACCGTTGCCAAGGATCTGATCCGTCGGGGCTTCAAGGCGATCGAAGCCTTCGGAGATGCCCGGTGGAAGGAGTCGGCCTGTGTGCTGCCCGCCGACCATCTTCTGGCGGTGGGGTTCAAGACGGTGCGCCCGCACCCGGTGCATCCTCGGCTGCGGCTTGAACTGCGGACGACGCTCTCCTGGAAAGAAGACGTCGAGATGGCCCTGGACCGGCTCTTGGGGGCAGTACAGAAGGAACCTGCGCTGCGGCCATTGTGAGGTGCGCGCTCAACGCCGCAATGCAAAACGGGCCCGTCCAGGGGCGGACGGGCCCGTTTCACGTGAAACAAGCGGACGCAGCTTCTGCCTTACTGGTCCTTGCCGGCGATGAAGCCCTCGAGGTCGCGGAGGATCGCGGCCTTCGGCTTGGCGCCGACGATCGTCTTGGCGACCTCGCCGCCCTGGTAGACATTCAGCGTCGGGATGGACATGACGCCGTACTTGGCGGCGGTGGCCGGGTTCTCGTCAATGTTGAGCTTCACGACCTCGATCTCGCCGTGCTCGGCCGCGATGGCCTCCAGCGACGGGGCGATCTGGCGGCACGGGCCGCACCAGGCAGCCCAGAAGTCCACCAGCACAGGCTTGTCGCTCTTGAGGACGACCTCTTCGAAGGAGTCGTCAGTCACGTTCTTCAGGGCGCCGGCCACGGCGGCCTCCTAACTTCGCGGGGTGTGTGGGGATATGAGTGAGGCGTGGGTCAGACGGCGGCCGCGGGTGCGGCCTTCTCGTCGTCGGCGAGCGCGGCGAGGAAGCGCTCGGCGTCGAGGGCGGCGGAGCAGCCGGTGCCGGCCGCGGTGATCGCCTGGCGGTAGGTGTGGTCGACAACGTCGCCGGCGCCGAAGACACCGGGCAGGTTGGTGCGCGTCGAGGGCGCGGCGACCTTGAGGTAGCCCTCGTCGTCGAGGTCGAGCTGGCCCTTGAAGAGCTCGGTGCGCGGGTCGTGGCCGACGGCGATGAACAGGCCGGTCACGGGCAGCTCGGACGTCTCGCCGGTCTTGGTGTTGCGCAGCGTCACGCCGGAGAGCTTCTGCTCGCCGTTGACTCCGGCGACCTCGCTGTCCCATGCGAACTTGATCTTCGGGTCGGCGAAGGCGCGTTCCTGCATGGTCTTGGAGGCGCGCAGAGTGTCGCGGCGGTGGATGATGGTGACCGACTTGGCGAAGCGCGAGAGGAAGGTTGCCTCCTCCATCGCAGTGTCGCCACCGCCGACCACGGCGATGTCCTGGTCCTTGAAGAAGAAGCCGTCGCAGGTCGCGCACCAGGAGACGCCGCGTCCGGAGAGGGCATCCTCGTTGGGGAGCCCGAGCTTGCGGTGCTGGGAGCCCGTGGTGACGATGACGGCCTTGGCACGGTGGACGGTGCCTGCGGTGTCGGTGACGGTCTTGATGTCACCGGTGAGGTCGACGGAGACCACGTCGTCCGGGATCAGCTCGGCGCCGAAGCGCTCGGCCTGGGCGCGCATGTTGTCCATGAGCTCGGGGCCCATGATGCCGTCCTGGAAGCCCGGGAAGTTCTCCACGTCGGTGGTGTTCATGAGCGCGCCACCGGCGGTGACGGCCCCTTCGAAAACCAGCGGCTTCAGCGAGGCGCGCGCGGTGTACAGGGCGGCTGTGTAGCCGGCCGGGCCGGAGCCGATGATGATCACATTACGCACGTCGCTCACGGGTTTCTTCCTCGTCTCTGCAGACTGCCTACTGTCCACGCCTACTGGGGCCGGTTCAACGACTCTCACCCCACCCAACGGATCCTACGGGGGATGCATTCCCGACGTGCCGGGGCGGCTGGCGGCGTGATGATCAGGGGCGGTTGTAGGCGTGCGTGAGCAGCAGCTTTCCCTTGGAGGGAGGCTCGGCTCCTACACAGGCCGCGTCGACGACATACGCCTGAACGCTGGCCGGATCCGTGGGATGGGGCAGGACGACGAGGAACGCGTCGGCGCCCTCGTAGCTGCCTCTTTCGATGGCCAGGGCCGGGCTGTTCCGGCCGATGCCCTCTTCTACGCAAGCAGGAACGGTCACAGCGGGGGCCCGGAGTGGGGAGTCGGGAGACATGGAGTCCGAGGGACCCGCCTGGAGCGAGGGCCGGGTCCGGGGCGAGGACTGGGATCCGACAGAGGGAGCCTCTGCGCTGCCCTTGGGCTTCTGAGAGCTCTCCGCGCCGGTGCTTGTGTCCAGCAGCTCGTGTACCCGGTCCTCGAGGGTGGCGGCGGAGAACTCCTGTGATCGGCTTTTCGGGGCTGTGGCCGCCGTGTCCTGGCTGAGCCCGGAGGCAGAGGTATCGCTGCTCTTCGATCCCGGGATGTTCTGCATCACGAAGACGCTCATGCCGACCAGGGCAGCGGCCCCCAGCGCGGAGGCGAGGAGGGTGGTACGGAGGCGCTTCCGACCGAGGTGCCGGCCGGGACCCGTGTTCGCGCGGCCATGTCCAGCCGGACGATCCGGGGGATGTGACCGTGACGGAGAACCCTCGGCTATCTGCACGCGCTCTGTTTCACGTGAAACATCGGGCGCCGCATCCGGCTCCGCGCGATGATTGCGCGCCTCGGTAGCGAGAGCGGCATCGATACGGTCGGCGATGTCTGTGGGCATGGGTTCGGGGGCGGGCAGTTCGCCGAGCAGCCCGCGAATCTCTTCCAATGCGGTGAGGACATCGCTGCAGGGCTCACAGGCGTCCAGGTGGCTGCGGATCTCGGCTGCGCGGCCTTCGGGAAGCAGGTCCTCGGTCAGGTCGGAGATTTCCGAGACTTCCGGGTGCTGGGTCGTGCCGGGTGCTGACGTCATCGGTGTCCACCTCCGCCCTTCATTACAGTGGGGTCGCTCGCGCCCGTGTCTCGTGGTCCGGCTGCGGGTGGGACGGATGCTCTGGGCGTCCGGTTCCCTTCCGTACCGGGCGCTTCTCCGGCGCGCCCATCGCTACGAAGATGCGCCAGCAGGGGTGCCAGTCGGGCGCGGCCCCGCGCGCAACGGCTCTTCACGGTGCCCACGGGTACATCGAGGATGCGAGCGGCCTCCGCCACCGGATACCCCTGCATGTCCACGAGGACGAGCGCCCCGCGCTGCTCGGCGGGGAGGGTGGCCAGCGCGGCGAGGAGTTCGCGGTGGAGATCGTGGCGTTCCGCCGGGGCCTCCGCGGACTCATGCGGTTCCAGCAGCTGGTCGAGCCGTTCCGGGTCGTCGACGGGCGAAGTCTTCCGGGAAGCGGCCTTGCGGACGCGGTCGAGGCACGCATTGACCGTGATGCGGTGCAGCCAGGTGGTGACGGCGGACTGGCCCCGGAAGGTGTGGGCGGCGCGGAAGGCGGAGATCAGGGCGTCCTGTACGGCATCGGCCGCTTCCTCGCGATCGCCCAGCGTCCGCAGGGCCACGGCCCATAGGCGGTCGCGATGGCGTCGAGCCAGCTCGCCGAAGGCGTCCGCGTCTCCGGCGACGTGACGGGCCAGGAGGTCCGCGTCGCTCGGTGGATCGGAGGCATCGGCGCCGTAGCGCTCGCGGTCACCCCCCTCAGCTGTCGCCATCCGTGCATTCAATCCGATCCACGCCGGGAAGTAAATGGCGAGCTCGGTTCGATTGTATGAATGATAAAAGGCGCGATTCGCTCATGCTTCGGAAGTGCCCTGTCCGTCCTATATTGAGGGAAATCAGAAAGGGGACCATGTGATGCAGAAGCATGTGAAGCGATACCTGGGAAAGGTACTCCCGGCCGTTCTCACCGCACCCGTGCTCGTGGCGCTGATTCCGGGGAGCGCGCAGGCGGCCACCTATTCGATGGACGGGAAGAATCCCATTTCCGCCGGGTGCTCCGGCGACGCCACCACCGTGAAGCGCGCGCTGATCGGCACCTCCAGCTGGACGCTCGGTGCCATTGAGCTGCGGTACAGCGTCAAGTGCCACACCGCGTGGGCACGGATCAGCCTCTCCGAGGACGTGTGGGGCAAGGCCCAGATCGTGCGGAACTCGGACGGTAAATCTTATAACTGCACGAAGCTTTCCTACAGCTCGTCGCTCGGCAGTTATACCTGCTACACGGCGATGGTGTACGACAAGGATCCGCTCTCCTCATATGCGGAAGGCTGGTCCCAGTACGACAACGTGAGCCTCCACTCGAAGACGCCTTCGTACTGACCGCTGAATCGGCTCGCGGGCAAGGAAATGGGGCTGGGCCGGATCCTCGGATCCGGCCCTGCCCCATTTTCCGTTGGTCGAAGCCGTCAGCTGGTGACCTTGATGTCCGAGACCTTCCCCCGGAAGTTCCCCTCGCCGCTCGGCGGGAGCTTGGTGAGCCAGACGAGCAGGAACCGCGCCTGCACAGGCTTGGCGGGCTTCAGCGACACCAGGGTTCCCGCCCCTTGGGCGACCGTGTCGAAGCCGGTGGGCTCGGTCGGTACCGTGGAGCCGCCGGCGGTACGCAGCTCGACCGAGGTGGCGCCGCCGAGGAAGGACACGTCCACCTTGCCGACGCGCTGTGTCGAGCCGAGGTCGAGGACGACGCCGACGCCTGTCTTCAGATTGCCGAACTCGGCCGACGCGTACCAGTCCGTGTACCAGTACGAGCTCGGGTCGTCGTCGTAGACCTTGCCTATGCTCTGCGGCTTCTCACTGCCGTCGGGGCCGAGCGGGTCGTAGTCCTGGGCGGTGACGATCGGGACCGGCTTGCTCTTTTCGACCGGCGGGGCGTCGTTGTTCTGCGGGTTGGACTGAGTGGTGCCTGGGTCCCCGCCGGAGTTGTTGTCCCGGTCGATGAGCGTCTCGGCGAGCTGCCAGCTGCCCAGGCCCAGGGCGGCGATCAGCAGAGCGGACACAGCCCACTTCAGGGCCTTGCCGGTGCGGCTCTGCAACGGCGCGGGAGGCACCGGTACGACGGGCTGGGTGACGACGGCACCGGCCGCCGCCGGCCTTCCGTACGTGCCCTGCTGGTAGGTGGTCCGCTGGTATTCGGGCGGGGCGGTGAAGACGGGCTCGGGCGGGGGGATGCGGGGCATGGCCGCCACGGCCTTGGCGAGCTCGTCGGGCGTGGTGCACGGCTGCTCCTGGCGGGACGCCGTGGCGCCGTCGTTGGCGAGAGCCCGCATGGCGACCTCGGAGAGGCCCCGGTGGACTCCGGCCCGCACCTGGTCGGGCGGGAGCAGCCCCATTCCCTTGGGCAGCCCGGTGAGCCCGTACGCATCGCTCTCGTACGGCCAGCGCTGAGTCAGCGCGGCGTACAGCAGAGCCCCGATCGCCTCCGTGTCGGCGCGCTGGGGGCCGTCGGACGTGATGCCCCGCAGGGCGGCGTTCACCGCGAGGCCCCGGATGCGGTACTGGCCGGACGAGCTGCGCAGCACGGCCCCCGGCGTGAGCCTCAGGTGGGCCAGGCCCTCCCGGTGCGCGGCCGCCATGGCCTGGGAGATCTGGCTGACGAGCTGGTACGCGTCGTGGGCGTCCATCGGGCCCGCGCTCAGCAGCGCTGTGAGCTCGGTGGCGTCGGGAAGCCACTCGTGGACGACGTAGACGAGTTCGTCCTCCTCGACGGCATCGAGGACCTGCACGAAGCGTGGGTCGCCCAGCAACGCGGAGGACCGGGCGGCGGCCAGGACCGAGCGAGCCCGCGGGTGGTCCGCGGGCAGGAGGTGGACTCCCACCGCGCGGCGCAGCTTCTCGTCGACGGCACGCCAGCTGCTGAACCCGTCCAGACGGGTGACGCATTCCTCCAGCCGGTACCGGCCGGCCAGCTTGTGACCGCTGTGCAGATCCGGGGCGGCCGGGAAGGTCTTCGATGCGGCCTTCTCGTCGTTCTCCTCCTGGGAGCCCGTGTCCGCCGCGTCCTGCGCTTCTGCCGTGCCGTCGGTCGTGGCCTCGTCCGCCTTGGCGGCCAGCGGCTCGTTCCCGCTGTTGTCGGCCACGTCGACGGCAGCCGTGCTACGTTCCGCCACCGTCGTTCCTGCCTCCCCATCCGTTGCGCGATGCCAGCCAGCTCTGCCCTGCACAGTCACGCCAATTGTGCCCACACTCCGGCGCTATGCACGACACGCGGAGACCGGCGATGGTTGTGCGGGCCGGCCGGCCTCAGCGGCCGAGCCGCCCCCTGACCATGCCGACCATGCCGTTGATCTCCTCGATCCGCATTCTCCTCGCCGCGACGAAGAACACTCCCAGCAGCAGGGCACCGCCGCAGACCAGCGCGACGAGCGAGCCGAACGCGCCATCCCCGAGCACCCGCAGGAGGCCGAAGCCCACGGCCCCGCCGACCACCGTGGCGGGCAGCGCGGCGAGGCACAGCCTGGCGTAGGTGCGGACCACGTGCGCGCCGTCCAGGTCGCCGCCCAAGCGGTTGCGCAGCCGGCGCCAGGCGATCCCGACGCCGACGGCGTACGCCAGGCCGTACGAGGCGGCCATGCCGACGACGGCCCACTGGGCGGGCAGCACGACGTAGCAGAGGGCGGAGGCCACCGCGTTGACCAGGGCGACGATGACGGTGTTGTAGAAGGGCGTGCGGGTGTCCTCGTACGCGTAGAACCCGCGCAGCACCACGTACTGCACGGAGTAGGGGATCAGGCCGAGGCCGAAGGCCATCAGGATGAAGCCCATGGAGCGCGCGGCCTCGGGGCCGCTGGACGAGTAGAGCAGGGTGCACATCGGCACACCCAGGGCGAGGAACGCGAAGGCGACCGGGACGATGGCCACGGCGGAATTGCGGAGCCCCTGCGAGATGTCGTCGCGGACGGCGCCGGGGTCGTTGTCGTGGGCGGCCCGGGAGATCCGGGGCAGCAGAGCGGCCATGACCGAGACGGTGATGATCGCCTGCGGCATGCCCCAGATCAGCTGGGCGTTGGAGTAGGCGAGGAAGCCCGCGCCGTCTGTTCCGGATGCCTTGCCGGCCGAGGTCGCGAGCTGGGTGACGACCAGCACACCGGCCTGGTTGGCGAAGACGAACAGCACCGTCCACTTCGCGAGCTTTATCGTCTTGCCCAGCCCGTGGCCCTTCCAGTCGAACCGCGGACGGAAGCGGAAGCCGGCCTCGCGCAGGTACGGGACCATGGCCAGCGCCTGCACGACCAGGCCGAGCAGGGTGCCGATGCCGAGCAGCCGCACGCCTTCCGGCGGGATCGTCTGCACGCCCATGTGGGACTCGTGGGACGTTCCGTAGACCCAGATGAACATCCCGAAGGTGAAGATCATGACGATGTTGTTCAGGACCGGGGTCCACATCATCGCGCCGAACTTCCCGCGGGCGTTGAGGATCTGGCCCATCACGACGTGCACACCCATGAAGAAGATGGTGGGCAGGCAGTAGCGGGCGAAGGTGACGGCGACGTTGTTGGCCGCCGGGTCGTCCGCGATCGTCGAGGACATCAGCCGGATCAGCCAGGGGGCCGCGAAGACCACCACGGCGACGATGAGGCCGAGGGCGACCATCACCAGGGTCAGCAGCCGGTTGGCGTAAGCCTCGCCGCCGTCCTCGTCGTCCTTCATCGAGCGGACGAGCTGGGGGACGAAGACGGAGTTGAGGCCGCCCCCCACGGTGAGGATGTAGATCATCGTGGGCAGCGTGTACGCGATGGTGAAGCTGTCGCCGAGCAGGGCCGCGCCGAGCGCCGCGGTGATCACGAGGCTGCGGACGAAGCCGGTGAGGCGTGAGACGAGAGTTCCGGCCGCCATGACGGCGCTGGACTTCAGCAGGCTGGAGGCGCGGCCGCCGGACTTGGACGGCGCCGGGGCGGGTTCGGGCTGGGCCGGTGCCGGAGAGGCGCCGGGGTTCGCGGGGCCCTCCTGGTCGCGGAAGAGGTGAGCGAAGGCGTCGGGCTCGTCGCGGTTCGCGGAAGCCTGCGTGACGAGGTCGTCCACACCCACGAACTGGGTCGTCGCGGCATTGTCGCCGTACGGGAGGTGGCGCGAGGGTCCGGCGGGCTCGGGCGGCGGCGTCTGGGCCCAGATACGGGGGTCGGGGGCGTACTGGGGCGCCGGAGGCTGCTGATAGAGCGGCTGCGGCTGCTGGTAGGTGCCAGGAGGCGGCGGCGGATGCGCGGCGCGGTCGTACAACGCCTCGTCCACCGGGTCCTGGGCGGAGAGATCCTGGGCCCGGTACGGGTCGTAGTCGTACGCGGACTGCAGATACGGGTCCGGGGCCGGTTGCTGCTGCGGGTCAGGGGGCACCGGAGGGCCGCCGGAGTACCCGGCCCCGCCCGTACCCTGACCGCGGTCACCGTCGTACGGCGCGTTCATCGAAACCCCACCTCATCGTCCCCGGCCGACCGGCCACGACAGACATCGCTCAACGGTCCACTTTCTCACCCGTGCCCGACGGCTCCGCGCTTTCGGGACCGGTGTCCGGCGTCGGGTCACTCGGCTGCTCGGGTTCACTGCCGTCGTCGCCCGCCGCGCCGCCCGCGTTGGCGCGCTTGCGATGTGCATACATCCTGATGCCCGCCAGCACCAGCAGCAGGAGCCCGCCGGCGATGACCAGAAGCACCGTCGGGGTGATCTCGGAGACCTTTACGGTGAAGGCCATTTCCTGGCCGTACGGAGTCCCGTCCTCGGTGTAGAGCTGCGCGGTCATCTGGACCTGGCCGTTGATGTTGGCCGCCGCGTCGAACTTCACGGACTGGCTGTGCCCGGCGCCGATCTGGATGGGCTGCTCCGCGATGCTGCCGCCGTCGTTCAGCTTGAGCCTGGTCGCGTTGTCGGACTTCAGCCGCAGCACCAGGTGATCGACGTCCTGCAGCAGCCTGTTCTGCACGGTCACGGGGATCGTGGCGCTGCGGCCGGAGAGGGTGATGTCCGACTTCGGGACGAGCTGGACCTCGCCCACGAGCCCTTGCAGATACGTGTGGACCGAGTCCCGGTACTGCTGGGCCTCCAGTGGCCTCCCCCGCCACGACGTCGACATGGACCGGTTGACGGCGTTGCCGAAGGGGGTCACCACGCGCTCGGGGTGGGTGAGGATGACCTGGAAGTTGTCGAGCGAGGACTGGATGGACTTGATGTCCTGGAACGCCTGCGTGGGCAGCTCCTGGCGGCGCAGCTTCTTCGGGTACCGGGATGCCGGAGGTACGTCGGTGGTGGCCTCGGAGTCCGGCTTGGTCGCCGCCGCCTGAGCCAGGCCCTCGGACTTCGTCCAGCGGTCGCCGCCCAGTGCGTCGATGGCGCGTGCCATCGACTGCGCCTGAGCGACCGTCGGTGTGCGCTGGGGCGCCACGACGACGGACCGGTCCTTGTCCGTGTCCTGCTCGGCCAGGGCGAGGGTCACGGCGAGGAACTTCTGCACGGCGAGCGTGGAGCTCCCGGCGTTGCCCATGTCGCCCTGGAAGGCCGTGGAGAGCCTCGCGTCGGCGACGACCGCCGTGGTGCCGCCGCCGATCGGGCGGGCGGCGGACGGCGTGTAGACCAGATTCCCGGTCTCGTCGAGGCTGTCGCTGCGGGCGATCACATGGTGGGCACCGGCCGAGGTGGCGACGTCCACGATCGAGGGGTCCACCGCACCGTCGACCGGCCACGCGAAGTCGGTGGACGGCTTCAGGTGGAGGATCGTCTCCACCGTCATCCCGGCGACCTCACTGGCGGTCTGCAAGTGGCTGAGGGTGCCGGAGACGTTCTTGCCGCGGTGGGCGATCGAGGCCAGGTCCGGGTCACCGAAGGGCAGGGCCACGACCTTGCCCTCGGACACGGCCGCTTCCAGCGAGGTCAGCCACTTCTTGGCCACGTCCTGGTTCGTTCCGGCGACCGTGGTGTCACCGGACTTGACCCGGTAGGGCTTGGTCATCGCATCGACACCGGCCAGCAGGTCCGGATCGATGACCCAGGTCACGGGCAGTCGGCTGCCCAGGGAGACCATCTGTTCGAGTCGGCCGCCCGGCGCGATCTCCGCGGCGAGGTCGTCATCGGCGAACACCGGGGTCTGCTGCTCGTCCGAGCCGGTCTCCGCCGTGAGGTGTGCGGACGCGATCAGCGGCCAGAGGTAGCTGATGCCGACCTTGGAGTCGCGGTCGCCGTCCTGCCAGGGCAGGAAGGTCCGCTTGATGCCGAGCACCTGGTCGTAGAGGGTGTGCGAGGTGCGTCCCGACAGCGAGACGCCCAGCTGGTAGACCCCGTCGTCCCCGAGGCCGAGCTTGCTGACGGGAACGGACAGGGTGAAGTCCTGGCTGATTCCCGAGCGCAGCTTGTCGATCTGGACCGTGTACTTGCCCCCGATCGGATAGGGGTCGGTACCGGGCAGGTATCCCGTGCGCCGAGCGGCCGTGTCGATAGCGGTCCTGCTGAAGAGGCGGGGGCCGACCCGCAGGTCGACCTGGGCGTCGGTGACCGTCTCCTTGCCCTTGTTGGTCAGCGTCCCGGAGATCCGCAGCGTGTCCCCCTTCTCCGGGGCGCTGGGGGCGATCTCGTCCAGGGACACCGACACCGTGCTGGAACCCGTCGGAGCCTTGGCCGGAGCGTCGGCCCGGGCCTGCGGGGCGGAGGCTCCGGCCAGCAGGGCGGCGACGAGCGGAGCCCCGGCGAGCACGGCGGCTGTGCGCCGCAGCCACCGGCGGGCAGGAGAGGGATTCATCCCCTGGATGTCTGCCGCCTCGGCCACGCGTACCCGTCCCTCGTCATCGTCAACTGCTGTTGATCGTCGTCCGTTGCTGCGTCCCCGCATGGTAACGAGGTGCGTCGGGGCTAAGTGCCGGGGAGTGTGCTGCATGATCGGGAGAGTCTTGCAGGGCCGGGGAAATGGGTGACGCCCGGACCGGTCCGTGCACGTACCCTTTTCTGTTGTGCCGAATGCCAACGAAGACAACCCCAGCGCCCTGACCCAGGTGCAGCACCGCGCAGTCAGTGAACTGCTGCGGGTCGCCCCGGTCGCCGACGACCTCGCCCGCCGATTCCAGGATGCCGGATTCAGTCTCGCACTGGTCGGCGGCTCGGTCCGTGACGCACTTCTCGGCAGGCTCGGGAACGACCTGGACTTCACGACCGACGCCCGCCCCGAGGACGTGCTGAAGATCGTCAGGCCGTGGGCCGACTCCGTGTGGGAGGTCGGGATCGCCTTCGGCACGGTGGGGGCGCAGAAGCACGGCTACCAGATCGAGGTCACGACGTACCGGTCGGAGGCGTACGACAGGACCTCGCGCAAGCCGGAGGTGTCCTACGGGGACTCCATCGAGGACGACCTGGTGCGGCGCGATTTCACGGTCAACGCCATGGCCGTCGCGTTGCCCGAGAAGGACTTCATCGATCCCCACGACGGCCGGAAGGACCTGGCCGAGCGCGTTCTGCGTACGCCCGGAACGCCCGAGGCGTCGTTCTCCGATGATCCGCTGCGCATGCTGCGGGCGGCACGGTTCGCCGCACAGCTCGACTTCGACGTGGCCCCCGAGGTCGTCACCGCCATGACGGAGATGGCGGGCCGGATCGAGATCGTCTCCGCCGAGCGGGTGCGCGAGGAGCTGAACAAGCTCCTGCTCTCCGCGCACCCCCGGAAGGGTCTGTCCCTCCTCGTGGAAACGGGGCTGGCCCAGCAAGTCCTGCCAGAGCTGCCGGCACTCCGGCTGGAGAGCGACGAACACCACCGGCACAAGGACGTGTACGAGCACTCCCTGACCGTCCTGGAGCAGGCGATCGGCCTGGAGGAGGACGGACCGGACCTCGTTCTGCGTCTCGCCGCTCTCCTCCATGACATCGGCAAGCCGAGGACGCGGCGCTTCGAGAAGGACGGGCGGGTCTCCTTCCACCACCACGAGGTGGTGGGCGCCAAGATGACCAAGAAGCGGATGACGGCGCTCAAGTACTCCAACGAGATGGTCAAGGACGTCTCGAAGCTGGTGGAGCTGCACCTGCGCTTCCACGGCTACGGCGACGGTGAGTGGACCGACTCGGCGGTTCGCCGCTATGTACGGGATGCCGGCCCGCTGCTGGAGCGGCTGCACAAGCTGACCCGTTCGGACTGCACCACGCGGAACAAGCGCAAGGCCGCCGCTCTCTCGCGCACCTATGACGGCCTTGAAGAGCGCATCGCCCAGCTGAAGAGCCAGGAGGAGCTGGACGCGATCCGGCCGGACCTGGACGGGAACGAGATCATGCAGATCCTGGGCGTGGGGCCGGGACCGGTCATCGGCAAGGCGTACGCCTTCCTGCTGGAGCTGCGCCTGGAGAACGGCCCGCTGGAGCACGATGTGGCGGTCGCGGAACTGAAGAAGTGGTGGGAGGCGCAGAGCTGACGCTCTCGCTCCCGCTCAATGCGTCGGCGCTCATGTTTCACGTGAAACAATATACCCCACCCCAAACCCCGACCCCGTGGTTTTGGGTGAAAAAAAC